>CAYUDH010000001.1:0-63682 GCA_964443595.1 uncultured Candidatus Saccharibacteria bacterium
TCCAGAGCTTTTTCATTTGCATGTCGTAGCGGGCGCTGCGGGGAGCTTCGGCTTTACGATGTTTAAAAATCGGAAACAAGAACGCTAAATACAGAGCTATAATTGCAATAAACGCAACACCTATCATAGCTCTATTTTACCATAAAAAGCAAGTTTTTGGCGAAAAATAACACGGTAGATGGCTGTGCCATAAATGTATTTTCGTTTGGGGCGCAGCGCGCAAGCTATAATAAGTCAGCTACGAGGTGTAACTTAATATGACCATTTTTACTTAAGTTGTCGTATAAGTTGATGAACTTGGGCAATTTAGCGAGAAATCGGTCATTGTGGGTTTTGAAGTAACTTTTGTATAGGATTTCGATGGCAGTGGCGACAATATCCATAGCTTGCTGGCGAGGCTGAGTTTTGGACTTGGCGAGCTCGGTGGCGAGGGCGGGGAGATTACGCGGTGTGGCGCTGATGAGTTTTTTGGCCATAGTGATAGTTTTTTCTTTGGCGGCGGGAGATTGGTCAATTTTCCCTTCTTGCCGCAAGTAAAAAACTTGCGCGCGGGACAGGATGGTAGGCAAAAGCAAACTAGGCTGAGTAGTGAGCAAGATGAAGTGGCAATGCGGCTTGGGCTCTTCAAAAGTTTTGAGGAAGGCGTTTTGGGCGGCTTCGTTCATGGCATCGGCTGGCGTGATGACGAAAAACCGCTCAGTAGTTTCGCGATTATTAGTAAGGCTGAGAAAATCACGGATTTGCTCGACGGTGATGACGGTGGTAGTTTTGGACTCATCGGGGCGTAAATAGACTGGATGTGGTAGTTTGAGCTTGGTATCAGGCGGAACTACGAAAATTCCGCAGGCGACTTTGCTGGCGATTTGGTTGATGTCGGAAAGTTTCTCGAAAAACATGTTATTTGTTCATTACGGTAGTAAAGATTTCTGGTAGTGGTGCGGTAAAAGTTTTGCGGATGTTGCCGTGGTCGCCAGGAATGGTGATTTCGAGATCTTTCGCGTGTAGCATGAGGCGAGGGGCGGATTTTTCTGTGCTATAAACAGGGTCGCCGAGGATGGGCGTGCCCAGATATTTCAGATGTACACGCAACTGGTGGGTGCGGCCGGTAATCGGTTTCAGCTCGACCAGACTTTTGCCGTTTCTGGTTTCGAGGACTTGATATTTGGTCTGCGAAGGTTTGCCGTTTTGGTCAACTTGGAAAGTAGTAGGGTGCTTGAGATTGCGGCTAATCGGCAAATCAATCATGGCTTGAGAATGTTTTGGCGCACCATTGACGATGGCGACATAAGTTTTGTGAGTTTTGCGATCTTGGAACTGTTTGCGGAGCATTTTCTGAGTGGCAGGGTCTTTGGCGAGAATGACGACGCCAGAAGTGTCGCGATCAAGGCGATGCACGAGGAGGCCGTAATCTTCTAGGGTGGCTTCGGGGCAATATTCGCCTTTGGCCATGCTGAGCAATCCAGCGGGTTTATTGATGACGAGCACATGCTCATCTTCGTAAATAATCGGGAGCTGGGGCAAAATTTTTTCTGTGGCGGGGACTTTTAGCTCGATTTTAGCATCGGGCTCAACTTTGGCATTGGGCTTTTGGGTAACTTCGCCATCGACCGTCACGAAACCAGATTTAATGAAGTTCTGCAAACTAGAACGATTATATTCTGGGTGTTGCTCGACCAAAAGATGATCAAGGCGTTTACGATGGTTGGTATTATCCTCTTGTGGCAAAACGGTATCGCCATTGATGACGCGCGATAACTCTGGTTTGCTAAACTTTTTCCCGGTGATAATCATGGTTACCTCAAGCAGAAGGCTTTCTGGACTGCGTATAGTTTGCGATTGGCGACGTCATTGGCATAGACTTCGCCTTCTTCGAGTAGCGCAATTACTTCATCATCGCCAATGCCAGCGAGTTTGCGCTGGAATTCGCCGAGGAAGACGGCTAGATCGTCGGCGACTTTTTGTTTGAGATCGCCGTAGTGAGTTTCTCCGGCCCAAGTAGAGATGACATCTTGTAGTGGGACGCCGTTGACTAGAGCGTCAATTTGCAGTAAATTGCTAATGCCTGGCTGATTAAACATGTCAAACTGAATCTTGCCGACAGAATCGGTGGTGGCGGACATGATTTTTTTCTTGGCTTGCTCTGGTGTGTCGGATAGCATGATTTTGCTATTCTCAGACGGAGTAGATTTACTCATTTTTTTCTCGGGGTTCTGTAAGTCGCGGATGCGGATGCCGTCACGCATATTCATAAAGGCGATTTGTTTCTTAGGCTCGGCAGGTAGAGTGAAGATTTCGCCGAATTTTTTGTTGAATTTCTCGGCGATGCGGCGGGTGAGTTCGAGATGCTGGAATTGGTCTTCACCGACCGGGATGTATTCGGCATCATATAATAATATGTCGGCCGCCATGAGGACTGGGTAGTCGAAGATACCAACGTTGACACTATCTTTGCCGGCGCTTTTGTCTTTGTACTGGGTCATACGGTTGAGGTCGCCCATGCTAGCGATGCAGTTAAGAATCCAGCAGAGTTCGGAATGGGCAGGAATGCGCGACTGGCGGTAAATGTGAATGTTTTGATTGATTTTGAGCCCGGCGGCGAGGTAATATTTGAGTGAGCGGATGATGTTTTGCTGTAATTCCCCGTCGATGTCGGCGATGATAGAATGTAAGTCGGGGGCAAAAATATTGATATTATAATCCTCGCTGTGCTGATTGGCTAGGCGCACCATCGGGACGAGCGCGCCCAAAAAGTTGCCGAGCGTAAGTTCGCTATTGGCGCGGATGCCGGTAAGTATAGTTCCTTTGGTAGTCATGATTCCTCCTTGTGTTTAGAATAGATAAGTTAGCAGATGAATCAACTGCGCCAGCAATATTTGTAGTATTGAATCAGACTAAATAACTTCATAAGTACTATTATACTATATGGGGTGAATTTTAGCAAAAAGTCGTGATGGTATGGGGTTAGGCTTCTGAGCCGGGGCCGAGAATAGTGCCAACAATGCCGCAGAGGATGCCGCCGATCAAAAACGCAATCCAGCAGATTTCCCAAAGATCGCCCAGAAATCCGAGTAAAAAGAAGATAATAGTGGCGGATAGCATGATGACGCCGCTGATTTTGCCGATTAAGACTTCATTTTTGCGGTCGGTGTGAGTTTGGGGCTTATTGTATTCATCGAGGTTGTATTTGCCGCGACGGATGCCGACGAAGGTTAAAATTGGTACGGCGACACTAGCGAAGGCCATGAAGATGGCTGGTGAAAAGGTAGAGTCAGAACTCGGGAAAATATCCATGTCTTGGACTAGGATCATAGTGGTGATACCGAGGATAAGCAGAACTACGCCGATGGCGATGCCAGTGATAAACTTGGAATTGAAACTTTCGACCGCTGATTCGGGGTAGCGCGCTTCGATTTGGGGATGTTTGAGTTTGAAATTTGCTAATTTCATACCGTTGACAATGAAGAATGGGACGCCGATAGCGACGCTGCAAAGTAATGCAACCAGACCTAAAGTATCATAATAGGCGACGGAAGTATAGCCAAAAGGTTTTAATGCCGTAATGCTGAGCAGGGCGGTGATGCCAAGTAAGATAATTCCTACACCGATGGAAATCCCGAGGCTGAACTTATTCATGAGCTGATCGTATTGTCGGAGAATTGAATCTTGGCCGGCGGTTGAGGTATTGGCGCTATTTGATTGGATTTCGCCGCGGACGAGATCATCTAGTTTGCAGCCAAAAACGTTGCAGAGAGCGATGAGCTTTTCGGTTTCGGGATAACTATCACCACTTTCCCACTTAGAAATGGATTGGCGCGAAACGTTGATTTGCTCGGCGAGCTGTTCCTGTGAGATATTATGTTGTTTGCGTAGGTTTTGTAAGTTGTCACTAAATTGCATGCGGTAACCTTTGTTCATGTTTTATATTATAACTAATTTTATGGTTGCATTGATATTTTTACTACCAATTTAGGATGACTTTTGAGTATTTCGGTCCGCAACTGTAGGTTGCGGAGGCATTTGGTGGGCTTTGGTTTGGGTCGGATGACTTAGTAACAGGCTAGAGTGCTGTTTTTGTTGTGCATGGTGCGCTGATTATGATAGAAAAGGGCTTGAAAATGGGTGCAGATATGATAAAATATAGGTATTGGGGTGCTAGCTCATTTGGCTAGAGCGCTTCGCTGGCAGCGAAGAGGTGAGGAGTTCGAATCTCCTGCACTCCACCAGAATAAAATAAGCTCACCGTGAGGTGAGATTGTTTTATCCTGGGAGCTAGCATAGAATTGAAGCTCAGCGCTAGCTCGTTATCCGCCCGGTCGCGAAGCGATGACGGCGCGGATTTCTGTTCTCTTGCACTTCACAGAGTTGGACGGCGAAATGCTACTAAACCTTTTTATTGGGTGGCGGATGACGGTTTTGAGTTTCTCGGGGCTGGTGCGGCGAGGATCGCTTAAATAAATTTCGTGGTGGTAACGGGGATTCTGGATGTCGAGCGTGTAACTGGCTTGAGCTATATAGTTGTGCATTTTAGCAACAGTGGCGGGCTCAGTATCGTAGCTGCCGAGGTGCATACATTGTACGCATTCGCCTTCGTCGTAGGTGAAGAATTCGACGGCGGAGAAATCGCGCTGTTTCTTGCGGGTGGCTTCGGCAATAGCCCAGTCGAAATCAGCTTGGGTGACAAACTCGGGTAAGCGAATGACGGAGATGAAGTTCATGTCGTCTTTGTGGTTATAGTCTAAGGTGTCGGATTGGTCTTGCCACCAAAAACCTTCTAGCGGCGGTACGACGTAATCAAAATATCCGGCGATTTGATGGTCGCCACGCTTACTCATCTTGATAGTAAAGGCGATATTGTAGAGTAATTCGATAGATTTTTTATATTCGCCGTTTTCGGTATTTGGGTTGCCGTGACCGCGGACGGCTAAATAATTCATAACCGGAACTGTGATGATGTTGGGCTGATTCTTGGGAAGGTAAAATTCTTTGTATTCTTTCTTATAATCAAATGCCATAATTTAATTATAACATTAAATCTTCAGCGCAACTTGAAGTTGCGGCGGGAGAAAGTGGTTCTTACCACAAAAAGACCTTGCTAAAACTCAGTAAGGTCCTTTTGTAAGTAAAACTAATTAACCGTGGCACCATCGACAGAAATAATCGTGCCACTGACATAGCTGGCGAGGTCGCTAGCTAGGAATAAAAAGACATTGGCAACTTCTTGCGGGTCGCCGACGCGGCCGAGCGGGATGTTAGCAGAAACTCGGGCCAGCATGTCTTCGGGGAGGCTGGCGACCATGTCGGTCTTGGTGACGCCAGGAGCGACGGCGTTGACGCGAATATTGTCTTTGCCGAGCTCACGAGCGAGGGATTTGGTGAGGCCGTTGACTGCGCTTTTGCTGGCGGGATAACCGCAACCGCTCGGCTGGCCGAAGAAACTAACTATGGAGCTGGTATTGATAATGCAGCCGCCACCCTGATCGCGCATGTAGGGCGCGACGGCTTTGGAGCAGTCAAAGAGGGCTTTAACATTGAGGCGCATGATGTTGTCGAAGGCTTCTTCGCTGTAATCATAGATGGATTCGCGGGCGGAGATGCCGGCGTTGTTGACTAGAATATCAATGCGACCAAATTTCTCGATGATTTCGCCGATGGTTTGCTCGACAGATTGGAGATTCCCTAGTTCGGGCGCCATACCAACGACTTCCCAGTCGGGATTCTCAGCCTTGAGGGCGCTGACAGCTTTGTCGGCACTTTCTTGGCGTGAGCCGAATAAAATAACTTTGGCGCCTTGTTGCAAATAAGTTTTGACGATGCTAAAGCCAATGCCGCGAGTTCCGCCGGTGACGACGGCAACTTTATCCTTTAATATATCCGAGATCATGTTCCTCCTTTTTAGATATTGTAGCACGCTTTGGGGAAATATGCTAAGATAATAATATGAGTTGGAGGAGAATTATTCAGTACCGTTGGCGTCGCATCTTGGCAGTGTTGGGGGCGGCGGCTGCGGCGATTGGGCTGGTAATAGCGAGCCCGAATAGTTATGAACAGGTGCTGGAGCCGACCGGAGGCGTAGCAAATGCCGAGGCTCAAGGTGATTTGCTGGCAGCTATGGTTTTAGAAAAATTGGAGATTAAGGGGCGTGCGCCCAAAACTGGCTACGAGCGGACGGAGTTTTATAAAACTTGGCCGAATGTAGAGGGATGTAATTTGCGCCAGCGGATTATTAAGCGGGAGTTGGGCGAAACGGCGAAGCTGGATAGTGATAATTGTACGGTGCTAGGCGGGGAGTTTGATGAGCCGTACACGGGGCAGCATTTGATTTTTTATGAGAAGTCGGATTTGTCGAAGGGAGTTCAGATTGATCATGTGGTGGCGTTGTCGGATGCTTGGCAGAAGGGTGCGCAGAATTTGACGGCAGAAACTCGCTATAATTTAGCGACGGACCCGCTGAACCTTTTGGCGGTAGATGCGAGCGCGAACCAGCAAAAGTCGGACGGTGATGCGGCGACTTGGTTGCCGAAAAATAAAAGTTTTCGCTGCCAATACATTGCGCGGCAGATTTCGGTAAAATATAAATATCAGCTCTGGGTAACGCAAGCAGAGCATGACGCGATGAGCCGGATTCTGACATCTTGCCCGAATGAGCCGGCGGTGGGGGTGGAGCTAAAGTAGTGAGTTAGCCGAAGTAGGGCTAAAGTTGGGACAGTTGGGACAGGTAACCCCTAAAGAGTCTTGGCTCGGGTGGATTGTAAGTGCTGGTAGATTTCGGCGTGAATGTCGTCGGGAGTGCGGATAGCTTTACCATCGGCGGTAGTGCAGTCAATCATGGTCCAGCCGAGGTATTTGGCGATGTACATAGAGTTATCATAGACGGTCTGCAGAAACTCTAGGTTGCGCTCGTGGAGGTCATTGGCGATGCCTTCGTTCTCGAGGCGACCTTGGCGCATCTTGGTAGCCATATCAAAAGGCATGTGCAAGAAAAAGACATGGTCGGGCTGCTGGATGCCGAGCTTGTTGTATTCAAAATCGATTACGTAATCCAGGAAGTCGCGCTTTTCCTGCTGATTTTTAATCAAGGCGGGCTGGTAGATGAGGCTAGAAGTAGTGTAGCGGTCGAGCAGGATAACGCGGCCTTTGTTGTAAAGATTTTTGAGCTTGATACGCCAAGTGATGGCGCGGTCGTAAGCGTAGAGGCTATTGATGAAGTAGGGCGAAAGCTGATCGGGAGTACCGTATTCACCCTGGAGGTATTTCTCGACCCCTTGGCCCTGATAAGAATAATAAGTAGGAAAATGATGCGTGGCAACTTTCTTCCCATCGGCCTCTAAGTGAGTTTTGAGCTTCTCAATCTGAGTGCTCTTGCCAATGCCGTCGGTGGCGCCTTCGATGACGATCAATTTTCCTAGTTTCATCTTACCTCCTGTTACTTAGATTATAGCATAAGTATGGGAGGTTGGAGCTAGTTTGTTGCACTTTCAAGACCGCCAGTGAAGGAAGCTTGGAGCTTCTCGTGTAGGGTGTCGTAGTCGAAGGTTTCGCCGGCGGTGAGATGTAGAGATAAATGGCGATGAGTAAGCAAGGCGATGCGAGATGAATCGGCGTAGAGCTTGGGGTCACTGCCGAGCTCATTGAGAGCGGATAATTCTAAATCACTCTGGTAAACGTAGGGTGTAATCTTCCCTTCCCAGTAACCCTCGAGGCGGTCACTGCGCGGTAGGGTAGGTGACATAGTCATAGTGTCGAGCGCTGACATGAGAACGAAATCGCGGGTGGAGCTGACGGTGCTGAAATCGTCATTGTAAAAAATGTTGATGAATAGATTGCGGTCGGAGTGGTTTTGCCAATAATCGAGGAGGGGCTGGGTGATGTTGTCGACTAATTCTTGCTCGGTGGAGGCGGCGACCATGAGGGCAAGCTCGTCTTCGGTGGCGTCTGGAAGAGTGCGGTAGAGATAGTGCGAATTGGGGAAGGCGCGGCTGACGATGGGATTCCGAGTGGTGCCGAGATACATGGCGGCACCTTTGACGGATTTACTATGGTTGCGCAAGTCGGTGACGGAAAAGACTTCGCCGGACTCTTTGCATTCAAAGAGGCCACTAGGCTCTGCTTGACTGGCGTAGATAATCTGGTAAGGCTCGCCGCAGAGGATGTAAGTGAGGTCGGAGAGGGTGCGAGTAATCTCGGGTTGGTGAGCCTGAGCTTGAGCAGTAGAAAGCTGGCGAACGCGCTCGGGGTCATTGGTGATGTTGGTTTCGAAAATGTTCATAATGCCAAGGGCGAGCTCGGCGAGGGTGGCGACCATCATGAGACTCAGGATGACTTTGGTGACGGTAGTATTATGCGTGCGGCTGGTGTAGGATTTATTGACGAAGAGTGCGGCAATGAAGAAAATAGCGAGAACTAACAAGAGGACTAGCGTGAGGATATGCGGCTGCCAAGCAACGACGCGGCCAGTGAGCCAGATGAGGGCAATCTCGATGACGCTGCCGGCGACTAATGTCATAGTGAGATAAGTGTGCTGCGGCTGGGCGCGCCAGGCGAGAGTGAGGGCGGCGAGATTGATTAAAGATACAACTCCGGCAGTGATTAAGACGGCGTTCAGGGCTACTGGGTAGTAAGAAGTGGTGACCCAGCCATAGTCTAGCACGGTGGCAACCAAAATCATCTGCATAGGGCCGATGACGATCGCCATGAGCGTGGTGAGGGCGAACCCAAAGATAGCTAAGGGCCGGGACCAGTCGCGGCGCTCTTTGACACGAGCTTGCTCGTTGATAAGGCTGGCGGGCCAGAGCAAATCAAGCGTGCTTAGCTCAGATGTGATGTAATCTTGGCAGGTGATTTCACGCAATGCCAACATTTCTTCATCGCTTGGCCACAAAATTGTTGCCGCATTTCCCACCGACTGACCTTTCATATATATTATTTTAACATAAAGATTTTGATTTGTGGGAAAAATGTAGGAAAATGGCTGCTTGAGGCTGGTTTTATGGCGGTGTGCAACCAAAAAGCTCCCCGGTAGGAGGCGGGGAGCTGAAAGGCGCTAGCCGCTGAGATTACTGGGCGACGCAGCGGACGGATGCAACTAATCTGGGTAGTGCTAAGCGATTTCGTATTTTCTCGGTCCGGTAAGCCTCTGCTTATTGCGAGCAAGCCGCATAGGGCTGTGAAAACGTTCGCGCAATGCGCACCCGGCTTAGCCTGGAAAAGACCTCGAAAATAGGAATCGCTTAGCTTGGTTGCCAATCCTATGCTGCAGGAGCCAACATGGGCAACTACTTAGCGACGCAGCGGACGGAGCAACCGGCATAGCGGTAGCTGCTGCTGGACGGGGCGACATAGCCATTGGTGCTGAAGTTTAGATTGTAAGCGAAGTCAGCATCTTTAGGCGTAGATGACCAATAATATCCACCGGAACCGGTGACGGCGAGGGAGCCTTTGTTAATGACTCCATTATATTGGAGATATAATGGGCTGCTATTAAGTTTTTTATCATCACTGCCAATACTATAAGTATTAGTTAGGTTTCCAAATGATTTGCTATTAGTGTTATTACTGGTCGGGAGTTGCCAATTAGGTGGACAGACGCCTTGTACTTCATTACCAGAGCCACCTTGTGTTGCAGCTGGCCAGTTGTAGTAGTTGCCCTGCGATTCATGCTTGCCATCTTTATGCCTACCTATGGCAAAAGATTTATCGGAAGCACTATTAATCCAGCTACCAGACGCACATTCGGCATCGTTTTGTGCATTACTGTTTCCGGTGCGATTTAGCGTACATGAAGTTCCGATATCCTCCGTACTGCCATCTTTATTTTTACCATCATAGGCTAGGTTCTGAGTCATCCAACAATTATGATCAGCAAGTTTAGCTACAAAATAGATTTTATCATCGCGCGCATCTATTAATTTGCCTTCTGTGCCAATTTCTACATTTGCACAGAAATCAGCAGACATTTCTTGCATCGTTACAATAGTCTCTTTGTTTTTATTCGTGAGGCCTATGACTGCCGTCACACCTGCATCTGCTACCGCCGATACATAAACACTAGACTGGTAATGGTCGCTAGGCATATTAGCGCCAAGTTTTGCTGCAAAAACCAGCTTGTATTTATCACCGTCAGTGGCTGGGGCGCCAGTTTTAAAAGCTAAGTATTCTGTATTATTGCCATCAGTGCCAGACGGAACGGGATTGTAGAGTAAACTATCATTTGCAATGCCAGTGTTATTACTCGCAGCGTAGCCCCACGTGTTATAGTCGAATTCGGCTGGAGCGGTATTTGCACTCACTTTTCCGACGGTAGAGGCGGGATGCTCCTTACCAACTAAATTACCGCTATTACCGTTTGGCGTGCTGAGAGCTAAATAGTATTTGCTGATACCGGTACCACCTACGGTGATGGTATTACTAAAATAAGCTACTTCACCAACCGTTACATTGCTGTTCGTATTGCCGCTATCTGGCGTAATAGTTAAGTTGATAGCGGGGTCGCTAGCTGTCATGATGCCGGAATCATTATTGGCATTATCTGCATTGATAGTATCAAAGTCTAATTCTTCGGCGTAGGCTTTACTATTATCTAAAGCTGGGTTGATACATATTATTCCACCAATTAGGAGGGCCAAAGTGCACATACTAGGAACGACATAGTTTATTCTAGAACCATCGCTGTAGAAATAAGTACTTTTACTATGAAGCTTATGTTTGGTAAGATGAGGATTCTTACCGAGTGTAAAAGTTGATGGTGTGCTAGCTTTTTGACGGGATTTTTCCCTATCAAAAAGATAATGTTTAAGCCTGTGACGCATTTGGCTCCTCCTTTTGGTTGTTGTATATACTTAAGCCCTATGGTGACAGTTTAAACAAAAATGGCACCACGAGGGCGCACTGAAGTTTATAAACCGCCATCAAAAGACTTAGGTCGCACTTCTCCCTGCATGGTGCCATTTTTTCGCACGACCATCCATAGAAGAAATGTGATGACTAATTTATAAACTCAGTGCACTTCTATTGTAGCATAGATTTTGAAAATGCAAAAGATGCTAATCCTAATTTCTTGCATATATATTATATATAGTAAATCTGCTCGTAATTATGGCGGGGTATGATATAATATATTTATGAATCTAAAGATTGCGATTGTGGGTTTGCCGAATGTGGGGAAGTCGACGCTTTTTAATGCGCTGACGAATGCGGGGGCGCTGGCGGCGAATTATCCTTTTGCAACGATTGAACCGAATGTAGGGATTGTACCAGTGCCGGATGCGCGCCTAGATGTGCTGGCGAAAATGTACGATACGGAAAAAGTAATCCCGGCGACGGTGGAATTTGTAGATGTGGCGGGGCTAGTGGAAGGCGCCTCGAAAGGTGAAGGCTTGGGCAATAAGTTTTTGGCGCATATCCGAGAGTGTCAGATTATTTGCCATGTGGTGAGAGTGTTTGAAGATAAGGATGTGATTCGGGCGGAAGGTTCGAAAGACCCGCAGCATGATATTGGTGTGATTCAGACGGAACTGGAGCTGGCGGACTTAGAAACGCGAGAAAAAGCCGAGGCGAAGCGTAAGAAAAACGCCGGTAAAGATGACCCGGGCATGGCGATTACCTATTTGACGGAGAAACCGGTGATCTATATGTTTAACGTGGATGAGAAAGAATTAGTTGATGAAGCTCTGAAACAGAAACTACGAGATAGTGTAGCGCCGAGCCAGGCGGTGTTTGTGAATGCGAAGCTAGAGGCGGAGATGTCAAGCATGACGAGTGCGGAGCGCAAAGAGTTCCTGAAGGAATATGGCGTGGAGGAAGATGCGCTGCAGGAGCTGATTAAGGCAGCGTATAAAACTCTGGGCTTGCAGAGTTTCCTCACTGCGGGCAAGAAAGAAGTGCGAGCCTGGACGATTAAGCAAGGGGCGACGGCACCAGAAGCGGCGGGGGCGATTCATAGTGATTTCGAGCGGGGGTTCATTGCGGCAGAAGTGATGAAATATGACGATCTGAAAGAATTAGGCAGCGAGCAAGCAGTGAGAGCCGCTGGCAAACTCCGCACCGAGGGCAAAACTTATGTGATGCAGGATGGTGATGTGGTAGAGTTCCGGTTTAACGTATCAAAATAAGTTTAGAAAATTATGGGTGAGCAAAAGCAACAAAAGTCAAATGCATCAAAAACAAAAACGCCGGCTGCTCAGCGCGCAAAGGATGCAAAAACGGCCCGCAACTTGAAGTTGCGCCCAGAAAAACCGCGTCAGTCAGCTCGCAACTTGAAGTTGCGCTCGGAAAAGCCACATCAAACGGCCAAAGTGACGATGAACGAGGGGGCTTTTGCGAAGGGTCTGTGCTTTAAGAAATTATTTTTCATCTTTATCATTGGGTCGGTAATTGGGGCGATTTATGAAGATGTTTTGATTTATCTGATGACTTATTTCGAAACGGGTACGGGTGTCTGGATGCTGCATCGCGGAGTGATCTATGGGCCGTTTAACGTAATCTATGGATTTGGGGCGGCGGTGATGTGCTGGATGCTACTGCGCAAGAAATATACAAATTGGGAGATCTTTGGGATGTCGGTGCTGCTAGGCGGCGTAGTGGAATATACGTTGAGCTTTTTGCAAGAAACTTTTACTGGTACGACATCTTGGGATTATAGTTATCAGTTTTTGAACATCCAGGGTCGGACAACGGTGCCGATTATGTTGATTTGGGGATTCTTGGGGCTGATACTAGTGAAAGTGATTTATCCAGTCTGCTCGAACTTGATTGAGCGGATACCGCCGCGGATTGGTAACCCAGTGTTCTGGGTGCTTTTGCTATTTATGATTCTTGACTGTTTGATTTCTTGGTCGGCGATTATTCGGCAGACTTTTCGGCAAAATAATATGCCGCCGATGACGCCACTGGGAGAGTTTTATGATTATTATTATACGGATGAGTATTTGCATCATTATTTCCCGAATATGGTGCGCACGGGAGGCAAGAAATGATGAGCATTGTAGGATTGGCTTGTTTGGTTTATGCGCTGATATTGTGGCGCTATGCGAATAAGGCTTTGCAGCAAAATCAATTGCATTTGACTAAGCGTCAACAAAAGCCGCGCTTGGCGGTTTTGATTCCGGCGCGGTATGAAAGTGCGGTGATTGGTGGGTTGCTGAAAAGTCTAACTGAGCAGACGATAAAAGTGCCGATGCGGGATGTGTATGTGATAGTAGAGAGTTTGGATGACCCGACGGTGGGGATTTGCAAGGAATATGGTTGCAAGGTGATTTTGCGCGAGCATTTAGAATTGCAGCGGAAGGGCTATGCGCTAGACGAAGCAGTGAAACAGATTTTGGCGGCGGGGCAACATTATGATTTGTATTTCATCTTTGATGCGGATAACCGAGTGTCGCCAACTTATGTGGAGGAAATGCTGAAAATTTATGCGGTGGGCTACCAAATGGCAACGGGCTATCGCAATGCGAAAAATAATAATAAGAATGTGATTGCGGCGGTGTCGGCGCTGACTTTTACGATGATTAACACCCTGGGTAATAAAAACCGGATTCGGCACGGTGCGAATATTATTTTCTCGGGTACGGGATGCTATATTGATGGAGCGCTGGTAGAAAAGTGGGGCGGATGGCCGTTTCATAGTTTGACGGAAGATTATGAAATGTCGCTGTATGCGATTTTGGAAAATATCTCGACTTTTTATAACGAAAAAGCGGTGTTTTATGATGAGCAACCGACGCGTTATCGGCAGACGGTGGATCAGCGGGTGCGGTGGATTAAGGGATATTTCGCGGCGCGGCACATTTATATTCCGAAAATGCGCAAACGTGAGGTGGAAAGTAACCAAGGTAGCTTGGTAAAGGAGCTGGTGGGGGTGAAGCCGGTGATTTGGGCGCTGGTTGGGGTGATTTGTTTGCTATTTAATGATATTGTGGAGCTATTTACGGCGCATAATACGACGATGATAGTGAGCATGCTAGTGGGGCTAGTTATTTTAGTGTATGTAGTCCTGATGATAATTACAATTAGAATGATTCAGCGCGAAAAGATGCGGTTCAAACCGGCGATAAAATGGAAAGTAATATTATTTAATCCAATTTATTTGCTGACTTATGTGCCCTGTGCGCTAAAAGCATTATTTACGAAAAATGTGACTTGGAAACGGATAGATCATGGCCGTGCGAAATCGTGATGTAATGACTGTATGGTGGGAATGTTGAGCGAGTGACGTAGGTTGGCTGGCTTAGGCGGCGGTGCTGGATGCGTGGTGTAGGTTGGTCTAGGCGGTGGTGTGGAGGATTTTTTGAGTGAGTTTTTGGTATTTTGGTAGGAGAATTTGCTGGAGATAAGTTGCGGCGGCGAGCTCACCTTTGCGACCGGCTGCGGTGAGGCCGGTGATGATTTGCTGTTCGCGGCGGGGATTCATTAGGCCGAAAAGTTGAGCTTGGCTCTGATGGACGAGATTATGAGTGTCGAGAATGGCGCCGGAGAAATGGTTGGTGATGCCGTGCAACTCAGCAAAGTTTTGGAAGATTGCGACTAGATTATCGTCGTGTAGCCGGATGAAAAAGACGGGCTTATCAGTGGAGGGTAAGTAAGAAGCGACGGTTTTGTAACATTGGCGGATGGAAGCGGTATATTTGGCGTCGGCAGTTAATAATTCTTGCAAAAAGTGAGTATAGAAAGTATCGTCGTCGAATGAGTTGATGGCGAGAGGGCTGTAGAGGTAAGACTTTTCAAAGCAAATGTCGTAAAGCTGAGTGCGAGATAATTGCTCGCTGCTAGCTAAATGTTGCAAAAGCCGGGCGGCATCCCAACGCTCGGTCTGAGAAGCGGCAAGTAACCAGATGAAGGCGCGCAAGACAGAAGGCTTGGTGAGCTCTGGCGCGATGCGAGTAAGCTCGTTATTTTGCAAGATAGATGAAGTATGAGCTAGCTGAATAGCGTCTTCGCCAGCTAGAATCACGTCTTCTGTATCATGCGTGCGAGCTAGATCTTGCATCTGGCAAGTCCAGGCGCGATAAATCTCGGCGAGAGTATGGCCGTAATCTTCCCAGATTGAGCCGGAAGAACGGCGACTGGTACGGTGAGCGCGGTGCTGGGCGGAAAATTGTAAAGCTTTGAGCCAAGCAGTGCCGACGAGGGTGCGTAGCCCACGCATGCGGATTGGTCGATAGTGAATAGCCAGACTATCGTGCTGGCTCGGGGCTAAAAAATCGGGTTCCCTCCCGTCGCCTAGATGGAGGTTTTTGCTAAGATCGAAGCTGGGGCCAAAGTCGTGCTCTAGCTGCTCAAAGAGCTCTCCGCTGGCTTTGGTCTTATTATAATCAGCTGAACTGACGCCACCGTCGAAAATTGTAACTTCATGGACATTAAGTATCATGGAAATTTGCTCGGACATGAAGGTGCTATCAGCGATGAAATAAATTTTGAGCTTGGGAAAAGTTTTCTTAAGCTTGGCAAGCTGGTCGATTAAAGCGGTGTTGGGTCGGACATTCTCCATTTCAAACTCTAACTCGATAGCCATGAGAGCGGTAAGGATTTCCATGGTGGTATTTTCGTCGAGCTCGACGTTGTATTTGCTACACAGGCCGTCGACCATGACGTCAAGCCAAATATCAATACGGCTAGATAAATGCTGCTGGTCGAGGGCGCGCTTGGCCTCGATGCGACGATCGTAGAGCTCGTAAGTGGTAATATCGGGCGAGATATAGCGATGAATAGTAGGCAGCCAGCGCACAGCGATGTCGTAATAGCGTAAATCGGCTGGCCAATAGCCATACAGCATGATAGTATCAAAAACATCGACGGTCAGACTTTTGATTTTCTGACTTTTGATAAGTTTGGTAATCTTGCTATATAACTTTGGTGACATAAGTTCCTCTGTTATATATTATAGCGCATTCTTGTGGAAAAGTCCAGAATAATGTATAACTGCATATGCTTTGTTGGAATTGAGCGGGCTTTTTAGGGCTGAGTATATGGCGTGTTACGGAAGGCTTATTCATGGAGGACAAACCAATCCTGATGCGAAAAGTCGTTCCCTTCGACGGTGCCGGCGGCTAGGAGCGGCTGAAAGTTATGATATTGGGCATGTTGGTGGAGAAAAAACTCGGCGGCATAGCGCATTTGCTGGTGTTTGCGGTGATTGATTTGGGCGATGGCGTGGCCATGGCTAGGATTGCGGCGATATTTGACCTCGGTGAAGTAAATTTTATCCTCGAGGGTGGAAATAATGTCGATTTCATAAGTTTTGGTTTTGAAATTGCGGGCGATGATGGTATGACCAAGATTTTCTAGATGTTTAGCGATGATAGATTCGGCGGTCTGGCCGCTGGTAGAGCTGGGGGCTAATACTTTTGGCATGTGATCGACGGCGGCCGGGGTGAGGATTTGGCCACTCTGGGCAATCTCGCGGATAGGGCGAAAACTCCGGCGATGCTCGGGGCAGATACCATGTGTGAGGAGAGCTTGCTTGTGTAGGGCGGTGCCGTAGCCAACGTGTTTTTCGAAGCCGTAGTCGGGGTAAGTATCGGCGAGCTCGATCATGTAATGGTCGCGGGCGACTTTGGCGATGATGGAGGCGGCGGAAACTTCTTTGACGAGGAGATCGGCTTTTTTGAGGATGGTAACTTGGTCTTCGAGTGGCGTGTCTTTGAGAAAATTGACGGTGCCGTCGATGATAATTTCGTCGAATTTGACTTTTTGGGCTAAGATTTGTTTGACGGCGCGGCGGGCGGCAAGCTGTAAAGATTGGCTGAGACCATATTTGTCGATTTCGCCGTTGGTGACCCAGCCGAGGCCGGTGGCGGCAGCTTTTTCGAGAATGATAGGACTAAGCTGCTCGCGCTTGTGACAGGTGAGCTTTTTGGAATCGGTAAGGTCATTGGTCCATTTGGTGTCAGTACCGAGAATGACTGCGCCAATGACTAACGGCCCCGCCCAGGGGCCGCGTCCTACTTCATCAATGCCGAGAAGTGTTTTACTCAGTTTTGGCTTCCTCTACGACTGGCTCAGCAGTGGCTTCGGTAGCGGTTTCGGCTGCCGGCTCTTCGGTAGCTGGTAAAGTATTGACAGCCACGCGGTCGAAAGCTTTGTTGTTTAAGCGGGCAGATTTGCCAGAGCGGTCACGTAGGAAAGAAAGATTCTTGCGGCGAACTTTGGCGCGATGTACGATTTCGATTTTCTCAACGAGTGGGCTGTGGATGAGGAAAGATTTCTCAACGCCGACACCAGAAGCGACTTTACGCACGGTGATGCGAGCGGTATGAGAATCTTTGCGATCCGTACGGATAACTACGCCCTCAAACATCTGGGAGCGGAACTTCTCGCCTTCTTTAATCTTTTGGGTGACACGAACGGTATCACCAGAACGAACGTCAACAACGGCTGACTTTTTCTGAGTATCACCAATCTTTTTCAAATCTATAGAACTCATAATTTAACCTTTATATTACAACTTAGTTTATTTTATCATACTTTTTTGTTTTTGAGAAGGGGTATTTGCCCTGAAATGACTCTATCTTTCTATTATAGCACAGATGCTCGAAAAAGTCAATACCCTGAGGGCTATTTTTGCTTGAGAGCCTCACGGACGCGTTCTTCGACTGGTAGAGATGGGTCGACGTCAGCCAGGGCGGCAGTGGCTTCTTTGAGCGGGAAGCCGAGGGCGATGAGTGCGTCTAGGGCTTCGTCTTCGGGGCCTTTGGTATTGGCAATGAAGACCTCTCCGCGGCCATAATGTGATGGCAAGCCGACTTTGTCGCGTAGGTCAACGATGACGCGCTCGGCGGATTTTTTGCCGACGCCACTGGCTTTGGAGATAAAGGCGGCGTCATCATTGGCGATGGCGTTGCGGACTTCCTCGGGAGTGCTGAGGCTGAGAATGGCCATAGCAGCTTTGGGGCCGATGCCATTGACGGAAATAAGCATTTCGAAAAGTTTTTTGGCGGCGAGGCTGAGAAAGCCATATAAATCTTCGGCGTTTTCGCGGATGGAATGGTAAGTATAGAATTTAACTTCGTCATTGACACTGACGGTTTCGGCATCGGGAGCGCTAATGGTGAGCTCGTAGCCAACGCCGTGGACATCGACGATGACGGAATTTAGGAATTTCTCGGTAACAATGCCGGAGATGTGGGCGATCATGGGGCTATTTTTGCTCGGTGAAGAAATTTAGGAGGATAAAGACGACGATGGCGGCGCCGAGGGAGCCGAGCGAAACATACACTGGCCACATGACAGGCTCGGTTTCCTCCTCGATGATTTCGACGTCGTCGGTGGGCTCAGCTTCGGGGGTGCTGTCGTCTTCGCTGGCGTGCGGCAGGCAGTTTTGGACTGCTGGATCACAGTTGTCGGTAACTTCGGGATAATCTTGAGCGTGTACGGGAGCGTCGGTCTTGTTATTATATTCGATGTAATCATTGGTGGGCTCAATAGCAGAATCGCTAGGTTCGTCACTGGTGGCTTCGATGCAGGCGGCGTCTGTGGGGGTGGCGATGCAGTCGACCTCTACTTCGTCGGCGTAAACTGACATGTTGCCGAAAAATAGCCCAAAAGCGAGAATAATTGCGCCGAGAGATAAATTTTGTTTGATCATGATATTGATGCCTCCTTAGTTAATACTATTATAGCATGAGTGGGTGAGTTTGGAGAGATTTTAGGTGGTTTTTGCGGCAAAAGAATGGACAATGGCGACAGCCAAAGCGTCGGCGGCGTCATCGGGCTTGGGTACAGTGGCGAGTTTTAGGTGGATGCGAACCATTTCCTGAACTTGGGGCTTGTGAGCCATGCCGTAGCCGCAAATGGCGTTTTTGATCTGGTTGGGGCTGTACTCGTAAATAGGTAGTTTGTGCTGTTTGGCGACGAGCAGGCAGACCCCGCGGGCCTCGGCGACGGAAATACCGGTAGTGATATTTTGCTTGAAAAATAGTTTCTCAATAGCCATGACGTCAGGCTGGTTGAGCTTAATGATTTCGTGCAGAGAATTGTAAATGTCCTCGAGGCGGTCTGCTAGCGAGGTGTGCGGTGGCGTGGTAATGACGCCGTAATCTAGAGCCTGATTATTTTCAATCACGCCAAAACCGCAAATGCCAGTACCGGGGTCGATGCCTAGGATACGCACCTGCTAATGGACCCCTTTCTGGAGAATTTTAGCATTCATGGTCTTGACTTTTTGAGCGATGTGTGCTATAATAGAGAGATAGGGCATGTTTTACTCCTTAACATACTTGATAAGGGTAGAACGCAAATCTTTTACTGGTAAAACGAACGGGTCTTTGATGGTGGCGGGGGCGATGGCGTGGCGAAAACCGAGTTTTTTGGCTTCGGCGATGCGCTGATCGGGGCGGAAAGCGGAGCGTATTTCCCCGCCCAGGCCGACTTCGCCAAAAACTACGAAATCCTCGGCGAGTTTGCGGCCGGCGACAGCGGAAGCCATAGCCATGCAGATGGCGAGATCGGCGGCGGCATCCTGGAGCTTCATGCCGCCAACGACGTTGATATAAATGTCTTTGTCGGATAATTTTAGCTTGGTGCGGCGCTCGACGACGGCAATGAGTAGAGATAAGCGATTAGCGTCGAAGCCGGAGCTGGTGCGTTTGGGGTAGCCAAAAGCGGTGGACGTGACGAGGGCTTGGATTTCGACTAGGATGGGGCGGGTGCCGTCGAGGGTGGCGAGGATAATGGAACCGTCGGTGTTTTGGCGCTCGGAAAGGAGGGCGGCCGAGGGATTTTGGACTTCGGCTAGACCGTTTTGGTTCATTTCAAAGATGGCAGCTTCGCTGGTGGAGCCAAAACGATTCTTGACTGCGCGGACGACTTTGAATCCGCCATAGCGATCGCCTTCAAAATTAAGCACCACATCAACAAGATGTTCGAGGACTTTCGGACCGGCGAGAGTGCCGTCTTTGGTGACGTGACCGACGATGATGACAGCAGTATTGGAGCTTTTGGCGGCGCGAATGATGAGATTGCCGCAATTGGTGACCTGGGAAATGCCGCCGGGGGCGGAAGAGATTTCGGCGAGAGTGAGGGTCTGGATAGAATCGACGATGACTAAGTCAAATTCTCCGTCGGCGATGGTCTTGGCGATGTCGTTGGCGGAGTTGCTGCTGGCGAACTTGAGCTGGTCGGAATGGGCGCCGAGGCGCACGGCGCGAAGCTTGACCTGGCCGGCGGATTCCTCGCCAGAAACGTAGAGGACGCTTTTGCCGCGGTTGGCGATGGTGGCGCAAAGCTGCATTAGGAGGGTGGATTTGCCGATGCCGGGCTGCCCAGCTAGGAGCATGACTGAGCCAGCCAGAATGCCGCCGCCGAGTACGGTATCGAGATCGCGAAAACCGGTGGCGAGGCGGGCTTTTTGGTCGCTTGGTTCGATATTATTGATGCTGTCGAAATTGAGTGATTTGCCGGAAACTTGCCCACGGGTGACGGCGGATTTGCCGCTGCTAGGTTCTGGCTCGATGACTTGCTCGACCAGAGAGTTCCAGGCGCCGCATTCGCTGCAACGACCAGCCCACTTTTGATAAGTGGTGCCACATTGTTGACAGACGAATTGCGAACGAGATTTAGCCATGGTTCTATTTTATCACATTATGAATTTTTACGATTAAGTTGTGTGAACGGGGGTGGGGTTATGCTTGCCAATTTAAAACATGTTTGATATGATAGATAGGTCGCAAGAAGTTAGGTCGATTAGCTCTTTACTGCTAGCTCCAAGCGACAGTACTTAAACAGGAGAATGAATGCGTAGAAAACCCAAAAGTCCAGCTGTAGCTCGACGCGAAAAAAACTTTCCGCCAGCACCCTGGCAAGAATTTATCGAGCTTGACCCGAAATTCTAGTGTTCATACGCGAAACTTAGTCCCAAGTCTGATGGCTTGGGACTCTTTTGGCTCTCGGTATATGCTGATGCGATTGTTAGACTGCGATTCTATCGTAACACAGAATGGCTTTTATGGTATAATGATAGTATGGATAAGCCTAAACGCACACGGAGGAATAATACAGCGGAAGCTGGTGCGGTCTTGAAAAAGATTGGCAATGGGATTTTGGATTTTATTAAGAAATTGATTGGCTGGGTGAAGCAGTTTTTTCAGTTCATTGGGCGGAGTGCGCGAAATTTGTGGCATAGTTTCTTGAAATCTTTTGCGGCTTGGTCGGACCCGAAGTTGGAGCCGTACCGTGAGCAGCGACGAAATAAACCGGAGAAAGTGATAGTAGAAGAAACGACTTATTCGCCAGTGGTGCCGGTAGCGCCGGAAACGCGCGAGGATCTATTTGCATTGCTGCGCGAGGCGCCAATGTCGGTGCTGACGAGCAATGAGCGCAAGGCGATGGCGGCGATTCTAGATCTGCCAATTATGCGAGTATCGGAGATTATGACTCCGGCGCTGAAAATTGTGTTTGTCAACCAAGATGAAGAAATGGGGCCATTGATACTGGATAGATTATATAAGTCGGGCTTTACTTATTTTCCGGTGGTGAATGGGCAACATCATATTATCGGAACTCTGCACACTGAGCTGCTGAATAGCCTAGATGTGAAGGATACTAAGCCGGCTAAAGAGATTATGGATCCGCGGGTGTATTATATTCGGTCGGATTATACGCTAGAGCAGGCGCTGAAGGCGTATCTGCGGACGAATAGCCAATTAATGCTGGTAATAGATCATTATGAAAGATTGGTGGGGATGCTGACTTTTGAGCAGATGCTGAGTTTCTTGTTTGATGAGAAATATCAAGATGAGTTTAGCCGCGATAGCGACCGCGTGGCGGTGGCGAAGCGTAAGAGCTAAGTTATAACATATTTTGCTGATAAAAATAGTCTTGTATTTTGGAAAAGATGTGGGTATAATGAAAGGGTAACCACAATTAGAACGAAATTTTAAGTTTTGTTTCATGGAATAAATGGCCCCACGAGGCACAACATGAAACAAGACTTCCTTCGGGATAGTTCTAATTGTTGGTTACAACCTCGTGGTGCCATTTTTGTCACAAGCGCAATAATGTATATTGTGTTGCGCTATTTTTGTTGGCAAAAATATGGTCACCTTTCGGGGATATGTATATACTTAAACAAACCAAAAGGAGAGCCAAATATATGCGTCACAGGCTACAACAGAAGGTTTTTGATGGAGGAGGAAACAGGTCTTCTTCTCCCCAAAAATCTAGAACTTCATCAACTTTTACAACTAATTCTAGCGGAAATCCTCATTCTGCCAAAAAGAATAAGCTTCATAGTAAGAGTACTTATTTCTACAATGATGGTAGTTCTAGTGGAGATGTTTCGGGTTCTTCCTTGGCATCTTTCCAACGACATCCGGTGGGCCTCTGCTTATTGCGAGCAAATTGCAAATCGCAAGACACCTACTTGCGCAATGCGCACCCGGCCCAGCCGGGAAACGATGTCTTATGGAAAGATGGCCGGCGGAAGAACTTAGGAAAGATTTCTCGATTGTCCTATGTAGTACCTAGTGTCTGTACTTTGGCTCTCCTGATTGGCGGGATTATCGCGATTAGACCGATATTGAGTGGCACTAATAAAGTTTATGCTGAAGGCGAAGATGGGGTTATGCCTATGGCTAACGACTCTATCGTTAGGCTCACTATTACTCCAAATGCAGCTGATAGCACTAATAATAATGTGATAATTGGCGAGCCGGCTTATTTTAGTAATATTATTGAGGTTGGCGGTAGTAATATTACTAGCTATTCACTGACGCTTAATACTGCAGATGGCGGTAATGGAAAATTAATTGGAGAAAAGAATGCTTATGCTACTGTTGACAAAGTAAATAATAATACTTTGCCTGCTGCTTTTCCGGATAACACATGGGGGTTTGCGGTAAGTGATACTGTTAGCGTTGACAAAGCTAATATGAGCTATAATCCAGTACCGCCCGAAAAAGATAATAGTAATTCTAGTCAGCTCGCTTTCAGAACTAACTTATCTGGGGAGATAAATGATGACTATAAGCTCGTTTTCGCGGCGAAGCTGGGAGCAGATATGCCGGCAGACCACTATAAGGCAGATGTTTACATTTCTGTAGTAGGTAATGCGGCGGCGGTAGCGAACTTAGGTTTCACGGGCGGTGGAAAGACTATTTCTACAATGCAAGCAATGACGTCGGAAATTTGTAATGGAGCAGCGGCTAATGCTATTGGTAGATTGTATGATGTGCGCGATAATGAGCTTTATTGGGTGGCTAAACTAGCAGATAATAATTGTTGGATGACACAGAATTTGGATTACGATGGTGGTGGCAATAAAGTAACATCGCCGAGCACCTGGTCTAATTATAGTGCGGCATACTATGACCCAGGAAATTACGTTTACAATGGCGCTAATGGTCCTAATGGTAATTGCTCTAATAGTACTGGTCTTGCGGATTGTTCTCAGCAGTTTAGCACTGTAACGGCGTCCAGCAATTTACATTATCATGTGGGTAATTACTATTCTTGGGATGCTGCGATAAACGGTGTGTGTCCGAGTGGATGGCAATTGCCTGTTTATCAGAATGGTAAAAGTTTTGCTAGCCTTCTAAGCCGGTATGGTATGTCCAATATGAATACTGTAAACCTTGATAAAATACATATTAGTCCGTTATATTTTACTTACAGTGGGTCAGTTCAAAATAATCAGCTATATTCAGCTGGTAGGTCAGGGGAGTATTGGACTTCTACGCCGTATAGCTCTAATAATGCTGCTTACTTTCTTGATTTCGGTGCAGGGTCTTTTTATACGGGCAACTATTCTGGCTATAGATCTTATGGCTACTCTGTTCGCTGTGTTGCGCAGTAGTAATATATAAAATAATATTATACCCCGAGTATGGTTTCCCTGCTCGGGGTGTTTTCAAGCGAATTTTCAGATTGGTAACTTGACGCCCTTTGATGCAAGGTGCTAAAAGGTGTGGCACCATATATAATTATATAATCATATATACTATGTATGGTGATGAGATTATACTAAGATAAGCATAACGCCAATGACAAGACAGGCGACCACGACGCGGTATTTGCCGAAAGATTGGAGGGATTTGGGCTGTTTGAGGTAATTAAGCACAAAAGTTAATGCAATCATACCGACTATGAATGCCACGAGATTAGACAAGAGCAATGTACCCATATTGGCGGCGAAATAAGTGCGGCTGGTATCGGATAGGAACATTTTCAAGCAGACGGCAGCCATCAGCGGAATGCTAGCGAGGAAAGAATATTCGGCGGCGGATTCGGAATCTAGACCGGCGATGCGGCCAGCAATGATAGTAGTGCCGGAGCGTGATGTGCCAGGAATTAGTGCAAAAACTTGTAGGAGTCCGATTAGCAGAGCGCGAGCGGGAGTGAGTTGTTCTTCATTTTTTAATTCAGACATATGTGGAAGTTTGTCGATGAGTATCATAATGATACCAACGATACCCATGGCGGCGGCGACAGTAAAGATATTGCCGAAAAAATCATTATTCTCGATAAAATCGCCAAGGAGTAATCCCGCTAGGCCGGCAGGAATACAAGTAATGATGATATTAATAGCCATTTTGTATCTGCGTTCTTTGAAAACGTCTTTGATAATCTTCCAAATGCGTTTGCGGAAATAAATCAAAAGTGCAAGCAAAGTACCGAGATTGATAAACTCTAGGAAGAGGTGAAAGTTTTCGCCGGAGAAGTTAAAAATTTGTCGTACAATCTCGAGATGCCCGGATGAAGAAACTGGAATAAACTCCGTAACACCTTGCACAAAACCTAATAAAATTGCCTCGAATATATCCATGACCTAATTATAGCACGTTTGCTAATCTTTCGGGGGCTTGAAGAGGACTTTTTTGATGCGCTCGAGGACGGGGCGGACTTGTTCGAGGCCGAGGAACCAGCCGGCAACAATGTAGGCGATGAGCGACATTAGTGTAATCAGGCAGAATTTCGGGAAAGTGTTGAAGAAGGAGTCGTCGGTGGCCATGAGTGGGAAGAATTTGGTCATGGAATAGGCGACGCAGCCGGTGATAGCGGTGGCGATGATGATTTTGATGAGGTTGTCACGAAATTCTTTGTTTAATAATCTGTGGTTGCTGCGTTTCTGCAAGAGGCTGAGTAGAATAATAATTTCTAGCATGTTGCCGATGGACTGAGCCCAGCCAAGACCTTCGGGACCCATGCCGAGCATGGTAAAGATAATGGAGAGGGCGATAATAATGCCAACAGCAATGATAGAAACGATGAAAGGCGTGCGAGTGTCCTGCTCGGCGTAAAAACCGCGCGTGGCAATATGGAAAACTGAGTTAGCAAAAATTGTAATAATTAAAGTAGCTAAGATGGAGGCGATGAGAGTGTCGCCGCCGTTTTTGATGAAGCTGACGACATAGCCGCGGGCGAAGAAGGCGATAATGGAGATGGGCATGGCAATCCAGATGATAGTGCTGAGGGCGGTGCGGAAAGTTTTGCGATATTCGGCTTCCTTCCCTTCGCCGAGCTCTTCGGTAAGACGTGGGAAAAAGGCAGTAGAAATAGCCACGCCGACTAAGCTGACTGGCATCTGGGCTAGGCTAGAGGCTTGATTGTAGGAGCGCAAAGCTCCGGCGCCCATGCGAGAGGATAAATTAGTAGTAACAATTGTATTGAGATAGTCAATGCCTTGGTCGAGCGAGCGGGCGGGTAATAACTTTAAGACGGAGCGGAAACCTTGATTGCGCCATCTGATTTTGAATTCGTAATCAAAGCCGAGGCCGAAGAGTCCGATTAAGCTTACGGTTAGCTGCATGACGGCGCCAAGAACTACGCCCAGTGCTACACCCATGATGCCACCCTCAAAAAGCTGTACGCCGAAGATATTGATGCCGCCAGTAAACCAGACGATGCCAATCAAAATCCCGACATTATATAAAGCGGGTGCGAGGGCGTAAAAGACAAAGCGGCCTAGGGCCTGCTGGATGCTGGATAGAATAGTCGAGATTGAGAATAGGAATGGATTGATGGCAATAACGCGCATCATGTTGATGGCAAGAATCATGCCGGATTCGTCGAGGCCAGGACCAACGACGTAGCGTACAAGTGGGTCGGCAAAAATCATAATTAAGACGGATGCCGCCAAAGTGAGCAATGCCATGAGGTTAAGTAGGCTAGAACTTAATTCCCAGGCGGATTTTTTATTGCCATTGATTAAACGTTGGTTAAAAACTGGAATAAACGACACTGCTAGGGCGCCAGAAGTGAGAATAAAGAAAAGAAAATCTGGAATAGTGAAGGCGGCAGTGTAAGCATCAATGCCGGTGGGGTAAGTATCAAGATAGTAAGAATTGAGCAAACGATCGCGGAAAATGCCTAAAAGTGCAGAAACTAGAGTAGAGCCGGCTAAAACAATCGCCGCGAACTGCACGGACAGTTTGCGATTGGCTAAGGCCACCACCGACTTAAACCGAAATCTCTTTTTGGTTTTGAGCGGTTCCGAGTTTTGCTCATTTTCCGGCATTAAATCTCATCGGCCCCATTTAGATATGGTTTTAGTACTTCGGGGACTTTGAGCTTGCCGTCTTTCTGAGCATAGTTTTCGATAACGGCGACCATGGTGCGGGCTAGAGAAATGGCGGTGCCGTTCAAAGTATGGACGACCTCGAGTGTGCCATCTTCGCGTTTGACACGGATATTGAGGCTGCGAGCTTGGAAGTCAGTACAGTTGGAGCAGCTAGTAAGCTCGCGGTATTTTTGATCGACCGGCGACCAGTATTCGATGTCATATTTTTTGGCAGCGGGCGCACCGAGATCGCCGGCAGCGATATTAATGACGCGATAAGGAATGCCGAGCTCTTGCCAAATTTCTTCCTCGATGGCACGGATTTTTTCGTGCATGTCTTTGGACTGCTCGGGCAGGCAGAAAACGTACATTTCGAGCTTGTTAAACTGATGCACGCGGAAAAGCCCACGAGTATGCTTGCCGTAGGCGCCGGCTTCCTTGCGGAAACAAGCACTGTAGCCAGCGAAGCAGATAGGGAGGTCTTTTTCGTCCAAGATTTCGTCCATGTAGTAACCGGTGAGTGGCATTTCGGCGGTAGCGATCATGGCGAGGTCTTCGCCTTCAATATAATATTCATCACTTTGCTCGCTGCTGCGAGGGTTAAAACCGCAGCCTTCGAGGACTTTGCTGGAAACCATGTCGGGTACAGTCATGAAGTTAAAGCTATGCTCGGTGACTTTTTTCAGGCCGAATTGTAGCAAAGCATTCTCGAGCAGGGCGAGGCCGTTTTTGAGATAATAAAACTTGGCACCGGCGACTTTGGCACCGCGCTCGAAATCTACCCAATCGCGGCTGAGGGCATAATCTAGATGGTCGACGCCATCGGTCTTTTGACCGCCCCATGACTTAATCTCAACGCTGCATTCTTCCCCGCCAAGTGGCACATCATCAAAAATAATGTTTGGAACTTGCTTGAGCAGATCTTTTAGTTTCTTTTCAATTTCATCTAACTGTGGTTCCTCAGCGGCTAGCTCAGACTTAATACGTTTAGCTTCGGCGAGGACTTCTGGCGCGGGTTTGCCTTTGCCCATTTTGCTAGAAACTTCATTACGCTGACGGCGTAATTCGTCAACTTTTTGCAAAAGTGAGCGACGTTCGTCGTCTAATTTCAAGAGTTCAGGGATATCAACACGATAGCCTTTTTCTTGAGCTGATTTGGTAACTAATTCTTGATTTTTCCGAATGAAATTGATATCTAACATGATACTATTTTACCATATTTTGATGAGGTTAGTCGAAAACAATATTTTACTTTTGGCAGATACGGATGGGCTACCAACCGCCCCCGCCACCACCTCCGCCGCCCCCGCCGGAGAATCCACCTCCACCAAAGCCGGAGCTGCTGGAGCTGGAACCGCTGGAAGTGGAATGAGAGATAGTACTAGACATAGAAGTGCTGGCGGCCATCATAGCGGTGCTGAAATCGTGTGCAGAGAAAGCGCCGACGCCGACATACCATGATGGGCTAGCGACATCATCAAATTCATAGTATCGGCTAAGTTCTTTGAGCCAGCTTTCTTCGAGTTTGAAGATGAGGGCGTAGGGTAATAACTTTTCGTATAACTTCACGACACCTTCGTGTGAAGTATCGGCACCTTTGACGCTTTGCAGCATCTTGAGGCGATCGGCTTCGGCCATTTCCATGTACAGCTTGAGACCTTCGAGATATTTGGAAGCATCGAGGCCTTTCTCGGTATGGGTAAAGTAGGTGCTGGTCTTGACGCCGATAATCATGGCGGCGATGCAGATACTAATCAATAAGATAAAATAGACTACCGTTAGGGTTCCTTCGCCGAGAATGGTAACGTATGATGGAACGTCGGTAAAGATGAAAGCTGCCGCAAACATACCAGCGATGAACCAGACAGCGCCGCAAGCGGTGAGAATGCTAGACCAGTTGGTGGGGTGCTTGCCATTAGTAGTTTTAGTTCCTAAGTCAACAGCGAGGCCTTTTTTGACGAGGTTATTTTGGACGGATTCGGCGAATTTTTTGACTAAGCTAACCATGGTGGTAGTGGCACTGTGGGACTTTACAATGATTTCTTGGCCGACTTCGAGCGGCGCGCTTTTGCCAGCGAGGATTTTTAGTACAGTGGCTTGTTGCACATTCATGGTGCCAGTCTTGACGCGGATGATCCATTGAGTTTTCTTTTTGCCAAATGCGCCATTTTTCTCGGTTTTGATGATTTCGATTTTGTGATTAACTGCCATGTCGATGAGAGTGGCGACTTTGCTATCGCCTTTGCTGCCTTTGCCAATGTAGTTATCGGCCATTTCGGCAACGGTAATGTCGGCGAGTGGCGTGTATTCGGGCTTGGTGAAGAGATTTTTGTAGTAGCGACGTTTTTCGGCAGTAGCGGAGTAACATTTGATCATTAAGAAAACCATACCGGCACTAAGTACGGCGGCGATGATAGTGGCGATAACTAAGCGATAGTCAAAGTGCTCGGGCGCTGGGGCAAAAGTTTTGGGCTGGAAGCCGATGACAAAAGTGAGATTCTCGTGGGCGCGGAGGTTTTGGGCGCTAAATTCGATACCGCCGGAGCTTTTGAGGCCATCACCTAAATCAACTTCGTCGGTAAACTGCGTGATGGTGCAGCGATCTTCGCCGCGTTCGCCGTATGCTCCGACGTAGCAAGCAAGTTGGCCGTCGAGCTGGTCGGCGATGGATTCGTCGAGATAAACGCGAGCGGTAACTTGCCCGAAGTGTTGCGACCAATCATTACCATTAGTATCCCAGTATAATTCTTGGTAAGCTTTGGCGCCTTGCTCAAAATTATCAAAATCGAGAATAACATTCTCAAATTCATAAGTTAGAGTATAATTTTGCTCGCCAGTGACATATTTATCAGCATCGCCGATATAAACTTCAAAGTAACCATCACCAGTTTCGACTTTGCTAACTGGTTCTGCTTGACCGTTACGCTCGACATTGATATGGAGAGTGTTGTCGGACTGCATGGTTAAGTTTTTGCCACCATTATTAGTGAACGGAATGACGCGAGTAATGCCGTGATTCTGACTATACTCCGGGAAGACGGCAGTAAGTTGCTCAACTACGCGCATACGGCTAATGCCGTCATCATCACGCCATAAATAATAGGCAGCAGAAAAATCTTTGAAATAAAAGTTATTAAGTGAGCTAGTAACGGCGTGTGCTGATGAAATTGGTGATAGACTAGCAATGATAGTAATACTAAGTGCCGCAACGAAGGCGGAGATTTTCTTAAACATCTTGAATTTCCTTTAGAGTTTGGCGTAAGCTGTTGATGGACTTTTGGAATTTGAGGCTCTCGGACTCGGACATGGGCGTTTCGAGGCGACGAATAATTCCTTCGCGGCCAACGATGGCGGGAAAACCGTTGTAAACCCCAGTATTATCATCGAGTGAAGAAACGGATAAGACGTGACGTTCGTCATTGAGAATACAGTTAATAATTTGCACGACGCAGGTGGCGATGCCGTAGTGTGTGGCACCTTTTTTCTCGATGATAGTATAGGCTTTGTCGCGGACGAACTTTTCGATATTATCGCGTTCGTGCGCGGGCAAAAGTTGTTCGAGTTTTTCGCCGCCGATATTAGCGTCTGACCATAAGGTAAGTTCACTATCGCCGTGCTCGCCAACTTGATAAGCGTGAATAGATTTAGGGTTGACATTTAGCTTCTCAGCTAATTTGAGCCGCAGACGCGCCGAATCGAGGACGGTGCCACTGCCGATAACTTTTTCGGCGGGGAGGTGAGAATAATTCCAAGTCAGAAAGCTGAGTGTGTCGACGGGGTTAGAAACCACTAAGAAAATTCCATCAAATCCAGAAGCCATCACCGGCCCAACGATGCTTTGAAGGATTTTGGCGTTTTTCTGAACGAGATCGGTGCGAGTCTCGCCAGGCTTTTGATTGGCGCCAGCGGTGATAACACAAATGTCGCAATCCCTGGCATCGTCATAACTACCGGTGCGAATTTTGACAAAACTAGGTGCGACGGCCAGAGCATCGCAGAGATCCATAACTTCGCCTTCGGCATCGGCAGTGTCAATGTCGGTTAAGATTATTTCTTTGACGGGCGTGCGTTGGTTGAGAATGGCGAATGCAATACTGGCGCCAACGTTGCCCGTGCCCACGATCATTATTTTTCCACTCATATTAACTTAATTGTAGCATAAATTGTTAAACTTGTTATAATGAAAATATGGCAAAGTTATATTTTAGATATGGAGCAATGGATTGCGGCAAGACGATTCATCTTTTGGCCGTAGCACATAATTATGAAGAGCGCGGGCAGAAAGTCTGTGTGATTAAGCCAGCGACCGACACAAAGAATGGCACGAAGTTACTATCGCGTATTGGTATAGAGCGCGAAACTGAGTTTACTTTTGATAAAAAGCAGAATGTTTATGGCTTGATTAAACAAAGCTATGAAGATGTGAGTTGTGTGCTGATTGATGAAGCGCAGTTTTTGACGCCGAAGCAAGTCGATCAGTTAATGCAAGTGGTGATAGAATTAGATATTCCGGTAATTTGTTATGGTTTGAGATTAAATTTTCGCCAAGAAGATAAAGGTTTCGAAGGAGCGACGCGGTTACTGCAGGTTGCGCATGATATTGAAGAAATTAAAACGATTTGTGAATGTGGCAAGAAAGCGACTTATAATGCACGTTTCCTCGATGGTAAGCTAGTGACGGATGGGCCGGATATTCTGATAGATGACGGGACGATTGATATTCAATACCGCGCGGTGTGCCCAAGCTGTTATCATAAATATGCGATGTTGGCAAAGAAATCTAATCCGCAAAAATAACTTCGACAAACAGCTCATGTAGTTCATCATCAGTGAGCTTGTCGATGAGTATGCTACTGTTCTGCTGGTCGAGGACGTGTTTTTGCAAAGCGTTGATAGTGCGGAAATAGTCGGCGTCGCCAAGAATCTCGCCAGTGCTGGATTGATAGACAATTTTCCAATCCTGGATAATATCAGTATTAAGCTCAAAATCTTCGCCGGGACTAAGTGACAGAATAGTATAGGTATCGGACTTGAGTGTGAAAGCGCCAACCGTATGCATAGCTTCGTCGGCAAAACCGACTGGCTCCACTACGATTGCTTCACGCCAGATATCGGGAAGCTGCATGGGCTATTCGCTGCGAGCCTTAATGATTGGGAATGGCACCGCTTCGCGGCCGCTGACGCCCTCGAGCAACCAGAAGTTGCGCTCGCTATTACCCCAGCCGCAAGCTGGTGGCATACCGTATTCCAGCATTTCGACAAAATCCATGTCGAGCATTTGCGCTTCGTCGTCGCCACTATCACGCATGGCTTGTTGCTCCTGGAAACGTTCTAGCTGGTCAAGCGGGTCGTTGAGCTCGCTATAGCCATTACCCATCTCGGTGCCGGCAATCACTGGGTGGAAACGCTGAGTAACCAAAGGATTATCTTCTACGACTTTGGCGAGCGGACTTAAGCTAAGTGGCTCCTCGATTAGCCAGTACGGGCCGGCGGAGGTTCTGCGAATTAACTTCCAGAGGTTATCAAGTAAACGGGCATCGCTAACTTTCGGATCGACTTCGACTTTGTTTTCTTTGAGAATGTTAATGACTTTTTCGCGGTCAACGTTAAAAACGTCAACATCGTACTTTTCTTTGAGTAAGTCAGCGTATTTGATGCGCGGCCATTCGCAATCCAGATCAACTTCAAAACCACCAACGTTAAACTTCAGTGTGCCCCAAGTCTGCAGAGCAACATATTTAATCATACCTTCGTACAGTTTCATGCCGTCTTCGTAATTTTCGTAGGCGGCGTAAGATTCCATGGCAATATGCTCAGGTAGATGCTCATCATCGACACCTTCGTTGCGGAAGCGTGGACCGATATCAAAAACTTTTTCAAAACCGCCGCCGAGCAACCGCTTGAGTGGGAGCTCTTGGGAAATGCGCAAGTAGTAATCCGTGTCCAAGGCATCCATATGGGTAACAAAAGGATTAGCATCAGCGCCGCCGGTAGTGAGCTCTAGAATAGGCGTATTAATCTCGATGAAACCATGGTCGACGAGATATTGGCGAGTGGCTTGCCAGAATTTAGAACGGCGCACCAAGCGCTCGCGCACTTCGGGATTGACGTTCATATCGACGTAGCGACGACGGTAGCGCTCTTCTTTATTCGTGAAGCCGTCGAAACCAGGCAAAGGGCGCAGAGATTTAGTAAGTAAGCGGACGCTATCGGCGAAAACCGAAATCTCGCCAGTACTAGATTTGCCAACCTTCCCTGCCGCCTCGATGAAGTCCCCAGTATCGAGCAGCTTGAGCTGCTTCACGCCGAATTCACCTTCGGGCACGTTGTCAGCTTTTTGCATGAAAATCTGAATCTCGCCAAAGTAATCACGAATCTTGACGAAGGCAAGCTTACCAAAAGAGCGAATAGCAACGATACGACCAGCGACGCAAACGGTCTGGCCGTCTTTTTCATCAAAGTGATTAAGAATATCGGAAATTTTGGTATTGCGGCGTGACTTGGCCGGGTAAGGGTTGATACCCTGCGCCCGAATCTCGGCTAGTTTCTTTAATCTTTCATCTCGATAATCACTTAGTGTCGTCATAATATCTTATATTATAACATAAAATGGTGAATCTGAGGGATTTTCTGCGAGTTTGGAAAATACTGTGATATACTGAGGGGGTGGGGATGAAGAGCGAAAGCTAGCAGAAAGTTTACAGATCGATATTAAAGGTCGACAAACTTAATTGAAAGTGTGGGATAATTAAGTATGGATAAAGCAAAACTTACTCTAGAGCTTCGAAAAGAAGATCAAGAGATAAAAATTGTTCTTAGCCGTAAGACTAAGAACAATTAAACTTAACTATGCTCTTATTCTATCACTTTTAATAAAATGAGGCAAGCTTTTCGCTCTTTTTTGATGCGGCTTACATAGCTACCGCAGTTAAAGTGACTTGAGTAGAATATTGGCCACTGGGTAAGCTAGAATCTACAGCAATGGCTACTGGGAAGGTGAGATCTTCTGAAGCGGCGCTATCAGAAGTGTAGAATAGAGCTTTTTCACCATTAATACCCACTGGGCTATATTTGGTGCTCTCATTTACTTCAGTATCAATAGGTGAAGATAGTTTCTTAATACCCCAGCTATTAGCGCCTTTTGCTATTGGTTGCTCTGATGGAATCATGGGGATGGTTTTATCAGTATCAGGATTAGTTAAGTTAGATTTATCAGTACTTAGCATTACTTTATATGGTTGATTAGAACCGACTCTAGCTATAATGGTACTAGTAGCTACTTTGGTGAAATCTACGGTCATATCATTAGCATCTTTGGTGACATCTATACTAATCACTGGGCTAACCGTAATTGCAACGTTGGCTGTATCATTATCAGTAATGGGCTCTCCTGGATAAACGTCTGCTGCGACACAGCGGACAGAGTTGCCGCTACTGCGAGCACCGCTGCTGGACGGGTAGACGTCACTCCTAACGGAGAGCATGACGTAAGCGAGGCTGGCATTTGATGTATTCGGCACAGAGGACCAATAGTACCCGCTGGTATTGACGCCGCTTAGCCGGCTATTGCTGACAGTTCCGCCACGCTGGAGGTACAATGGCTCATTAGTAATAGTATAGCTTTTACCATCTTTTCCTGTACCGCTCGTGCTACTTTGCAGACCATATTCAGTCAGTAGATAAACGAACGACTTACTGCCGGTATTACTTCCACTGGTTGGTAGTTGCCAATTGGGCGGGCAAACGCCTTGAACTCCATCACCAGAACTACCTTGTGTCGCCGCAGACCAGTTGTAATAATTGCCCTGCGATGCGTGAGCTGCATCTTCACCACCTTCCGTATGTTTACCTATAGCGAAGTATTTATCAGTAGGGCTATTCGTCCAACTAGTGTCACCAGTACACGTAGCATCGTTTTGTGCATTGCCAGTTTCGGTACCGCTTAACTTACATGGCGTCCCGATGCTAGTATCACTAACAGTACCGTAGGCCAAGTTCTGTGTCATCCAGCAGTTACCATCTTGAAGCTTGGCAACATAATACTTTTTACCATCCCGAGTATCTTCTAACTGATATTGAGTGCCTATTTCTGTCGTGTTTTCGCAAATTTTGGCATTCATATCTTGCATAGCTGTAATATCTTTTAGCTTGCGAGTTTCCCAGTCATATGCTGCGTAGACCGGTGTAGACGCCAACGTTAAATATGGGAATAAAAACATACCACCAGTAGCTATGGCGCTAGATATTAATGGTATTCTAAATTTGTTGAGTTTGTTGTTCTGTGTTGGCATGTAGCCCTCCTTTTGGTTAGTTTTTCCCTCGGTAGGGTTTCTGCATATACAAAAGCGACACCCTGCGGAGGAAACACACTGCCCCACACAGAAACGAAGGGGCAGACTCCAACAAAGGTGTCGCATCTTGTCTCTGTGTAGATTTTTTGTTGCAACCATATGGTTGCAGTGTTTCACTTATAATTATAGCATAGATTTTGCATTGCAAGAAAAATACGCCGGCACTTCCAGCGTAATTTCGGACTAAACTTAGATTACTCGATGTTTTTAATCTTAGCTTTTGTTGTTAAACATATTGTATGCATATTTCTATATACCAAAATGGCACCGCGAGGGGTCGTACTAAAACCTATAACCAACACGACCGGTTGCCCAAATCATGTGGTCCTCGTGATGCCAATATCGTACACGATAAAGGCAAACAGTCGGATTAGTTATAGGTTTTAGTACTTATCTTCATTGTATCATACTTTTTATTCTTTGTGTAAAAAATACGCCAGAACTGCCAGCGTATTTTCTAATCAGACTTAAATTAAGTTATTCGATGCTTTTGATTTTGACTTTTTTGCCGTTGAAGGTAAACTCTTCATCAACTTTGCGGCCAAGGAGTTCTTTGCCGATGGGGGATTCGTGAGAAATCTTGCCTTCGAGCGGATTAGCTTCGACCGGACCGACTACGGTATAAGTGAAAGGTTTGCCGCTCATGGTGATGTTCACGGTGGAGCCGATATTAACTTTATCACTGCGGCGAGGTTTGATGAGAACGGCATTTTTCAGAGTGTCTTGAATCTCGAGAATGCGATTCTCGACGGTTTTTTGCTCGGCGCGAGCATCGGTGTATTCCTGATTCTCGGAGAGATCACCAAAGGCGCGTGCAGTGGCAATGCGCTCAGCAATGGCAGGGCGCTGCGCGATTAATTCTTCTAATTCTTTTTCTAATTCAGCTTTACCAGCTTTTGTAAGGTTAACTACTTTTTTCATAACTCCTCACAGTTTATTATATAATCATCTAAAAGTCAATATGCTTAAGTGAAAATTCGGCGACGTGATATTTGCGAGTTTCGCCAGTGGCGCGCTTGGTAACTTCGATTTCATCATTTTCGAGGCCGCGGTCGGACACAACTACGCGGTATGGTATGCCGATGAGCTCGCTATCGGCAAACTTTTCGCCTGGGCGGATGTCGCGATCATCGAATAAAACTTCGTCTTCGTTGCCATGATATAAATCATTAGCCAGTTGCATACCTTTATTACCAATGCCGACGAGATAGTATCTAAACGGCGCAATTGACTCTGGCCAGACGAGCCCCTTGTCATCACAAAGTTTCTCAGCAATGACACCCATGACACGCGACACACCGATGCCATAGCAGCCCATGGTGACGGTCTTTTTCTGGCCATCTTGGTCGGTAAACTGCAGGCCGAGCGGACCGGAATATTTAGTTTTGAGCGTGAAGATGTTGCCAACTTCGGCGGCGCGAGCACTCTGGAGCTCATCGCGCTTGACACCCATCTCGGCTAGAACTTCATCGTTTAATACTTCTTCGTTTAATACGACACTTTTATCCTGATTGTAATAAACTGTGTCTTCGCCAACTTCGACGATGGTTTGGAACTCGTGGCTGTATTTAGAGAAGACGCCGCCGCTAGCAAAAGTTTGATAAGTATCGGCGCCGATGCCGAGGCGATCATAAATTTTCTTGTAGGCGATTTCGACTTTGTGATAAATCTCGTCTTGGTCTTCGTCAGTGGCGGCGAAGCTGTACATGTCTTTCATGATGAATTCGCGACCGCGCATGATGCCGGATTTGGCACGTAGTTCATTGCGAAACTTAGTTTGAATCTGGTAGACGGCGATGGGCAAATCTTTGTAGCTGCTGATGTAGCTCTTTATAAGCTCAGTGATAGGCTCCTCGTGGGTGGGTGCCAGACCGAGTTCGCCGCCGGCAGCTAGCTTAGTACGGAACCAAATGTCCATTTTCTCAATATCCCAGCGATCGGTTTTTTGCCAAGGTTCGGGATTTTGCAGAGTGGAAAGTAAGAGCTCTTGGCCGCCGATTTTGTTTAGTTCATCGCGGATAATGGCCTTGATATTATCAAGTACTTTTAACCCTAGAGGTAAGTAATCATATACACCAGCTAATTCTTTATGAACGAAGCCAGCGCGACATAAATACTGAGCGCCGCGAGCAGTTTCGTCTTTTGGTGCGCTGCGGAGAGTTTTTACAAAGGTTTTACTAAATCGCATAATACCCCATATTATAGCATACTTTTCTTAAAACTAAATATTATATTGCAATATACAGCATATAGAAAGCTATGGAATTTGATAAGATATGTAGTAGCATTCCGCTCCAGATGGTGCCGGTGATTTCGCGCAAGGTGCAGAGGACGATGCTGAGTGCAAAGACATTCACGCCGACATTCCACTGGCCGTGCAGGATGGCAAAAACTAAAGAAACGATAATGGTGGCAACGGGTGCGCTCCATTTGCGGCGGACTTTACCATAGAACCAACCGCGCATAATCAACTCCTCGGCGATGGGCGCAACGAAAGCGATGGCGATAATGGCAAAAAAGCGGTCTAGCCCAGTAACATAATAGCCAAAGCCGACATCCTGAGCTTGGTCAATCATAAACCAGCTGAATAATCCGGACATGATGCTAGTCAGTACCATAGCAATAAATAGATAGACTACATAAGCAATCGGCGCGAGGCCAATATCGACAAAGGTAGGCAGATGTTGCACGCCCATGGAAGTAGGAGTGGACTTGAGATCTTTTTCGATCTTGTACATCATGCCGACATTAATTTGCCGACGGTGCTTCTTTTGATAAGTTTTGATGATGGCGGGTGGTAAGGAAATTAAAACTGCCAAAGTGATAGCGTAAGTGAGTAAGTAATATACAAGAGTCCAGCCCGGCTCGAGAAGTTTCTCGCCTAAAATCCAATGCAGCGGATAGGCGGCTAGATATTGACTGGCGCAGGTAGCCAAGACGGTCCAGGCGATGACGAAGATTGTAAATAAAATATTATAGCGAGTGAGCTTGGATTTTTTCGGAGTGGGCTGTGATGAAGTTTTGGTGCTCTTAGATTTAGTCGCTGTAGGTTTGGCGGTAGCTTGCGACGGCTTAGCCTGTGATGGTGCTGGATGGTCTTTTTCGGAAGTTTCTGCCATGTTTTACCTAAACAACTTAAAGATATCTAATGTAGTAATAATCACAATCAAAGCTAGTAGCACCATGAAAGCGCGGGAAACAATTTTTTCTTCGGTTTCTTTGGTGAGCTCTTTGTGTCGTAACTTATAAATTGCGATGAGGAGCCAGCGCCCGCCATCCAGAGCTGGAATCGGCAAGACATTCATACAGGCGAGCGAAACGGAAATCAAAGCCGTGAGGAAAGCCAAGTTAGTAATACCGCTACTAGCAAAGGCTGGGAATATTACCCCGACGATACCAACGGGGCCAGATACGGACTCGCCAGCTGAGCCAATGTCGACTCTGCCTTCTTCGCGTACAGCGTCGTTCGGGCTGAACTGCCGCACTACGCCAGAAACTAAGTTCCAGACCAACTCACCGAGGCCTTTGAAAGTTTCGCCGGTCAGCTGAATCGTGAGGCCGACGCCGACGATTGGCGCAGACCAAGTGGAGCGGATGTAGGTTTGCCCGTAACTAGCCATATTGACGCCAAGAGAGTATTCAGCGTCGCTACTGTTGAGCTTGGCGGTAAGGTCTTTTTCCTCTTCGCCGCGTTTGACTCGATAGGTGACTTCTTTGCCGGCGTTGTCTTTGCCGAAGTTAATCACATCGCTGCTATTAGACACTGGATTGCCACCGATAGCGATAATTTCATCGCCATTCTGGAAGCCTGCGGCTTCGGCTGGAGAGCCAGCTAGGACGCTCTGGACTACGATACTACTGACAGTATCAACTTCTTGCGCATCTTGACCCAAGTAGAACTGATGCGGCAAGAACTGTGGCATACCAGTCCAGGCGAGAATTGTCAAAATCAGAATAGAAACTAGCCAGTTCATTACGACGCCACCGAATAGAATTTTGGTCTTAGCCCAGAAACTGGCGGCGCCAAAGGTACCTTTGCGCTTATCAGCAGCGGATTCTCCATCCATGGAGCAAAAACCGCCAATTGGTAGCCAGTTAATACTGAAAATTAAACCGTCTTGCTTTTTCTCCCATTCTGACTTGGGGATTTTGACCCATTTTTTGACAGTAATGGTTTTGCCATCTGCGTCTTTGACTTCGACGTCTTTGTGTACCCAAGCGATAGCCCGAGGTGGCATGCAAATACCGAATTCATTGACCTTTACGCCATTGCGACGTGCCATGATGAAGTGGCCAAATTCATGCGCCACCACCAAGAACATCAAAATAAGTAGACCGATAATTATCCCAAACACTATATTCATGTATTTATAATATCACATATATAATATATATGGTAAATTTTATGTAACTTTTAGGTATATTCTAATTATTTCCCGAAACGGCGTTGACGTTTGTGGTATTCGTCGAGTATATACTGAACGTCGGATTTCTCTAAGGCTGGAAAATGTTTCTTGAGGAAGAGGAACTCAGAATAGGCAGCTCGCCAGAGTTGGAAACCAGAGATACGCTCTTCGCCACTGGTACGCACAATTAAGTCGCAATCTGGAACTTCGGGATGGTAGAGATATTTGCGAAAAGTCGTGGGCGTAAGTTGTGTTTCGCCGGCGGCAATAGCTTTGGTGGCAGCTTCGGCAATTTCCCACTGCCCGCCATAGTTAAAACAATAGCAAACCGTAAGGCCAGTGTTGTCTTTGGTATCTGCTTGGACTTTCATGATGCGTTGCCAAAGCTTGGGGTCGACGGGGTCCGGCTTGCCCATGATAACAATACGAATATTATTTTTCTGAGCTTTTTTGCCCATTTTTTCGATATTGTCATTAAGCAGCTGCATGAGATAGCTAACTTCTTCGGGTGAACGGTCCCAGTTTTCGGTACTAAAGACGAAGAAAGAAATATATTCGACTTCGGTATCCTTGAGTGCGTCAACAATCATGTCAACATTATCAAAGCCCTTTTTGTGACCCTGCAAAGTAGGTAAACCGCGTTCACGCGCCCAGCGACGATTGCCATCGGCGATAAAACCGATGTGAGTGAGTTTTTCGGCCATTAGATTGACATAATCTCCGCAGATTTGGCTTTGAAAGCTTCGTCAATCTTTTCGGTAAAGGTCTTGGTCAGTTCGTCGATGTCTTTTTCGGCGCGCTTCTTTACGTCTTCGGGAAGCTCGGCGGTCTTTAGCTCTTTGCGGGCATCTTCACGGACATTGCGGATAGCAACTTTGGCTTCTTCGACTTTGCTGGAGGCATTTTTGACGATTTCTTTGCGGCGTTCTTCGGTCAGTGGTGGCACTGGCACGCGAACCACGCGGCCATCATCAGATGGATTCAAGCCTAGCGCGGCATCGTTACGAATCGCAGCAGCGATAGCCTGGATAGTGCTAGGGTCGAAAGGTGTTACTTGAAGCAAAGTGCCGTCAGTCGCTACGACGTTAGCGACTTGATTGAGTGGCGAATATTGTCCATAAACTTCTACCTTGATGCTGGCTAGCATGTCTGGATGTGCGCGCCCGGTGCGAACTTTTTTCATCTCGTCATTAAAACGCGCTACGGCGGCGTCCATCGCTTTGCGATATTCAGTACTATCAAACATGAGTGTTACCTCCTTAATTTTATTTACAAAAGATGCTGGAATATGCCTAAAAATGCACATTCCAGCACTGATTTGACTTTATTCAGTAACACCCAGCTCGAGGCGCTTGAATTGGCGAACAGTGATATTCTCACCTGTCTTAGCGATAGCTTCTTTGATAAAGCCAGCTACGGTCATGGTATCATCCAAGATATATGGCTGTTCCATCAAAACTTGATCGGAAAAGGCTTTCTTAACTTGGCCATTAATAATCTGGTCTTTCATGTTTTCTGGGCCTTTGAACTTTTCTTCAAACTCAGCCTTTTTCTTGTTTAGAACATCAGCTGGCACGTCGTCGATAGTGACATAGAGTGGAGCCATAGATGCAACTTGCATAGCAATCCTGTGAGCAAGGTCTTTGAACTCTTCGGTCTTGGCGACAAAACTGGTTTCGCAGTTGACTTCGACGATGGCGCCGAGGCGACCGTCATGCACATAAGCTTCGATCAGACCTTCGCGAGTTTCGCGATCGCCGCGTTTCTCGGCCTTGGTCATACCTTTTTTGCGCATGGCTTCGAGGGCTTTATCGAAATCGCCCTTAGCTTCGACTAGAGCTTGCTTAGCATCGGTCAAACCGACACCAGATAGCTCTTTGAGCTTCTTGATTAGCTCGATCGAGATGGCTTTGACTTCGCCGGCTTTTTCTTTTAATTCTTGGCTCATATTCCTCCTTTATTTTATAAAATCTTTTTTGCAAAACGATTAGTGATTCGTTTTGAAAGTATGCCTGATACTAATGAATGGCAGGTTAAGCTTCGGTTTTGCCTTCACCTTCTTTGATGGCGGCGGTAAAGTAGTCGAGAATCAATTTGACGGCTTTGACGGCATCATCGTTGGCTGGAATTACATAGTCGATGTTAGTAGGATCGACGTTGGTATCGGTGATGGCGAAGACTGGGATTTTCAGGGCATTGGCTTCTTTGATAGCGTTCTTATCCTGGCAAGCGTCTACCACAATCAAGGCAGCTGGCTGCTCGGTCATTTCCTTGATACCGCCATAACGCTCGTTGAGCAGATCGATTTCTTCTTGATAACGCTGAACTTCGAGCTTGGAATAGCGAGCTTCGAGCTCACCAGAGGCCATGCGGCGCTCAAGGTCTTTGAGTTTTTTGATTTGGCGATTGATAGTTTCAACATTGGTCAAGATACCGCCAACCCAGCGCACGGTCACATATGGCATATTGACAGACTCAGCAGCTTCTTTAGTAACGTCCTTAAGTTGTTTCTTGGTGCCGACGAACAAGATTTTTTTGCCGCTCGCGGTGATCTTAGTAATTTCTGGTAAAGCTTTTTCTAGAGCTTCGGCAGTTTTTTCCAAGTTAATAATGTGGCCATCCTGACGCTTGCTGTGAATATACGGCGCCATCTTTGGGTGCCAGCGGCTAGTTTTGTGACCAAAATGTGCACCAGACTCGAGTAGTGCTTTCATATCGACTTCTACAGTCATTGGTTATCCTTTCTCTTCGCTACAGGGTTGACTCCGCAGTTTCTGTGTTGCGGAAATCAGGAAACCTCCCATAGCTGTTTCGTTTGATATAAATACTCCTTCATTATAACTTACATCCGTAGAAAAGTCAATGGTCAAAATCTGGGGTTTACAGTTTAGATAAAGTGTGCTAAACTAAAGGGAGTTATGAGTAAAAAGATTGCACAACCACAAGATTATCGCTATGTTGTCTTCATGGATGAGGCGGCGAACTTTTCGTTCTTGACTCGTTCTACAGCTGTCAGCGAAGAAACGATCAAGTGGACCGATGGTCAGGAATATCCTTTGGTCAAGGTACAAATTTCTTCTGCTTCTCACCCGTTCTTTACTGGTGAGGAAAAGATTATTGATACCGAGGGTCGCGTTGATCGCTTCAAGGCTCGTGCTGAGCGTGCAGCTAAGCTGCGTGCTACTCTTGGTAATAAGACCAAGAAAGCCGAAAAAGAAGCCGAGAAAAAAGCTGCCAAGGCTGAGGCTGCGGGGAAATAATCTAGCAATAGTTGAGCGAAGTTCCGGCTGTAGCGGTCGGGACTTTTTGCAGGCGTAAAAGTAGGACGGCCCGAAGGCCGCCCTGAAGTGGATGTGCGTGTTGGCGATGGTCACCATTTGTGATAGCGCTGAACTAATCTTCTGGGGTCGCGCCCTTCTGCAACGTATCTGTCGTAGATTTGGGCGGGCGTACCGACATAGCCAGTATCAGGGTCTTTTACGACGCCGTAATCTTGCAGGCGGCTCTTGTCGGCCTCGCTAACGCTGCCGAATCTTTGTCCGCCGTAGCCAGTGGCTTGCGAAGCAGCCGGCATGATGGGCTCTCCGTATCCGCCGAAAGGAACATGCTCGGTAGTGCGACTGCTCGATTCCCCGCCGAATAGCGAATCGAATAGGCCATCAGAAGCCGGCGCAGGTGGGCTGGACAAACCAAAAACATCGTCCCAAAATCCCATTCATAATCACATCCTTTCCTGAATGGGTAGCACAAGGTGAATAAGTTACAAGCTAAGCCAAAACTGCCTAGTCCACTTATTTTACTACATGAATGAGTAATGTGCAAACATGAGCTAGTTGTTGTCTATCAATTTTTGGATAAACTCTTTGATTTGTTTCATAGTGCGGGATTTGTCGGGAGCTAGGAAGAGTTCGTCGTTTTGCACGAAGTCTAGGCTAACTAGCTGCTGGTAAACCGCTTTAATCAATTGTTTGAGCTCGGCATCGTCGGCTTCGTTGAATTCGTAGACTTTGTTGTAGACTTTGCCATCGTCGTCTGGCGTAACAAATAAGATATGGCCTTTTGTGACTTTGTAATTACGATAATTGAGCGATAAGTTTAGCAATAATTTATAGAATTCAAGTTGTAAGCGATATTTATAAAGGCTAGGCTGGCTATCCCATTTTTTATCGTGATATTTGCCGGTTTTGAAATCATAAACTTCAATAGTTTTGGTTACTGGGTCAATATCCAGGTGGTCAATTTTGCCGGTAATAGGGACGCCTTCAAAATTTAGCTTCTCGGAGGATAAATTAAGCTCGGCTCGGGCATGCTCGTGGCGCAAAATGTCGCTAAACTCTCGCAGAGCAATGGTCAATCCGCGTTCGCCCTTTTCTAATAAATCTCGGCGGCCAGATTCGTCTAGGTCAGCTTTTTTGGCTTCAGCCTTAAAAACTTCGAGCGCGGCAGCATCGTCTAATCCTTGCGCGGTAATTTGCTCAAAGACGCTATGTAGAACCGTACCGTAGCACAGCGCAAAAGTGGCGGGCTCGCTGGGCGCATGTAGAACTTTGCGCTGGTAGACTTGCTCGGGGCCGGAGTAAACGATGTCAATGAAATCCGTCAGGTCGGTAGCGTTGAGGCGATAATCTTTCATGCGTTCGCGTAAGATTTCCATGGCTGCTGGCTCGAGTTTTTGGTAGGCAGAAACCCAGTCGAGTCGCATGGTTTCGATTTTTTCGGCATTGGTGAGATTATTATGCGGGATAATAGCCTGCACTGGTGCAAGTAGGTATGGCGAAATCTGCTCATCACTATCACGGCTACTTTCGGACAGGTACCGCAAGCGCATATTGTCGCTGCCATCATCCTTGTGCATGGCGCTAGTCATGGTGAGGCTTTCCTTGGCGCGGGTAATGGCTACGAAGAAGAGCCGCAACTGTTCATCATCAGTGATACCAGTGTGGCGGATGTAAGTTAAGTTCTTAGGCAAGGTAAGCAAGTTATTATTCCCTTTTGACTTACCCCACGAGCTATCGTCGACCGAAGTTAAGAAGACATGCTTAAACTCGAGGCCTTTGCTCTTATGGCTGGTCATAACTTGTACGGCATTGCTGCTGTCGCGATAGACACTTACGCGCATAATCTCGCTTTCGGCGAGCGCGAAATCGTCCATGGTCGCCACGAAATCTTTGAGTTTGAGGATTTTTTCACTATCATCAGTATTACGAAGGTGAGCGGAAACTTTTTGCCGCAAGGTAGCTAAGTTCTCGTAAAACTCTAGGAGTTCAACTTCGCTAGAATGCTGTTGATAGTAGTCGAGGATTGGAGATTTTTGGCCATTTAGCTCGACATTGCCGATTAAGTAGTCTAACCATAGCTCTAGAGGAGCGGTTTCGGCGACGCTGGCAAGCGCTGCCAGTAGCTCAGCGATTGATTCTAGCTGTGGGTCACCCGACAAGTAGTCTACTACACTTTTTTGGCTGCCCCATTTTTGCTCGACGGCTTTGATGGCGACGGTAGGCGGGACTTGCCAGAACTCGTACGATAGGATTTCGAGTAAATCTTCGACTGGCTGCTCGCGATTAGCAAGGCGATAGACAAATCGGGCAAGCTTGATAATCCTGGAGATTTTTTCGTCGAGGAGGATGTTGTCGCGCTTTTCATAAGTAACATCAAGATTTTGTTGCTTTAAATAAGGCAGAATCGGTGCAATGTTTTTGTGCCTAGGGGCAATGATGGCGATGTTGTTGGGGTTCTCGCCAGCATCGACTAGCTTGCGAATCTGCGCGGCAATCCAATAATATTCTGCTACGGTGCCAGGAAATTCATGACGCGTGACCTGCGGCGGTAAAAGTTGGTCACCACGCCAATTGTCTTGCATGGAACGCAATGTTTTATCGACATTGTAATTCTTAGCGAAGCTGTCGTCGATTTGCTCGGCAATTTTGCGCGACAGACTTAGTACTTCACCGGTGCTACGATAATTGTCTAGCAGCGTGATGATTTTAGCGCCGTAATAATCTTGGAAATCGCGTAAGTTGGACGCATTAGCACCTTGAAACTCAAAGATGGCTTGGTCATCATCACCTACCGCCATCACAACTGGCTTCTCGTACTGCGTGAGCAACTTAATTAGTTCAAACTGCGAAGCATTAGTATCCTGGAACTCATCAAGTAGAATAAACTGAAAAAGCTCGGAAAGCTGCATACGAAAGCCATCATCGGTTTTGAGATACCGGATGGCACATTCGATCATATCGTTGAAGTCGTACTGACCAGTTTCGCGGAGCTTGTCTTCGTACTTTTGCATGATGTTAGCCAAAGACAATAGCTTCAGATTTGCAATGTGGTCTTTCAGGCGGTAACTTTTGATTTCGGGATGTTTCTCGTCGCGAATAAAAACTTCAAAGTTTTTGGTTTTCCAATCGGAAAGTTTTTTGAGCTTGGGTTTTTCCTCGGCGGTAACTTCGGCGATAACTTTGTTTAAATCTTTGGCTAAGACATTCGCGATGCGCTCAACATTGCCGACAATCGGCTCAGGAGAACTTTTGGCGAGTAAAATTTCTAGGATGGGCTGATAAGTTTGCTCTAGTGCAATATCAGCCTTTTCGCGCGGTTTCAGTTCGAGTAAGATTGGCGAAATGTCACTAGATAAGTCAATGCTATCTTGGATGTTTTGCTCGGCGATTTTTTTGAGGTCGCTAGCGGTTAAGCGGGCGGCTTTGGCATTGCCAATGGTCGAGATAATGTCTTTGGTGTCACTATCACGCAGAATATCATTAACGGACAAACTTTGCTGGATGTCATAAATGATTTTGTACTGAGCGGTTTCATCAATGGCTGAGTCTAATTTGCGATCGAAAGTTTCGGCGTAACTTTTGTAGCGATCGAGAATATTAGAGCCAAACGCATGATAAGTATAAATATTAACATCCAGCGCGGCTTTGCCAATCATAGATTGCAAACGGGAACGCATGTTTTCGGCACCAGCTTCGGTAAAAGTAAGGCAGAGAATGTTTTCGGGATTAACATCAACATTCTGCAAAATGTAGGCGACTTTGGCAGAGAGAAGTTGCGTCTTGCCAGTGCCGGGGCCGGCAAGGACTAGAAGTGGTCCCTCTAGATATTCGACGGCGGCTTGTTGTTCTGGGTTTAGGCTCATGATTTACGCTCCAGGATGATTAAATTTTCTAAATGCGGGGTGCGCGGGAAAAAGTTGTAAGGTATACACTTTTTGACATCATAATCGTTAATTAACATAGCGAGGTCGCGCATTTGGGTGATGGGATTGCACGACAAGTAGATGACTTGGGCTGGTAATACTTCATGAATCCTTGTGATGACGTTCGGTAAACAGCCGGCGCGCGGCGGGTCAACGATGACGGTCTGATTGTGTTGGATGAAGTCGGTAGCATCTTCACTTTTGGCTAAAATTGGACGTGCAGAAGTGCCTTGGCAGTTGGTTTTCATTTCGGCGTAGGCTGATTTGTCACACTCAACTAAGGTTAAGTTCTTGTCACGTGCAACCGATAAACCGATAGTGCCGACGCCAGAATATAAGTCGAGTACGTTTTCTGACTTAATCCAAGTTTTGATTTCAGTAAGTACCATTTCATAAACTGGCAAGTTAATTTGGAAAAAGCCGTTCGGCGAATAACTATAATTCTGACCGAGGATACTATCGTGCAAGTTTGAAAAGTGGGGATGCGGCTTGCCATTTTCTAAAAGTCCGCCACTGACTTCGCCCTTTTGATTGCAACGCAAAAGTAGTGATTGATACTTGCGAGCTTCATCGCCGCGGAGATTCATTGCATTGATAATCTCGGTGGCTTTTTGCCAAATCTCGGGGCGCTCGATGCTAGACTGAGTGACTGGTAGCTTACGATGCGTACCGCGCGCGCGAAAAGCTGGGAAAATTTGCTGTTTTTCATTATCATAATACAAAGCGTATTCCATTTTGTTGCGATAGTAGAAATCTTGGCCATCGGTCTGGACTGTATCAACTTCAATATCAGTAAGTTTTTGCTGGCGGATGATTTCTAATAGCAGCTCGCGCTTTTGTTGCAGTTCATAATCATACTGCAGAATTTGCCAGGGTGAAGTAGCAAGATAAATTTCATCTTTTGGTGCAATGCAATACGTAGAGGGCTGACTGATTTTCGTAGCGATGCCTTCGGCGTAACTGCGTTTGTCTTTGGTGGTTTGCCATTCACTAACAATCTCGCCCGGCAAAGCGCCCCAAAGCATAATCTTTTTGCCGCTAGCAAGTGTGCCCAAAGCTTGCCCACCGGGGATCAGCTTCGTGACTTGCACGGACTCCATTTATTCATACCTCAAGGCGTCAATCGGATTCTTATGAGCAGCCTTCCAAGCTGGCACGGTACCGGCAATGAAAGCGATTACCATCACGATGAGAATGATTGGCAGCATATTTTCGACGGTGAAGGTAAACAAATGGAAAGTTGGGAAGACTTCGAGGAACTGTCCGGGCTGATGCAAGAAAATATTGGCAAAATACCCGGCGACCATAGCTAGTCCGACCCCAAAGGCTGAGCCCCAGAATCCGAGTGAAATCGCTTCAAAGGAAAAGTTTAGGAAAATCTTGCTAGAAGGCATGCCGAGGGCTTTGTCTAGGCCGATTTCGCGCGTGCGCTCTTCGACTGACATGAGCAAAGTATTGATGATGCCAATCGCAGCCGCGAGTAAGGCAATACCGCCAAAGATAGTAAAGACAATCATAATCACATCAAAGAAAGTGCGGATAGCACCCATCATATCAGAAACGGTGGCACCGTAAAAGCCGTTTTCTTCTAGAATCTCTTTGATTTCCTTCTCGGTATATTTGCTGGTATCGAAACGAGCCTGCACCATATAAGTGGTGTCTTTCATTTCGTCGGGATAACCGGCGGTAGTATCGTTATAAATAGCATCTTCGAGGGCGCGACTGATGACGGCACCGTTGACTGCCACTACACCTCTAGCTTGTACGCCGACAACCTTGACGTTATAAGTAAGGGCTTCTTCGGTAAGTTGGTTGGCGGCAACTAGCTGAATGGTCTGACCGATAATGTCCTCGTCGGAATCATAACCCAAGACTTGCGGATAGCCAGCCTGCAAGGTAATCTCGTAGGCAGTGGTATCCTGAGCAGGGAGGCTGCCAGCCGTGGTAGCAATATGAAACTCGCCTGGCGGCATAGCGCCGACAGTAATTAAGTATTTTTTGTCGGTTTTGTCGCTCGTGATATATTCGATGTTAAGGCGCTTGGCGCTGTAAATAGTATCACCGTCAATGCCATCAATGTTTTTGAGTTTTTCTAACTCTTCATCCGTGAAGGCAGACATGGTCTGGTCGGGGTTATACTCGACGGGCTCGTCACTATTCATGATACTACTCATCATATTAACGGACCCTTCGGGTAAGATGGCAATATAATCATCACCGCCCAAGCTGTCCGTTTGATCGTCAATGAAGTGATTAACACCGGTATTAATTGCCACGTTAAGCGCAATGGTAAAGCTTCCAATAAAGATCGCAAGGATAGTTAAAATCGTGCGGGCCTTGTTCCGGAATAAGTTATGATTTGCGCTGCGGATAATTTCAAAGATACCCATTTAGACCTCCACCGATATATTCATTTTTAACTTGCCGTCGCTACAATTATCTTCAGGCGGGATGCTAGGAGCGGTAGTTTTCATTTTCCATTTGCCATCTACCCATTCACCCTTAGGTTCCTCTGCCATACCTTCTACGATACGGCCATCCATAATGCGAACTTGACGATCGCAAAGTTGCGCTAGGTCTTCGTCGTGCGTGACAATAATAAGCGTGACGCCTTCTTCTTTGTTCAAATCGAAAAGGAGTTTGATAACTTGCTCGCCGGTAGCGGAATCGAGATTGCCGGTCGGCTCATCGGCAAATAAAATCTTAGGGTTATTAATAATAGCACGGGCGATGCAGACGCGCTGCTTCTGGCCGCCGGAAAGATCGGTAGCTTTGAACTTTTTGCGTTCCGACAGGCCGACAGTTGCCAAAGCACGCTCGGCGAGATTACGGCGTTCTTTGCCACCAATGCCGGCGATCTTGAGCGGGAGCATGACATTTTCGATCACGGTATCATTAGGATTCATGAAAAACTGCTGAAAAACAAAGCCAAAAGTGCGATTGCGCAATTTGTTTAGTTCACGATTGCTTAGTTTGGTTGAGTCAATACCGTCGATGCGGATAGTGCCAGAAGTGGGCTTGTCTAGTAATGCCAATAAGTGCATCAAAGTAGATTTGCCGGAGCCAGACTTACCAACAATCGCAACGGATTCGCCGGCTTCGATATCTAAATCAATGCCTCTCAGCGCTTCGAAGGCTGTGCTACGTTTGCCGTAAACTTTGACTAAATCTCGTACTTCGATAACTTTGTTCATGCTATTATTTTAACATAGATTACTTAAATCAAGCTTATTTTAGATAAGTCCAGGCGTAACCGTCTTTGGTGTCGATAACGCCAATGTTCTCGGCTGCGAGAGCATCGCGAATTTGGTCGGCGGCGGCATAATCTTTTTTCAGCTTAGCATCAAAACGCTGCTCGAGTAAGTTTTTTTGCTCATCAGTAATATCAGGTGTGTCGCGGAAGAGGTTTAGGCCGAAGATTTGGTCAATTTGCTCCCAAGCTGCGAGAGTAAGCGATGGCGTGGAATCAATAATAGCAAAAGCCATTGGTGAATTGAGATTATCAGACACTGCATCGATGATTTTGGCAAGGGCTTCAGCAGAGGTGGCTTCGGCTAGCTCTGAGTCTGATGAATGCTGATAGCGAAGGTGGCCAATGCGCCGCCGCCATTCTAGCCGGCGAACACTAGCAGCTTCGAGATTGTCAAAGTTAAAATCGCGCTCAGACTGATAGTGTCCCTGCAAGACCCACATTTTGAAATCCATCGGTGAATAACCTTTAGCAGCTAAATCGTCTAAAGTCCAGATATTACCAAGCGACTTGGAAATCTTTTGCTTATCAATAGTGAGGAAATTAGAATGAATCCAGTATTTTGCTAGCTTTTTCTCAAAGGCGGCTTCGCTCTGGGCAATTTCGTTGGTGTGGTGCACGGGGATATGATCAATGCCGCCAGTATGGATATCAATGGTTTCGCCGAGCAAAGTATGGATAATGGTAGAACACTCGAGATGCCAGCCTGGATATCCCGGACGGCCAAGAAAATCCCAGCGCATAGCGTGCTGCTCACCAGGCTGAATAAACTTCCAGACGGCAAAGTCGGAGGGATTTTTCTTTTCTTGAGAGAACTCAACCCGAGCACCGGCGCGTAAATTATCCAGGTCGAGCCTGGCGAAATCGGCATAGGTTGGGAACTTGCTAGTATCAAAATAGATGCCATCGCTAGTTTCGTAAGTGTAGCCCTTGTCAATTAGAATCTGGACGAGCGCTTGGTCCTCGGCAATGAAGTCAGTAGCGCGCGCCCAAGTAGTAGGCTCTAGTAAGTTCAGCGCGGCGAAATCTTGCTTGAAGAGGTTGATATATCTCTCAGCAACCGCCCAAACGGTTTCGCCACTCTGACGAGCGCCCTTTTCCATTTTGTCTTCACCGTCATCGGCATCAGAAGTAAGATGCCCGACATCAGTGAAATTGATTACTCGTTCCACGCCATAGCCATTGACTAGCAACGTGCGCACCAGTAAGTCCCAATAAATATATGATGCAAAATTGCCAATGTGCGGCTGGCTATAAACCGTCGGCCCACAAGTGTAGATTTTGACTTTTTCGGGATTAAACGGGCTAAAAGTTTCGAGTTTGCGCGATAAGGTATTAAACAACTTCATTCTTCGGTATTTCCTTCAATGTTTTTCTTATTTCTAATAATATTTTAGCACGTTTTCCGACGGATATATCATGTTGGCCAATTACACTGATATATTTGACGTAGCGTGGATTATGTTTGGCGACGCGCCGCAGGTTCTCGTCCATGACGAGTGGATCAAAATGACCATGCAAAAGTATAGTTGGTATGCGCAAACTGACAAAAGTTTGATAGTTGTGGCGATTGAGGATGATATTTTCCATCGATCGCTCAAAAGCAACGGTTTTGATATAACCGCTGCGAAAACTACTGAACTTTTGGATGATTTTGGCCACCGTTTCTATCGCTGGCACCGTGTTCGCGATTTGGTGCAGCGAACGATAGGATTTAGTATAAACTTTGTCGGGCATTTTGGCGAGTTCGTCAGCCATTAAAACTGGCGGCGAAACTAAAATAAGTTTGCTCAGCTCGACATGCTCAGTAAAGTTGCTAGCGTAGTTCGCAGCGATTAGTGAGCCCATGGAGTGGCCGACGATGATTAATTGACCTCTAGGATTTAGTTTTTTGAGCGAACGATGCAAGGCTTTATTATAGCAATTCTCATCGTATTTCAGCCAGTCGGCTTTGAGCGACCTACCAAAGCCTAGTAAATCGAGCGCTACCAGGCGCACGTTCTGTAAGTCGGTTTCTTTGGCAAAAGCCGCAAAAGTCTTTTTCCAGGTGGCGGAGTCGGCGCTAATGCCATGCAGGAAGACGACCGTCACCGGCGCCTTTTTGATTCTATTATCTTCGGCTATGGCCAGCTTGACCGGCACGCGCAAAACTTTGTGCCAGAACCAAGTAGCGCTATTGTATATCGCGTTCACTTTCCTGCTCGCATTCCGCTAATAACTCGGGTAAAATTCTGACGACATCAGCAACCACTTCTTCGTAGCTGGTATCATAAGTGCGAAAGCCGGCAGCGTAGGGGTGACCACCGCCGCCAAAGTAGCCAGCGATTTGCTCGGAAACTGGTTTGCTACTGCGGATTTTGCCGGTAACTTTGCCATCGGGATAAGTCTTGATAGCGATAGCTACAATTACGCCCTCAACCAGTCGCAGCTCTTCTAGAATTAGGACGTTAGGATTATATTCGTCGGAATAAAGCTGAATATCTTCAAACGGAATGAGGACGGTCGCCAGCGCACCGTCAAGCGAATATTCGACGCGTTTAATCAAATCAGCCTTGTAGTCCAGAATGCGTTGGGATTTTTTCATGTATTCACGGCGCTTTTCTTCGAGCTCGGCCGGGTCAGCACCTAAGTCAATTAGGTCGGCCATGGTGCGCATAGTATCTGCGGTGACGGATTGACTAACTAAGCCCAATGTGTCTGAAGAAATTGCGGAATATAGAACTTCGGCTGCAGACTTATTAATTTCTAAATTATTAGCACGGGCGATCTTGAAAACTAAATCTGCACAAGCCGGCAATGGCTCGATGATGGCTTGGTGCGGAAAGTCGAGGTCGTCTTCGGTTTCGTGATGGTCTAAGACTAAAACAGGTTTGTTATACAGACAATTCCGGATGGCAGTATCTTCGAGTAGCTTAGTCAAAAGTACGGTCGATGCGGTATCAACAATGATATAGCCATCAGCCTTGTAATCAAAATCGATCTCGACGCGCGACCAATCGTCAAAGTAGTGTAGATAACGCGGAATATCAACCGGGCAATATAAATAATTCTCCGTATCACGCAAGATATAGTCTAATGCGATAGCCGAGCCAAGCGAATCGCCATCTGGGTTCTCGGCCTGGATAATGCAAATACGTTTCTTTCCTTTTAGAAAATCTACAAACTGATCATACATGGTATATATTATAGCGTTTTTGATTAAGTTTGGCAAACTATTTATTCTGTGACTTAGGCTTACGACGGCGTGTTTTCTTTTGTTTTACTTCCATGTCGGGGAAGGCTTTGGCCAAGCGCCGGCGCAGCTTGCCTTGATCCATGAGAATCTCGCGAATATTGGCAGAAATCTCGGCAGTAGCATCTGCCTGTAAAACTCCAGCCGTGGCACGGCAGCCAACAATCAGCCAAGTGGTCACGATAATATCTGTAAGCATAATGCTAAAGAAAGTGATGGCCAGTGCGATTCGACCGACCTCGTTGATACTGCTAAAGAAATCTAGCAAGATAGGGTTAGTTACTTGCGTGACGATGACGCCCATGATGCCAAAAGCTAATAACATCTTCAAGCAGATTCTACCATTGAGATTGAACTTATCATGGCTATAGTCCCACCAGCGCACGCGGAATAACTTTTCCATGACGAAGCTAGTGCCATATTCGAGAATAGCACTAGAAAGTGTCGCCACAATAAAAACTTCTGCTACGTTATGCGTATTGCGCAGGAAAAAAGTCATTAGCAAGGCACCAAAACCATAAATTGGACACAGTGGCCCAATTAGAAATCCGCGATTACTTGGTTTGCGATTCTTGCTCATGACGATACTTACCCCGACTTCCATGCACCAGCCAACAAAAGAGTAGGTGAGGAAGATTAAGAACCATGTTGCGATATTACCAAGTGTAGACATATTACTCCTTAGCTGTTCTAACTCCAATGCTGGACCGACCAGAAAGAAAAACTGAAAGCGTAGTAATGGCGGTAAACCCTAATATTAAAATCCAATTGACTTTGATGACGAAGAAAGACATTAAGACATTGGAAAGCCCGTGCAGAATCATGCAGTAAAATACCGAACCGGTGCGGCGATAGATGCAAGCCAACCAGAAAGCGAGAATAATTGCGCTGAGGGCGAAGAGGCCGAAGTTCATAGATTGCTGCGTACTGCCAGCGACAAACCAAAGTGGCAAATGCCAGACCGCCCAAATCGCACCAACGATGAGAGTGGTGACGATGAAGCTTAAAGTCTTGTGCTTGACCTTTTTGTCAATGACGCGCTCCATGATGGGCTGCAAAGTGCCGCGCCAACCTAGCTCTTCGTTACCGCCGCCAATCAAAACGCAAGCTAGGAACGCAATCGGTAAGTAATACCAAGCAAAATCCGGATTAACCTCCATGGAGGATAAGCCAATCACAGCAATTTCTAAAATAGCAAATAGGAATAGGTAGCCAATGGTGCGTTTGCGGTGCCCAAAAATGAAGGTCTTTAACTTTTTCCAGGTAAGCTCACCCTCGATGCACATGATACCAGAAATAGTCGGCCCGAAACCACCAATGCCGAATAAAATTATACCGAGTGGGCTATTAAACTCGATAGTCTTGATGGCGGTGAGCAGAATTAAGATGCCCCAGCTGAGCCATGAAATAAAGAAAGTAATTAATAAATACTCTTGTACTCGCCATTCGTCTAAATAACCTTTGATTGTACGCATATTTATATTATACCTCAATATCTCCAATCATTTTAATACTTTCTCCTTCGGGCAGACTTTCGACGGATTTGAGCTTGCGCTCGATCTGACGCGAAGTAACTTCGGCACTACCGATTTTATTAGCGGTTTCTTCTAGCTTTTTCTTGGTGGCAGCAAGGAGATCGCCGAACTTGCTAAACTGAGTCTTCACGGCGCCGAGAGTCTGCCAGACTTCGGCGGAGCGCTTCTCGATGGCGACACTACGGAAGCCCATGGTAAGACCATTCAGAATCACGGGCAAAGTAGAAGGCGAAGAAATAGTGACATTATACTTCTGGCGGATTTCATCGGATATACCGGGTATGCGTAAAATTTCGGCATACAAGCTTTCGGTTGGTACAAACATGACGCCAAAATCAGTAGTCATGGGCGGGTCGAGATATTTAGTGGAAATCTTTTTGGCCTGTTCTTTGACATCTGTTGCGAGAGCTTTGCGATAAATTTCAATATCGGTTTTGCTACTCTTCTCGTAGGCTTCGAGCAAGCGACCATAGTTCTCGACTGGAAATTTAGAATCAATCGGGAGGTAGACAGTCATTTCGTCTTTGCCGGGCATCTTGATGGCGAATTCGACACGGTCATTGCTGCCTTTCTTGGTGGCGATGTTTTCTTCGTATTGGCCTTGGGCCATGAAGTCCGAAATAATATTACCCAGCTGAACTTCACCATAGATACCGCGAGTTTTGACGCCTTCCATGACTTTCTTCAGATCGCCAACGCCGTTGGCAAGAGTTTTCATTTCGCCAAGGCCTTGATAAACTTGGCTGAGCTGACCAGAAATTTGTTTGAAACTTTCATTGAAACGATGCTCGACGGACTTCTGCAACTTTTCGTCTACAGTCATGCGCATTTCTTCAAGCTTCTTGGAGTTATCTTCCTGCAGACTTCTGACGCGCACGTCGACAGTTTTCTGAATGCCCTGCAAATTAGCGGCGATTTCTTTGCGGTTGTCACGAAACTCATTCTCGATCTTCGGAGCGATTTTATCTAGCTCGGCTTCGACACGAATCAAACGCTCTTCGAGTTTTGATGTATCGACCATAGGCGACTGAGGCTTGCGCAAAACCAAGGTCACCAAAAGTATGATTGCAATTAGTACCAAAACCATTAACGTTAGTTCCATATGTCTAATTATAGCATAACTCTTGGTTTTGAAAGCAAAAACACTAAGTACAACCTTTGCAGAGCCTAGCCCGCCACACGAACGCACTTAGAGTATTCATGTGGCGGGTTGACTAGACAAATGGCCTTAGCGTCTCTGCTCGCGAATCATGCTGCGACTGCAAAAGTAAGTAATCAGGAAATAGCCACCATAGATTACAAGTAATATACCGCTAACATACGGCAAGGCCTGCGTGATATTGACACCGCCCATAGCGGACAGAATGAAATCACAGAACATGAGGCCGAATACCGAATGCAAGATAGCGATAAGTAGCGGGAAGAGGAAGAAAATGAAGATTTGCCAGAAAAGTGCGCGATTGAGCATACTGTTGCTGGCGCCGATTTTGCGGAGAATGGAATACTTATCACGGTTGTCGCTGCTTTCGGAAAGTTGTTTCAGAGCGAGAATAGCGGCGCTGGAAATCAGGAAGATGATACCAATGTAGAGCCCGATGAATGTCACTAGCGCAGAAGTACCGATATTGTTATCAATGATGGATTGTTTGGCTTCGACATTGTAGTAATAGATTTCTTGTCCGGAAACATATTCACCAGTAGAGGTATCGTAGTAGCCGCCATTATCTTCGTCATCGTCATTATCATCGCCATTGAAAAACCGGTTGTTAAGGCTATATAACTTTTGGTTGATGGCTTCGGCAGCTTCGGGGTCGATGTAATTAGCAAGCAGGATTTCACGCTGCGATGAAGTATGTTGATCGGACATGAGATTAATATTGTCCGGCACGATGATGATACCAGCATTGAGATTCGACATCTCGAGCTCGATGGCGCCGATAATACATTCTTTGTCTTTGGGTGACAGAACTTGGCCAAGTACTTTTATTTTTTCACCAGCAGCTAGAGCTTGGTTGCGGACTTGCACGATAGGCTGATAGTTAGCGAGAATCGCATATTGATCTGCGGCGAGCTCTAGCTCGGGCAGTTCAAAAATCTTGGCGACACGATTATAATCGCTCAGATGGATGAAAGTTTCTATCATATCATAACTATCAATCACAATTTGGTCGCTAACTTCAGTGCTCTCTGTGCTAATGGTAGTAGTAATACTGCCTAGGGTGCTACCAATGGTTACATCATCAACGGCATATGTATGATAAGTGACAATATCTTTGATGAGCTCGTCCAGATTAACATTGTCGCGCTTGTAAGCCTCTTCGATATCCATAGCGCCACGACCAATGCTAGTGACCTGGACATCAACGGGCAAGTTTTTCTCGATTGTGGCGTGCAGATTAGTGCTAATAGAGGAAGCGGAGCAAAGCACACAAATCGTCACGAACAGCATCAAACAAATCAAGCTCATCGAAATTACGGTCGTATTGATCTGGCTACTAAATTGCCGGAGCACGAAAGAATTAAGTCCTTTGTAATAAATTTTTTTCAGGCTCATGAAGATACGAAGCAAGATACCGGAAAGCGACCAAAACAAGAGAAAGGTAGCGACTACGCCCATCACGATGGGGATAAGTAGTTTTTGCGGGCCGTTCTCATTGTTCATGAAAGTCATCAAGCCAGAAGTTACGAGATAATAGGCAATGCCGAGCATCACCGCAGCGATAATGAAGACAAAAGTACAGAGCCAGAGATTTTTGAGTTTGATTTTTTCGTTGCGCTGACCGTTGGATAATAAATTGATGAGTTTCTGTCGACTGACCACTACAGTATTAAACAACATGACAATGATATAGATGATTCCGAAGTATACCAAAGTTTTGATTAAAGCCGAGGCTGAGAAGACGAAATGAAATTCGGTGAGGTTAGCATCAAAAGTATTCGCCACTAGCACACTAACTAGCTGTGAAGCGAGAATGCCGAGTGCCAGACCGACCATAAGTGACATCAGGCCAATTAGAAAAGTTTCAATCAGCAAAATCAAAGAGATTTTGCGTTTGCTCATGCCAAGGGTAAGATAGACACCGAATTCTTTGCTACGCCGTTTAATTAGAAAACGTGCGGCATAAATAATCAAAGCGCCGAGAATGAATGAGATAAAGACGCTAACTGTACCCATGATAATGTCGAGCAACTGGAACATTGATTTCACGCGCTCACTGACGTCTAGCATGACAGCTTGGCTACCGAGCGCATTAAAAACATAAAAGATTGCCACGCCGAGCACTAAAGTAAAAAAGTAAATGGCGTAATCTTTGATACTGCGTTTGATATTTTTGCAGGCGAGTTTAACAAACATAATGGATTCCTCCAAGTTTTGGTACTGAAATATTTTTGTAATTATCAAAATCAACTAAAATCGGAGCAAAAAGATAAGTTTTCTCTTGCATAAAAATTTGTTTATTTTTTAATATGCGATTTTGCAAGTTTTTGAGGTTGCAATTTTGGTGAAAAATTTTTGTGAATTTAGGTAGGAGGCTATAACGCATCGTTTAAATCTCCGCCAAGTAAAGTTATCACGTCGATAATTTCGTTAAAGAACTTTTTGCGATCATCCTTGCCGCGACGCAGCTCATTAAAAATCTTGCCGTCTTTGATAAAAATCACGCGCGAAGCATAAGAAGCCGCAAAAGCATCGTGCGTGACCATGAGAATAGTAGTGGCAAACTTTTCGTTCAAAATATCGAACTGCTCGAGCAGCATGCGCGATGATTTAGAATCGAGTGCGCCAGTCGGTTCGTCGGCGAGAACTAACTTCGGGTTGGTAATAATGGCACGAGCAGAAGCGACACGCTGTTTCTGGCCGCCGCTCATTTGGTAGGGGAACTTGTCCAAGACTTTTTGGATATTAAGCTCTTTGGCAATATTATTCACGCGGTCGACGATTTCATGTGCGTCGCAGTTCTGAATGGAAAGCGCCAAAGCAATATTTTCGTAAGCCGTCAACGAATCGAGCAAGTTAAAATCCTGGAAAATAAAACCTAGTTCTTCGCGGCGGAAGCGGTTCAATTCTTCCCCGCGTAGGCTAGTGATGTCTTCGCCATTCACATAAATATGCCCAGAAGTGACGCGGTCGATGGTCGAAATGACATTGAGCAAGGTAGTTTTACCCGAACCGCTGGAACCCATAATAGCAACGAATTCACCTTCGTCGACTTTGAAAGAAATATTATCAATCGCTTTGGTGAGCGAAGATTTATTACCGTAATATTTCTCGACTTTTTCTAATTCTAAAATCGTTTTCATAAAATCTCCTTATTGCCATTATAGGTTTTTCGATTCGGCTTGTCGCAAGTCTAGGGTTACAAAATGGTTACTTTTTTGTAAGATTGTTGTACTCAACTAGCACTATTCCACAAATACACTTTTTCTCGGGCCGCTCCGGGGCGCTCGCCCAAGTCTTAGGCCCTTCGAAAAAGATATTTGCAGAATAGTGTCTATTGACGCATAACATTATAATATTCCGGAGCGGCAAACTCAAGTGCGACGGTAGTGAACTTGCCCTTTTCGGAACTAATGGTAATTTTGTGGCCAAGCTTATCACACAAGGTCTTAGCAATGTAGAGGCCCATGCCGGTAGACTGCTTGCCGAGGCGACCATTATCACCAGTGAAAGATTTATCAAACACACGCGGGAGGTCTTTAGCATTGATACCTAAACCATTATCTGTGATAGTGAGGATAGTATGATGCTTGGCGGTGCGAGCGGCAATCTGGATGCTACTACTTTGGTATTTGATGCTATTATTGATAATCTGATTGAGGATAAATTCTAGCCATTTAGCATCAGTATGGACTTTTTGGTCGAGATTCTGCGCCGCGAAGTCGATATTTTTCGCTTGCAGGATTTCGCGATTACGACTGGCAACGTTATTCACAATATCTGCCAGATTAGCCGGTTTGATTAAGTAATCTTGCTCAGCATTCTCGGCCCGCACGAAATAGAGAATCTGCTCGACGTAATCATCCAGGCGGCGGATTTGCTCATTAATCTTCTTGTCATGAGAAATCAGGCTGAGGGTAGCGAGCGGAGTTTTGACTTCGTGAATCCACATCTCGACATATTCCTGGAACTCCTGCGATTGCGTGCGATAGCGATTGATATTCTCGGCCATGGATTTGTTAATCCGATAAAGTACGTTATAGAGTACTTCGCCATCATAAAACTTCGGCTCGGCTAAAGTTTCCAAAACTAAATAAGCTTGGTCGAAGTGGTCGACTTGAGCCAGAAGCTCATGATAAAATTTGCGCTTGCGCCAAAACTCGATATTGAGAACAATAATCAAGAAACTAAACCAGAAAAAAGCCAGCATAATGATGACTTCGGCGCGGACTTTGAGCGCAGCAAGAAAGGACCAAGCGAGCAAACTTGTGATGGCTGTGGCGATCAGGAAGTAACTTTTGTCCCGCAGAAAACTCTTCCAACTGACGAACTTGCGGGAAGGGCGACGCATGGGAGCTGCAAGATTGCGGCCAGTGGGTTTGGTGGCCTGAGTAGCGACCTCGCAATCGGCGGGCTTATTATTTTGGATGGCGAATTTATTGCAAGACATAGCCTAGACCTTTGCGAGTTTCGATGGCTTCGGCGGCGCCGAGGGACTTAAGCTTAGCGCGGACGCGACTAATATTGACCGTTAAGGCATTATCGTTGATATATTCGTGATTATTCCAGAGGTCGGTCATGAGTGCGTCACGGGTGACAATCTCGCCTTGGTGCTTGAGCAAATGCCCGATGATAATCATTTCATTTTTTGTGAGCAGACAGCGCTTGGCGTCGTTCTTCATGACGCCGCGGGTAAGGTCGATTTCTAAACCATGATATTTGATGGGGCCGTCACCGGCTTCCATGCGCTTCAATACGGCGGCAATCCGCAACAATAAAACTTGCGGATTATAGGGCTTGGTAACATAATCATCTGCTCCGTAGCTCATCGACAAAACTTCGTCCATTTCGGTGCTGCTACTAGTGACCATGATGACAGGGATATTAGTTTTTTCGCGCAGATGTTTCAGCAATAGTTCCCCATTGATTTGCGGTAAATTAATGTCGAGCAAAATCAGATTAGGCTCGGCACGGATAATTTTATCGGCGAACTCCGCTAAGCCAGCCGTGGGCTGCTCAAACAAATCCAGCCCGGCCGGTTCATAGCCGGCACTACGCAAGAGGTCGGCCAGCCCGAGGCGCATAGCTTCTTCGTCTTCGATAATCATGATGCGTTGCATATGCTTATATTATAGCATAATTGCTACTATATCGCAAAATATTACGAGAATGTAAGACTCGCGCCCGCACTGATTCTAGGTCATGGTCTTGAGGCTATGGACTTTTTCGTGAACTTCTTCCGGCGTGGAAGCGTAGATCCAAAACTCAGGATATTGGCTCAAACGTTTCAGCCGCAGATACAGCCGATCGCAAGAGGTGTCGCTATAAGAGCACTCTTGCAACGCGCGCATCATATAAAAAACCGAGCGCAGGGCGATAAACTTAGCATAAGGCTCGATGTCTTGCAGAGCGGATTTGTATTTTTTCGGCAGAGCCCTCTCCAGACGATGCAAGAAATAGGCCTGGTCTTCGTCGGTGTAGTTCATCTGGTGGAGATGAAAAGCAATCTCATAAGCCAGATCGCCAAAGCAAGCATATTCCCAATCAATAAAATACAGCTTGCCCCATTTATCGCGAATCATGTTGGTCTTGCCGCGGTCGCCATGGATAAAACAGAGCGGCCGTTTATTATTGATCTGCGCGGGGAGTTTCTCGACTTCACGAACGGCGTCGTCGGTTAAATTAAAAGCTTGACGCCAAATCGGAGTTTTCTTTGGATGCTTCTCGATGGCGGCGCGCATGTTTTCGATCTGGAAGGCGAAAAAGTCTTCGCAATTTTGCCATGGATGGCTAGCCTGAATCACCCGGTCTTTCACACGCGCGGCAAAAAGAATGTTCCGAATAATAGCATTGATGTCGGCATGGTCGACCGGCTGGAAATCAATGTAAAGCGAATCAAGCGAATTGCCATTGATATATTGCTCAGTATAAACATCTCGCCCTTCGAAGAGAATCTTGGGCACATGATGGCAGTGTCGCATCAGCTCAGCAATATCCATTTCGGGAATCGCCCGATAATTTTCCTCTACTAGCCCGGCTGGACGCTGGTGCCTAGTTACTACGTCATGCTGCAAATCAATCTGACGATGTCTTATCTCCCTCATACTTAATTCTACCTGGATTAAATTTTCCTGTTACAATTGTAGTACAGCTTAAGGTTTCTGTCTAGCTGGAGATGAGAAGAACTAGAGGATGGCTGTGGCCGCTGGCGACTACCTTTGATGTTTGGTGAGGTTAAGATAGTGAAAGCTAAGCACTCCCATATTTTTCTTGGTCCGGTAAGATTTTGGGGTTTTAATCATTCCCTGGTATCTAGCTTTCGTACCTGTCGCCTCTGGGTGGGCGAGGCCTCATCTAAAGAATCGTCCTCGCCCAGCCTGATTAATGTTCACGAGGCGACAGATAGAAAGCTAGATGCGGTTATTCTACGATGCAGCGAACTGACCGTCAATGTAGTGATTTCAGGTGTTGGAAGACCTCGAAAATAAGAATTGCTACACGACGACTGCTAAAAATGTCAAAGGCTCCTCACCGACTTTTCTTGGGCCGCTCCGGGGCGCAGCGCAATAAATTGCTTTAATTGGACGTCGCCTCAGAAGAATAAACAAGTCTATTCTTCATTCGGCTCCTACAATTAGCGCCCCAAGTCTTAGGCCCTTCGAAAAGTGATGAGAAGTCTTTGGCTATGCTACATTGCTACCGCGGTTAAGGTGACTTGTGTGGAGTATTGGCCACTAGGTAAGCTAGAGTCTACGGCAATGGCGACTGGGAAAGTGAGGTCTTCTGAAGCGGCACTGGTGGAAGTGTAGAATAAAACTTTTTCGCCATTAATGCCGACTGGACTGTATTTAGTACTCTCATCTACTGCAGTATCAGTGGGTGAAGATAATTTCTTAATGCCCCAACTGCTAGTTCCCTTTACTATGGTTTGGTCTGATGGAATCATGGGGATAGTTTTATCTGTACTGGGATTAGTTAAATCACTTTTATCCGTACTAAGTAATACTTGATATGGTTGATTAGAGCCTACTCTAGCTATAATAGTGCTGGTAGCTACTTTGGTGAAATCTACCGTCATGTCATTAGCGTGCTTAGTCACATCTATACTAATTACGGGACTGACGGTGATGGCAACGTTGGCTTGGTTATCATCGAGCATTGGTTCGTCTGGATAGATATCAGCGGCAACACAGCGGACGGAAAAGCCATAGTAACGATCAAAGTCGTCAGACGGACCGACAGAGCCACCATAGAAGTTGAGAATATTGGCTTTGTCGCCGTAAGGAGTAGACGACCAGTAGTATCCATTAGAGCCAATATTATATAGAGAGCCAGAATTGATGTATCCATTGTATTGGAAGAATAATGGAGCCTCAGTAAGCTTGATACTAACGTCACCAATACTATAAACGTTGACGAGGTTGCCAAAGGATCTACTACTAGAATCATTGTCATTGCTAGTTGGGAGCTGCCAGCTGCTTGGGCAGACACCTTGAGTACCATCCCTACCAGAATCGCCCTGCACTACAGCTGGCCAGTTGTAGTAGTTCCCTCGGGAGTCATGAGCCTCTCTGTGTTCACCTATAGCAAAGTACTTATTTGTAGTGCTATTACTCCAGCCGGAACAAATAGAGCCGATCGTAAGACCATTTAAAGTACACGATGCTCCGATATTATCTTCATTGGTTCCGCTATAGGCTAGATTTTGCGTCATCCAGCACTCACCTTTTTCTTTAGTTCCCGTCGTATCACCTTTTAGCTTAGTTACCCAATACTTTTTGCCAGTACCAACTTGACCATTTACACGGTCACGAGTATCCTCGAGTTGCTTGCTTTCGCCAATCTCACTATTCTCGCAAATTTTGGCATTCATCTGCTGCATAGTATCAATATCGGATAAGGTACGCTGCTCCCAGTCATACGCTGCGTAAGCTGGCGTGGGCGTAAGAGTTAAATATGGGAATAAAAACATACCACCAAGAGCTAGGAAGCCAGCTATAAGTGGTATTTTGCGTTTGTTAAATTTGATATTTTTGTTGTGCATGGAGCCTCCTTTTGGTTAT
>CAYUDH010000002.1:0-43329 GCA_964443595.1 uncultured Candidatus Saccharibacteria bacterium
ACCTTGAGGTGGTAGTGGCCATTTTAGAGCTGTGCTGGTTCAAGTCCAGTCGGGCGCACCAAGATGAAAAGAAACTCCCAAAAGGAGTTTATTTTCATCTTGTGGACTCCGTCAGGAGGCCTGAAATCAGGATGGCAGCTGTGCTGGTGCACCTAGTTCAAGGTCGCGAGAGAAAGTAAAAAGCTTGCTTTTTACCTTCCGAGCGACCGCAGGACTTTCTGGTTCCGCAAGGAACCAGAGTCCAGTCGGGCAGCAGCTGACGCCCCAACGGATATTCCCGATAGGGAATAGCTCCAGTCGGGCGCACTCATATTCGGTCGGGCTCTTTTTATATAAAACCACTTGTAAACATAAAAAGTGTGGTATAATAGAAACGTATAAATCCTAACGTACAAAATTGCAAATTAATGTCTAAACATAATTTTTGTAAAAAGATTGAAGTTAAAAATGGTGTCATAGGTGCACATCAACTTCAATGTTTTTACATGGCAGTTTGTGCGTTAGGAGCCTGTGGCACCATTTTTGTATTTGCATCGGTGACGCAATGTAAATAAGTAAATAGGCGCCTAGGTTTTTTATACTCATAAAAAATCAACCAAAAAGGAGGGCCAATGCCACAATGCACAGGACACGCAAGAGCTAGGAGGAAAAAGCTCTTCGCTAGAATCTCATCAACTTTTATTAAAAATAAACCTAGTTCTAATAGTAGCATCTTAGAATCAGGTAAAATGCTTCATAGTAAAAGTACTTATTTCTACCGATGGGGTTCTAGACTAAACTATGTAGTACCTGGCGTCTGCACTTTGGCTCTCCTTATGGGTGGCATAATAACTTTTAATCCAGCTTTAGATAATAGTAAGGCTCATGCCGAAGAATTAGACTTCAATACCGCCAACAATATTAGTACTGACACCGCTAATGCTGACTCCGGCATCATGACGGCTAGTGGCCCATCCATCACTTTAGACATCGCAGCAGATAGTGGTAATACTAATAGTAATGTAACAGTTGGTGAAGTAGCTTATTTCAGCAACACTGTTACTGTAGGCGGTACCGGTATTAACAAATACTACTTAGCTCTCAGCACCCCAAATGGTAGTAGTGGTCACTTAGTCGGTAAGGAGCACCCTGCCTCTACTGTCGGAAAAGTAAATGCAAATACCATCCCAGCCAAATTTGACTATAACACTTGGGGGTACGCTGTGAGTAATAACACTAGCGCTGCAAATGATAGTTTACTCTACAATCCTGTTCCGTCTGGCACTGATGGTAATAATACAGAATACTTAGCTTTTAAAACTGGCGCCCCAGCCACTGACGGTGATAAATATAAGCTAGTCTTTGCCGCAAAGCTAGGCAGCAATATGCCCAGTGACCACTATCAGTCTAGCGTCTATGTATCAGCCGTAGCAGATGCAGGCTTGACGTCACTCTTGGGCCTCACGAATAAAAATAAAGAAACCATTCTGACGATGCAAGAAATGTCGACTAGCTTCTGTACGAATGTAGAAGTTGGTCAAGAAGGTAAACTGATAGATTCTCGTGATGGTAAAGTTTATTTTGTAGCTAAACTTGCTGATAATAATTGCTGGATGACTCAAAACCTAGACTTCGATATCCCAGCTACGCTTAGTGAAGAGACCTCGGATGTCAAAGGAGCTAATGTGATAACCGGGATCTCTGGCTCTACGGCTATTGCTAGCTGGCCTGGCCAAAGTAACACAGCTAATAATTACCATGATCCAGAAAATATATTTTATACCTATACCGGGCATGGTCCAATTGCTATCACTGAGAATAAATGCAGTAGCGCAACGGCATTTACAGATCCTATGTGCACCAGCTACTTTACTAAAATAAGCACTCCATCAGCGGAAGACATGCATTACCACGTAGGTAACTATTACACCTGGGATGCGGCTACAGTAAAGTCAAAGAGCAATTTAGCTGGTGGAGAATCTTACGATGCAGCCAACAATGCTACTATGAGTATCTGCCCCAAAGGTTGGCAACTTCCAACTAGCAACAACACTAATAGTAAGTCCTTTAGTGGCCTGATACGGGCTTATAACTTTACCGCTATGACGGTCACCACGGACGACGCCAGTCTATATGGCGAACCTTTATATTTTGTGTACAGTGGAAGTCTTGTTGACCATAAGATGGACGGTCCCGGTAGTAATGGACGTTACTGGTCTTCTACGCCGGACCCTACAGTCAACCGCGCTTATAGTCTCTATTTCGTTGTTGGCGCTAACCCATCTTTCAACAATAACGGCAGCGGCATTAATCGTAGCCATGGCTATCCCGTCCGCTGTGTCGCTCAATAGCTAGCTTGAGTTTTACGGTTTTAAGGGAATCTCCGGAGCGCACGAGCGAGGACGAAGATGCGGCTCGCCCGTAACGACGGGCCGAGCCGACATCGTGTCCCGTAAACCGTAAACTCAAGCTAACTATTACACACACTACAAAACCAAACCATCAATAAATAAGAGCTCACTAGGCCGAGATTCCTATCTACTCCGCCTTATAATCCTCATCAATCATCCAATGCTCCCTCATTCGGAAAGCCGGAATCGTCCCTCGCGCAGCCTTATTTATTGCCGATTGAAGGTCGGCATTATTTCTTTGCGCCCATTCAGAGAGGGGAATAATCCTGCGGGCGGTCAGTCGCGTAATTCGGCGGTGCAAAGCCCCGATTAGTAGCCGAGCAAACAAGCTAGTCAACTCATCAGTTTTTCCGGTTCTAGTGTATTCATCAAGCGCCGGATAGTATTCATCAAACTTTGACTTATTTGGAATGATGATCGGTGGCAGACCAAGTAGATCTAGTTGTTCGTTAGTCAGCAGCCGCCCAATCCGCCCGTTTCCATCGCCAAAAGGATGAATATTCTCGAACTCCGCATGGAACCTAGCAATCTTTTCCAAGAAGTACCCCTCATCAGTATTATATTCATTAACCAAACTATACATTAGGTCATTGACAAATTCCGGGTTCGCACCAATATGCGTCCCCACTCGCACCCATTCTTTGCCAGACCGGAACCTTCCCGCTATGTCATCCCGAATATCATGCAGCAAAGTCTTGTGCAGCCTCAAGATTAACTCCACCGAAATTTTCGGCTCGGGATTATGTATCAAGTATTCCATCGCCTTGGCTAGGTTCTTCGCCTCATAAATCTCACGAATCTCGTGATCGGTCCGAATTTGATTGCGAATCAAAATATCCTCGGTATCCTCTAATGTCAAAGTAGAGTTCTCGATTGCGTTCGAGTTGTAGACCATCTCGGGTAGTTCGGCAAAAGCTAGCTCGGCGATAGCCGTAGGGTATTTAGCAGCCAAACGTCGGTATTCTTCGCTCAGCGCCCCAATCTTATCCTTAGTTACCTGGTTTATCATATCCCTATTATAGCAAACTTTCCGTGAAAAATCAAGATTTTCCTGCCTTTTTCACGCAAGGTTGTGTATTTTATCCGCAATTATAGTATTTAGCAAAAACTTCCCACAAAACTACTTGCCAAAACCATAAGAGTTTAGTATAATGTACTCATCAGGTCAATAAAAACTAACACATAGGATTAAAACATGGAAAAACTCATCAAAAGATTATTCCTCGGGGGAACGTTACTCGTCGCCCTGGCAGTTTCACTCACGGCATTCTCGACTTATGCCGCCGATAATACTACTGCCAATGGCGAAACAACGTTCAAACTAAACGTGAAGCAAGCTCTACAGATTAGTGACGTAAAAGGCGTCAGCTGGGAGCAGGCTAATGTCGGCAATCTCAATGAGAAGGATCTTACTGCCACTGTTAACACTAACTTGCCTTATACCCTCAACGTCCACGCCGATACGCCAGCTTTAACCATGACTGAAAGCGATGCGACTATCCCTGCCGTTGACACTCCCGTAGGCGGCGAAAGTGGCTGGGCTATGAAGAGCCTTATTACTAATGCTTATCAGAAGGTCACTAACACCCCTACTTCATTCTATCGTGCCAACTCTACCCAGGGCGTTCTGACTCCGGTTGCCCTTCCTGTCGGCATTGGGATTTCACCCACGCAAGAGCATGGTACCTACTCTACTACTGTCACTCTAACTTTGATTGCTCAACCATAATAAATGAAGCGTAAAATCCTATTTGCCTTATTGACCATTCTTAGCGGGCTGAGCTTGACGGCGCAGCCCACGTCGGCCGTGTCTAGTAGCGAAGTTTCGCTCATGCTTGGCCCCGCCACCCAGGACATCACCCTCACGCCTGGCCAGGAATACACTGGCAAAGTCACCGTAGCCAATACCGGCACCGTCGCTTTTGATTTCGGTCTGCGCACCACGCCTTATCAAGTCAACAGCGAAACTTACGACCTCGACTTTTCTACTAACAACGTCTACACTCAGCTCTATACCTGGATCACTTTCCCGCAAGAGGTCTACCATATCGAGCCCGGTCAGACTATTGATGCCGAATTCAAAGCCAACGTCCCCGAGGGCGCCGCTGGTGGTGGCCAGTATGCCACGGTTATGGCCTACGCTACCAATCTCGATAATGATGGTGGCGCCGTGCAGGTGGTTCCGCAGGTAGCCTCGCTCATTTACGGTCGAGTTAATGGCCCCGAGATGCTGCCAGAGGGCGAAGTTGCCGAGCAGACCATTCCTGGTTTTTTGTTCACTGGCCCGCTAGAGATTTCTGAAACTGTCTATAATACCGGCAATGTCGATTTCAAAGTCTACCATGCGGTTACAATTACCGACTTCTTTAGTGGTGATGTGCTACTAGACCCCGATACCAAGGCCGATGATGGCACTGCGCTCGGCTCAGCTACTTCGGTGGTTTTGCCCGGCACTTCCCGCCAGCAAACTCTGGTCTGGGAGAACACGCCTAAGATTGGTATTGTTAGGGTTAAGCAGGTTATCAAATTTCTCGAAACCAATATCGAAACCGAAAAGCTAGTATTTTTCTGTCCGCTCTGGTTAATTATATCCGTGCTCGTATTGATTGCCTTAGGCATCCTCTGGATTATCCTAGCCGTGCGCCATCACAAGCGCAAAGCTCCGCAAGTTTTCTAAAACTTATCACTATTCGCCCCATAATATGCTATAATAGGGACAGAGTTTAAAATTCATTAGAGTATGGAGGTAAAAATGAAGGCTAATGTCAAACGCGCTAGTTGGCTGAGCGGTGTCCTGCTAGGCATTGCAGCATTACTCTTGCAGCTAGGTTTTGTCGCCGTGCATAGCGTCGCCCCAGTTCAGGCTTTAGAGCCGGGCGATGTGGTCATGTCGATCAACCCGTCTAACCAAGAGATCGAGCTGCGCCCCGGCGCCACTTACGAGGGGAAGGTCAAAGTTTCCAACGTCGGCCGCTTGCCCTTCAAGGTCAAAGCATCAGTGCGCCCCTTTTATGTCAAAAACGACGATTACGAGCCAGACTTTGCCTCGGAGTCAGCCTATACCAAGATTTACAACTGGATCAAGCTCGAGGAAACCGATTTCTCGATTGAGCCTGACGACAGCCATGAACTCAAGTTCAAAGTTGAAGTACCAAAAGATGTTGCTTCTGGTGGTCAGTATGCAGCTATTATGCTGCTCAGTGACGGTGGCGAGGAAGAAAGCGCCGGCGTCAACGTTTCCGCCCAGCTTGCTGCTATTCTCTACGGCCATGTCAACGGTGGCGATATGCGTACCGAGGGTGAGCTAGTCGAGCACAGTCTTCCCGGCCTCTTCAGCTCCAATAATTTCAGCGTTTCCCAGACCGTCAAAAACACCGGCAATGTCGACTTCCGTGTCGAGCAGACTTTAACCGTGACTGAGTTCTTTAGCAACCGCGAAGTCGTCAATAAAAATAGTGTATCCGACGACGGTCAACTGATTGGCTCTAGCACCGCAGTCGTCCTGCCAGGCACATCGCGTACGGGGATTTTGACTTGGACCGACGCCCCCAAGCTTGGCCTCTTCCACGTCACTCAGACCATCCGCTTCCTAGATCAAGATTTGACTTTTAGCAAACTTGTCTTCCTCTGTCCCATCTGGCTGCTAGTCATCGTGATTGCCCTAATCATCGTCTTGATTATCTGGATTGTCCGCCGCATTCTGAGGAAGAAACAGCAAAAAGCCTCCATTAAAGCTCAAAATCGTCGCAACCTCGACGAAGATAACGAAAAACCATCTCTCTAAGCATTGCATTTTATCAATAAATATGCTACTATAGAGCAATGGTAGAGAATATTCGTAATGTTGCAATTATTGCTCACGTCGACCATGGTAAGACTACTCTGGTCGACGGTCTTTTGAAGCAGTCGCATACTTTCCGCGACAACCAAGCCGAGATGTCGCAGACCTTGATCATGGATTCGATGGATCAAGAGCACGAGCGCGGTATTACTATTACCGCCAAGCAGACCGCAGTTTATTATAATGGCTACAAGATTAACATCATTGATACCCCAGGCCACGCTGATTTCTCTGGCGAAGTCGAGCGTACGCTTAATATGGCGGATGGCGTTCTCTTGATTGTCGACGCTCAGGAAGGGCCAATGCCACAGACCAAGTTTGTCCTCCAGAAGGCCCTCAGCCTGAAGCTCAAGCCCGTCGTAATTATCAACAAAATCGACAAGCCTGCCGCCCGCATCGAAGAGGTCAAAGACGAGATTTCTGATCTTTTCCTTGAGCTTGCCACCGACGAATCTCAGCTCAATTATCCTATCTATTACGCTATTGCCCGTGATGGCAAAGCCGGCAAGACTACTGATCTCGATGATAACCTCAACGTTATTTTTGAGTCAATCATCAACGACATCCCCGCGCCAAAGGTCGACGAAGACGCCAGCAAAGGCGCTCAGCTCCTGGTCGCAGCCCTCGCGGCAGATAATTACCTTGGCAAATACGCTATCGGCAAGATTTTCCGTGGCAAGCTGAAGAAGGGCGAAACTGTCAAAGTTCTCCATACCGACCCCGAAACTCACGAGCTCAAAGCTACCAGTGCCAAGGTCGAAAACGTCTTCGCCTACAAAGGCCTAAACCGCGAAGAAGTCTCTGAAGCTACCGCTGGTGACATCGTTGCGCTTTCTGGTGTGCAGCAGGCCAATATCGGCGATACTATTGCCACTGGCGAGAACCCCGAGGCTTTGCCGACCATCGAGCTCGAAGCTCCTACCCTTAGCATTTACATTGGCCCCAATACTTCGCCCCTCAAAGGTCAAGAGGGCGAGTTCACTACTTCTCGCCAGATTGCCGAGCGCCTAGAGCGTGAGCTAGAAACCAATATCGCCCTCAAGATTGTCCCCGATGGTCTTGGCTACAAAGTTTCTGGCCGCGGCGAGCTGCATCTATCGGTCCTGATCGAAACCATGCGCCGCGAAGGTTACGAGCTAGAAACCGGCCGCCCGGAAGTTGTCTACAAAGAAATCGACGGCAAAAAATGCGAACCAGTCGAAGAACTAATCATCGAAGTCGAGCCCGAGCATGTCGGCGCCGTCAGCCAAGAGCTCGGCGTCCGTCGTGCCGAGCTGATTAGTCAGGACCTCACCAGCAGTGGCAGCACCCGCTTCACTTATCATATTACTACTGCCGCCTTGATTGGCCTGCGCAATAATTTACTTACCGCCACCAAGGGCACCGCCATCATGTCGTCTTTGCCGGCCGGCTACCGCCCAGTCGAGGGGAAGTACAAACCCGAGCGTAACGGTGCTTTGATTGCTTTCGAGGCCGGTACTAGCACTGCTTACGCGCTTGACGCTGCCCAGGCTCGTGGTATTCTTTTCATCCCGCCCGGCGTGCCGGTTTACCAGGGCATGATTATCGGCCTCAGCAACAAGAAAGAAGATGTCGATATCAATATCTGTAAGGAAAAGCAGCTCACCAACATGCGCACGCATGCTAGCGACGGCGCCATTCAGCTTACCCCGCACACCCAGTATTCGCTTGAGCAATGTATCGATTTCTTGCTCGATGATGAGCTCCTCGAGGTTACTCCTAAATCCCTCCGCCTCCGCAAGCGCCAGCTCGACCCCATCAAGCGCAAACGCGAGAACAAGGTCTAGCCTCTATTAGCCCCAAAGCCAATCTTAGCCTATTGACTTTTTCAGCCATCTGTGCTATAATAGAAGGATAGATGGCTTTTTGGTACCCAAAACTCGTATTACACTCCAAAACCAAGCCAAATCTAAGTACTTTTGTAAAGGAAGTGTTATGAATGTCGGTTCAAGACTGCTTTTTCGTGGTGGTGTGGGCAATTTGTGGCGGACTTTTGGTCTGTCTATTCAAGCAAAACCACCGCCTGCAGCTCGAACTCATGGCGCAGTACGCCTTCGAGCAGTTGTCGCAGGTTTATTTCTGCAGCTATTCGCTCCTCGATGTCTATCTCTTGCGGTTCTTTCCGCGCTATCGCGAGTTTGTCGATTGGGGCTTTTGTGCTCCCACCGCGGCCATGTCCATGCTCGCCCTAAAGAATCATCCTACCGCACGCTACGTCTATGCGCGAGCAGGCAAAGAGCGCTACCGGCACTGCTGGGTGGAGTTCCGCTATCCCGGAACGTGGTATGTAATAGATGATTGCTGGTGCTATCCGTTCATTGTCCCGCGCCGCACTTATTACCGGAAAAATAAGCCCCAAATCATCGCGACTCGCACCCACAAGCAGTTTTGGGACTACCCGATTTCTCACCAATTTTATGAGAAAATGCAAAAGCCCGAAACCTCTTGGCTGCTTTGCGAACTAATGCATACCTATGGCTTTTTTATATCAGATGATTCCGAAAGGTTATTTGACTCAGAGATTGAAACCGCCACATTATCCGATGATGCTGGGAATCATCTAGACCTATGGCTGCTTTACAAGTATCCGCAAATCATCTTCTCTCGCCGCATTATGCACGAAATGATGCAACGACCCAAGCGCAAGCGCCCTACGGCGCACCGCATCCGGAAGGTGCAGCGGTATCAGCGCCGGGTCAAGGCTGCATACGAGCAGTTTATTCGGGAACATCCCGAGTATGCCGCGTAGCCCGGTTTAGCTCATAGTCCCCTAGTCCTATCCCCCGTTCCCAGCGAGCGGGGGATTTTCGTGCTATAATATATATAACTATGTCAAATTACCTCGTTGATTCACACTGCCATCTTCATGATCAAGAATTTTTCCCGTCTGCTCAGGCCGAGCAGTTTTTGCAGGAAGCTCACGCCGCCAACGTCCAGCAAATCATCGTCATCGGCACTGACCCTGTAGATTCTCAGCACGCCTGCGAGTTTGCTGCTCAGCATGATAATGTTTATTGGACTTATGGCATCCATCCCGAGCATGCCAGCCAATTCTGCTCGATTCCTCACGTAACGCCCACAGAGATCCCTAAAGCAAACTTAGTCGCCATCGGCGAAATCGGTCTCGACTATCACTACAGCGGTTACGACCGCGCGCAGCAGATTCAGCTCTTCGAGCAAATGCTGCAGCTGGCGACCGATTTAGGCTTACCGGTTTCTCTGCATATCCGGGAAGCTTTTGCTGACGCTTGGCCAGTGCTTGATAATTTTCCGGGCTTAAGGGGCGTTGTCCATAGCTTCACCGGCAGCAAAAGGGAATTAAAGCAAGCCCTCGCGCGCGATTTTTACATCGGTGCCAATGGTCTCGCTACCTACACTACGCCGGCTTTACCTCCGCTCGAGAAAATGTTATTAGAAACCGACGCTCCTTTCTTGACTCCGGTACCGTTCCGTGGTACAATAAATAAACCAGGATATGTTCGCGAGATTGCGACCTATCTGTCAGAAAAATTGGGTGTGGCAGAAGTTAAAATAGCGGAGCAGACCACCAACAATGCAAAACAACTCTTTCACCTCAGAAACATCGAATCTTAACCAGGCTCAGGCCTATCGTTTTAGTACCCGTACTTCTGCTGAAGTTTACAATGAGATTATGAATATTGCAAGGGAGATTGAGCGATGCCGTGCGTCTGTCTAAGCAATACTTTCCGCCAGTGGCAAACTACTAAGGCATCAAAGCTCGAGCTCCGCAAGCAAGAGCTATCTCGCCGCCAAGTCACCAAGCAGCAGTGCACCGAGGCTCGGCAGGCTCGCCACGCTCAGATCCGAGCCAGTTGGCAGGCCATCCGAGCTCAGCGGCAGGCTCAGAAGCTCGCCCGTCAGGAGCAGCGCCGCCAGCGGCAGCAAGCCAAGCTCTTGGCCAAGCGTGCGCCTCGGTCGGCCCCTACTGTCATTCAGCCCCAGCTCACACTTACCAAGCCCGCTAGCAAAATTACCGAGGAAACTCTGCACATCCCGCACCCGCGCAAATCCCTCGCTCTCACGGCAACGGTTTCGCAGACTCTGACCGCCGCGATTTCCGCGCAAATGCTCGCCTCAAAATCTGCCCAGGTTTCCAAGTCTGGCTCGCAGCCGGCTTCTACTCGGCCGGACGCTCACCCATCCGCAGCGGCTCAATCTCGGCCCCTCCCTACCAACGTTCTCAACATGCCGCCGATTACCCCAGAGGAGCTACACCCTGGCGCCTCGCGCGCGGATCTAATCAACGCCGAATCGCGCCTAGGCAGCCGCATTTTTGGGCCGATTCCGTACGGGCATCGTCGCGAGTTTTTCCATGACCGTCAAAACATCTGGATTTGGCACGAAGATTGGCAGGATCAGACCCAGCATCTGCACCAACTCACGGTGCGCTACGAAGTCCGCGCTTCCGGAGTGTATAAGAAAATCTCCACCGGCAAATACTTCCGCCTCGAGGGGGACGAGCTTGACAACTTCTGCCAAGCCACCAAAGCCTATCTTTACCTCATTAAAAAATACCTCTATCGTACTCCTACTGCGCCGGCCGTTTAGCTGTGGCCAGTTGCCTCAATTGTGCCACCGGACCTCTATCGAGTTTTCGCCGCGCCGGCCGTCTAGTCTAAACAATACCGTTTTATTGCTAAAAAGGCAAATTATCCTAAAAATCATTGACAAAATAGCAAATGTGTGATACAATGGAAGTAGAGGTTGGATTTTTGAGGGGGAGAATCCATGTACGTTCAGAAGGGAGTGATTTTGATGTTTACCAAGCTCAGAGAAAGAATCGAAAATTTTTTCGACGAGTTGGACGATGTGCTAGACAAGCGCGCCGATTTCCACCTGCGCTTGGATGACCCCGATTACGGGGACCTCTTTCGCCGCGAACTGCGGAGAAGCTTTCAGCGCAAACTGAAAGAAAAACGCCTCGGCGGGCTCAAGCGAATGGTTCGTGCCTGCATCTGGGGCACAGTAGCCTTACTTGCTCTGATTCTCTGGGGTATCATCTTCCAGCATGGTGCAACCATTATTATCGGCCTCGCCGGGATTGTGGCCTGCATCTGGAACTACGCCTCAGGCGTCCGCACGCTCTGTGGCCCGCTGGCCGAGGCTGATTTAGAGGCCTCGCGCGCCATCAATAGCATTATCAGTGGTACTCCGCAACCTGAGCCGTCGCCTGCGCCCGAGCAGCCTGCTGCTACGCAAGCAGCGCAACCATCTGGCAGCGCGCCAACCAATCAAGAGTTGTTAGCGATGGCCGCGCATCAAGCGCACCGTCGCTCACAGTCTTAATCCCCCTCCTTTCCCCAGCGCCCGCCCTCTTCGGAGGGCGGTATTTTATTTTCCCTGAATTCGTGCGACCGAAAGAGCTGTTTCATAAATACCTTTTTCGAAGGGCCTAAGACTTGGGCGAGCGCCCCGGAGCGGCCCAAGAAAAAGCGTATTTATGAAACAGGGCCTATTTTACAATGAAAATCCCCTAACCATAATAAATATGCTATAATTAAACTAGATGAACGGTAATAACACAAAAAATCCCAAATCCGCCGCTACCGCTGGGGTGCTGGCCATCGTCCTGGGCATTTTCGGCGCCCACAATTGGTATCTGAACGACCGCAAAAAAGCCCGTGCCCACGTCGCCCTCGCCATCACGGCAGCCTCCGCTTTTATGATTAACCTTATCCTGCGCCTAACTATCTCGTCGGTTTCTAGCGTCGGCGCCGCGCAGCTCATGTCTAGCCTAGCCACTGCCTCGCGGCTTCTGGCTTGGTTTGTTTTGATTATTGACATTATTTGGGCTGTAATTGAGGGGATTTTGCTCTTTTTGCAGGGGGATGATGGCCTAGCCGAGAAGGGCTATACTATCATGCAGAAAAAGCCCGCCACTCCCGATGCCGCTAATCCTGCTCAGTCCGCCGCCACATCTGCTCCTCAGCAGGCTGCTTCGGTCAGTTCCGACCCGTACGTCACTTATCATTCTAGCAATATCCAGCAGCCGAGCCAGCCTCAGCTGTTAGATCAGTCCATCAGCACTCAGGATGTCGAAACTCCTGCTCTGGTCATCCAGAATCCCGATGGCAAGACCAATGTCAATCCGGTCATTCTGCGCCGAGTTTTGGTTACCGCGGCGATTATCGTCGGGGTTACGGCCGGAGTTTTCTTGGTCAAAGCTAGTGTTGATTCCGCTCTCGCCGTTAGTTATGGCGATGCCTACCGTGTCGCCAAAGAAATCTTGCCCGGCTTCACCACTGCCGCCAAATCTTCCAGCTGCCAATACGCCGTCGATTACGCCAAAGTCGCCTATGTCGACAAACCTACTTACAATGGCTACATCGACGTCTGCCGGGGCTTAGCCACCAGCGATAGTGAATTAGTCACCAAGCTCGGTGAAACCGGCGCCATGCGCTGGGACTCCGAGATTGCCGCCCAGTACAAAGAGTTCAAAGAGCTCTATGATGCTGTTTTCGCCAACGCCGAGAAGACCGCGCAGATGGTCAAAGCGCTCGATCTCTATCAGATCTGGCACAATTACACCCTAGCGACCGATATTCTGACCGTCAACAGTCCCGAAGCCGAGTTCCAGGAAGCCGCTGACATCTTGCGCAAATCTGGCAATGATGTCCTTGCCAAATATGGTGATGAATGGTATTACAAAGAAATCGACTACATCAATACTTACAAAGCCTACTGGGACATGAGCTACACTAATCCCGACAAAGAAACCGCCCGTCTTGACGCCGAAGCCAAGCGTGATGATCTTAAAAATTGGGTCGACGAGCACCGCCCCGACGTCCTTGCGCTCGCCCCTTTCGACGTGCCTAATCTCACCCCTGCCTACGACAGCTTCACCAAGCTCTATGGCCTTATCCGCACCGGCTACGAAAAGCACTACGATTACAAGAGTGGCGATTGCCAAACCGCCGGCCGCCAAGTTTACTGTAGTTAGCACTCATTGCGCCATATCTCAGAACGGTCCAAAAGAACAGGTTTAGTCGACTGTACCAATCCTAGATTTTATGCTATAATATAATCATGATTTATCTCGACCACGCCGCGGCTACCCCCGTCAGCCCGCAAGCTCTCACCGCCATGCTACCGTATTTCTCGGAGCAGTTTTTCAACCCTTCCGCGCCATATCTGCCCGCCAAGCGTGTCCGCGAGGCCTACGAGCAGGCCAAGGATCAAATCGCCCATGTCATCGGCGCTAAAGGCGTCGATCTCGTGATGACCGCCGGCGCTACTGAGTCGATCAATCTTGCCTTTACGGTCACCTCTGGCAAAGTTTTGACCCTCGCTACCGAGCATGCCGCCGTCCTCGAGGCCGCCAAGCTTCACGACCACGCCTTGATTAAAGTTGATACTAATGGTCTAATTGACCTTGCTGATTTCCGCCAAAAGTTAGATGATAAAGTCGAGTTGGTGTCGATTTCGCTGGCCAATAACGAGCTTGGTACCATTCAGCCCCTCGCCGAGATTGCCGAGCTTATCCGCCAAGTCCGCCAACGGCGCCTGCAGCAGGGAATTAGCACACCCCTGTACCTGCATTCCGATGCTTCGCAGGCTTTGAACCTCCTAGATATTAACGTCGCCCGTCTGGGGGTAGACCTCTTGACTATCAACGCCGCTAAGTGCGGCGGTCCCAAAGGCGTCGGTGCCCTATACGTCGGTCACGGTGTCAAGCTTAGGCCCATCAGCGTTGGTGGCGGCCAAGAGCGCGGTTTGCGCAGCGGTACCGAGAATGTGCCCGGTGTAATCGGCTTTGCCGCGGCCGCTCAGTATGCCAAGGCTCATCTAGGCGGCAACCGCCAGAAATACCAAAAAATGGCCCAAATCCTCCGCCAGGAATTATCTAGTATCGGCCCAACAAACCGCAAGAATACAACAAAAACCCACGCACAGAAGCTAACTCCTGCGCCCAATAACTCTATTATAGCACAAAATGCAGGAAAAAGCAATAGCAATTACACCACAACTTTTCCACAGCCGAAATTCTTAGGCCATCCTAAGCATCAATTAGCCAGCTTCTGCCCGGTTTGTTTCCCAGGCATTGACGCCGAACGGCTCATCTACCGCCTCGAGCAGCGCGAAGTGCTAGTTTCTACCGGTGCCGCCTGCGCCGCGAACAAGGGCAGCAAATCCCACGTCCTCGCCGCCATTGGCCTGACCGATGCCGAGATCGCTGGCTCGCTCCGTATTTCGCTCGGCAGCACGAACACTCCAGCGGATGTTCAGCTAGCCGCTCAGGTTATCCGCGAAGAAGTCGAGCGGGAATATCGGAGGATTTATGGCGAGTAAGCATCCGGTAGTCTACCTCGGTATGTCCGGCGGCGTCGATTCATCGGTTTCGGCGGTTTTACTGCAGGAGCAAGGCTACCACGTTATCGGGGTCTACATGAAAAACTGGTCCCAAGACCTCCCCGGCATGAAATGCCCCTGGGCTGAGGATTTAGCCGACGCCAAGCGTGTCGCTGTGCAGCTCGATCTCGATTTCGAGGTCTGGGATTTTGAGCAAGAATATAAGCAGCAGGTTGTAGATTATATGCTGTCCGAGTTCCAGTGTGGCCGCACGCCCAACCCCGATGTTATCTGCAATGAATTGATTAAGTTCAAGCTATTTTACGAGCGTGCCTTGGCCCGTGGCGCGGATTTTATTGCTACTGGGCATTACGCCAGGACTGCGCGTACCGATGATGGCACCCAGCTCCTCCGTTCGGTCGACGAGAATAAAGACCAAACCTACTTCCTCTACCGCATGAGCGACGCGGCGACTGCGCAGACTCTTTTCCCGGTCGGCAGCCTCACCAAGCCAGAGGTGAAGAAACTCGCCGCTGCGCGCGGCCTTGATGTCGCCACCAAGAAAGAATCCATGGGCGTCTGTTTCGTCGGCGAAGTTGGCATGAAAGATTTTCTCAAGGAATATGTCCAGACCGAGCCCGGCGAAATTCGCGAGCAGGAAACTGATCAGGTGCTCGGCTATCACGACGGCGCAATTTTCTATACTATCGGTCAGCGGCACGGCCTCTATCTCGGCGGCGGCTTGCCTTACTATGTCGTAGCCAAGGATTTAGCCAGAAATATTGTCTATGTATCCAAAAATCTTAACCATCACGGCCTCTGGGCTTCAGGAATCCGCCTCGAGCAGCTCCACTGGCGCGCCGGTACCGAGCAACTACTGCCGCAAGGGAATCTCAAAGTGCGTTTGCGCCACCGTGCGCCACTCCTCGATGTTCAATTCGCCAATAATCAACTCATCTTCTCTGAGCCCGTCAAAAAGCCCGCCCCTGGCCAGTCCGCCGTCCTCTATCAGGGTGAAATCTGCCTCGGCGGCGGCTTCATCGCTGAGTAGCAATAGAGCTGAATCGTCAGGCAGAATGAACTTCATTTCCGCAATTCTACACATATCCCGCTTGTGCTCAAGGCCAAAAGTAGTATAATACAGGTATGATATTTAGCCGATTACGCAGAATCCGCCCCGGCACCCTGACCGACAACGGCGTCACCCTCGAGAAGCACGAATACCGCACCGTCGCCTTCCTCCTTAGCTGGGGGTTTGATATTGAACTCATCCCTCGCAGCGACGAAGTTGGCGTTCGCACCCCCGATATTATGATGATGGGCCGCCGCTGGGAAATGAAAAGCCCCAAAGGTCACGGCAAGTGTTTAATCCAGAACACCATCCAGCGCGCCGTCGAGCAGTCAGAGAACATTATCGTTGACCTGTCAAGGGTACACATCCCGCAGCGCCGCTGCATTCTGGAGCTAGAGCGCGAACTTTACCGCTCCAAACGCGGCCAGCGGCTCAAAGTCATCACCAAAAGCCACAAAATCGCCGACTTTTCCAAAGATTCCCATTTCAATATCAAATAGCTATTGACAAAAATAAATATGTGTGCTATAATAGAAAGATAAGGCATTTTCAGGCATTCTCTGTTCAGAAAATACAAAATATGGTAAAATACAAGAATGAACGCTAATGAAATCCGCCAAAAATTCTTACAATTCCAAGCCAAACACGGCCACAAAATCATCCCTCCAGCACCGCTCGTCCTCGAGAACGACCCTACCACTCTCTTCACCGGCTCTGGTATGCAGCCGCTTTTGCCTTACCTTTTGGGCCAGCCGCACCCAGAGGGCACTCGTCTGACCGATTCGCAGCCTTCCATGCGCCTGCAAGACATCGAGGATGTCGGCGACCCCCGCCACACTACGGTTTTTGAGATGCTAGGCAACTGGTCGCTGGGCGATTATTTCAAAGAGGAGCAGATTAGCAATTATTTCGAATTTTTGACCAAAGAAATTGGCCTCGACCCCAATCGGATTTACGTCACTTGTTTCATTGGTAATGATAAATATGGCATTCCTAAGGATACCGAAGCCGCCGAGATCTGGCAAAAAGTCTTCAAAACAGCCGGTATTGATGCTAAAATCGCCGAGATTGGTTCGGCCGCGAACGGTGATAAGCGCGGCATTAAGCCTGGTGAGCGTATCTTCTTTTACGACGACAAAGAAAACTGGTGGAGCCGTGGCGGTGGCATCGAAACCACACCTCTGGGCGACCCCTGTGGCCCGGATTCCGAAGTCTTTTACGATTTTGGCGAGGATAAGCAAGATGTCGAAAAATATGGCCAAGCCCACCCCGCCAGCGACGGCGCTCGTTTCATGGAGATTGGCAACCAAGTCTTTATGCAATACAAGCGCAATGCCGACGGCACTTTCTCTGAGCTAGAGAAGAAAAATGTCGACTTCGGTGGTGGTCTTGAGCGTTTAGCCGCTGCCGCCATGGATAGTTTTGACGTCTTCAAGATTTCTCTGATGGCGCCGATTATCTCTAAGCTCGAAGAAATGTCCCACAATAATTACGACAACAACACCGACGAACTGCGCATCATTGCCGACCACCTGCGTGGCGCCTATCTCTTGGCCGCTCAGGGCCTCACCCCGTCCAACAAAGCCCAAGGCTACGCTCTACGCCGCCTCGTCCGCCGTGCCGTTCTTAAGGCGCTCGACCTCGGCATCGGCCAGGATTTCCTGCCCGAGATTATCCCCGTCATCGCCGCAAACTATACCGAGCTGTCTGACGATATTCTACCGAACCGCAAAAACGTCCTCGAGATTCTCACCAAAGAAGAAAACGCCTTCCGCAAGACCATCAACAAGGGTATGAAAGAGCTCCAAAAAATGGCTAAGGAGGGCCAGACCATCACTGGCCACGACCTCTTCAAGCTGCAGGATACCTACGGTTTCCCGCTCGAGCTTAGCGTGGAGGAAGCTTACAAAATCGGCGTTAATCTTTCCCAAGATTACCAGGCTGAGTTCGAGCAAGCCCTCGCCGAGCAGCGCGAACGCAGCAAGACCGCCTCAAAGGGTATGTTTAAGGGTGGCCTGTCTGATACTAGCGACCAAACCGTCAAGTATCACACCGCTTGCCATTTGCTTCTCGCCGCCCTACAGGAAGAAATCGACCCTGCCATCGAGCAGAAGGGCAGCAACCTCACCCCCGAGCGCTTGCGTTTCGACTTCAATATCGACCATAAATTAACGCCTGAAGAATTGCAACGTGTCGAAGACCGTGTCAATACTTGGATTGCCGCCGACTTCCCCGTCGTCCACGCCGAATACGACAAAGATTTCGCTTTTGACACGCTCCACGCCCACGGCTCCTTCCGCGACCGCTACCCAGATCGCGTCACGGTCTACGCCATCGGCCCTGCCACGCCCGAGGATACACCTGATACCATGGATACAGGAGTAATTTCCATCGAGATTTGTGGCGGCCCGCACGTCACTCATACTGGCGAGCTCGGGAAGTTCAAGATTACCAAAGAAGAATCCTCCTCCGCTGGTGTCCGCCGTATCAAGGCTATCTTAGAATAATCTGTTGTAATTTTTACAACACTCGACTAGGCTTCTATGTTGGAGTTTTACACGATTAGGGGTGTGTTCCATAAATATCTTTTTCGCAGGGCCTAAGACTTGGGCGTTAATTGTAGGAGCCGAATGAAGAATAAGTTTTGCTTATTCTTCTGAGGCGACGCCCAATTAAAGCGACTTGTCGCGTTGCGCCCCGGAGCGGCCCAAGAAAAAGTATATTTATGGAACAAAGCTTTTTCAGCCAGAAAACTCTGGACAAAATCGTAAAACTGCGCTATAATAGAAAGATAGGCTATCTAGCCTTGCATCTTTCGAGAAAAGGTTACTTAGCTACTACTTTTGAGGGGGTCATTAGTTTGATAACTACCGAAGAGCTTCGCAATCATCATAATCGGGTCGTCAAGCGCATCAAAGATTTGGATGCGCTAAACGACCGAACGAAGGGGCGCCTCGCCGTCACGTTCTGGGCTTTCTACGAGCCTCTCCCGGAGCCGCTCGATCCTGCCACGCAGCAGACCGCTATGGCGGAATACCAGGCCAAAATCTCGCAGTGGCTACTCCAAGCCGAGCAGGACATCGTCGAGCGCTTGGAGGACCAGCTCTGGTCGAGCGATGAGCGACTCCGCTGCATCTGTGCGGCGATGTCGCTAAAGGAACGTCTCAACAGTCTGATTGAGGCAACTATCGACTTGCAGCCGGACGGTCTGGCCATTGTCTGGGAGGGCCTGCAGCTCAAAACTGAGTATACGCCTGCCGGTATTATCCGTGCTAACTATCTTGTCTGCCTGCTGGAAGACGCCTGCCAAGATATAATGCACACATACTACACACTTCGGCTGCTGACGCCGCGCAGCCTCAAGGCCGATGACGAACTGCTAGCGCTTGCCGCTGACACAGCTTGCAGCGCTCGGAACCTCCGCCTCACTGATGGCATTGACCGTTTCTGTGGTCATGACGTTAGCTGGCATTTGTACCAGTAACCTCTCGCACCCCGCTTCACTCCGAAGCGGGGTTTCTCATGACAACTTATTTTTTGCATAAATAAACTTCTTGTGTTAAAATAGAAAGAATGAAGGGTAAGGGCAAAACCACCAAATCCGCTCGCCGTGAGCGCGAGCTAGACGCCAAACAGCGCCAAGAGCGCCAGGCGAAGATTTCGTCCTGGCAGAATCCGATTATTCACTATTTCTCCACCAAATATCCCCGTTTTCACTTCAAACGGCAGAAACAATCTCGCCAAGCTCGCCTTGGCCGCCAAATTATGACCATGCTAGCCTTTTTCAGCATCTCCATCGGCCTCTGGGAAAACTTCCGCCAACTTTGGCTGCAGGGCAACGGCTTTTCTGCTACCGAGGTCAGCAATGTCATCAGCATGGGCACTATCATCGGCGCCTTCGGGGTAGTTTTGGTCGGAAAATTCGTCAAAATGGCCCAGCTCAAGAAATTCATGACCGCCACCCTCGTCTTCCGCTGTATTAACTTCTTAATCTTGGCTTTGCTCGACCAGTCCGGCTGGCGCTGGCTGATCGACTTTTTTGCCCTTACTGAGATTTTTACCGGGCTTCTCTTCCTTATTGCCATCTACCCGCTCATCACTACTTTGATGAAAAACAACAACATTTACAGCCGTCGCCGCCTGGTAGAGTACCTTTTTCGCGACATCGGCATCCTGATTGGCGGGATTTTTATCGGCCAGCAATTGGGCGGTTTTGTCTTTAATTACAACGCCTGTTTGCTGCTGGCAACCGTCTTCCTCATCGTTGCCACGATTATCATGTATCGGCTCAACCTGCCCGTGACCGAGCGCGCCCCCGAGAAAGAAAACAATTTTTCCGCCGTCAAATACATTATGCGTAACAGAATCCAGCGTGTCTACATGCTTTTCATCCTGCTATCGGAGATGTCTGCCGGCGTAGCCATTGGCCTCAAAATGCTCATGCTCACTGAGATGTTTGGTTTTTCCGCCGGTATTGCGACTAATTATCTGCTAGTGGCGGGCCTGATTGCCGATATTTTTGGGATTCTAGCTCTACGCTTTTTCACACCCAAAAACGATTATCTCACTATCACCCTCAAATTTGGCATTCGCTTTGCGATTTTTAGCCTCGCCGCCATTTCTAATAGTAATTTCCTCTGCTTCTTAGCCCTCACTTGGATGATTCTTAGTAATACTGCCTACGAGAACATCACCGACGGTTACTATGTCAACTCCGTCGACAACCGCTATCAGTTCAAATATAATACCGTCCGTCATGTCGTGCAATATGTCGGCTCAGCAGTAGGGACTTTCCTCTGTGGGCAGGTTTTCGACCTTGGCCCCGAAGCTGTCTTTGGCTTGGCTTCCTTCGTCCTGGCGATTCAGCTCCTCCCAGCTTACTATCTGGTCTATCTCCGTACTCATCGCACTCCAGATAGCCCCATATTGACAAAGTAATCAAGGTATTGTACAATCAGAGCCAGAGGGGTGTATCTTAATTTTCGTAAAGGAGTTGTTCGCGTTGCTTATTGATGAATTCTGTGATTTTCGACTCCGGTTTAACCAGCAAAAGCTCAATTTTTACAACCGCCTTGATAATGTGATGTTCTGTAGTATGCTCATTGTGACTGGGGTGCTGGCTCTTGATGCGATATTGGACGCCGAGCCAGTTGGCTGGCTCCACGCCGCTATCTTTGGCTGCGATGCCTTGGCTACCTTGCTCTGGAGCTGGGACATCTTCTATCAGGCCTACAAGATCAGCTATGGCTACGAAAAGCGGCCGCATTATTATGCCGCCTGGATCTGTTTTCGCCTAGCTATTGTCGGCTTGGCACTCTGTGCTAGCATCATGAACAGTGTCGATTACGCTGGCTGCCTGCTGCAATTCGGGGTGACTCACGATTTCATGGTCGTCGTATCCACTATTGTGCTGGCCGGTGCTATCTGCGGTGTGGGCATCTGTACTGCCATTCTGCTGCATTATTGGTTTATTGATCGTCACATCTGGAACATCTATGTCAACGAGCTTGATGTCAATGAGAAAATTCCATCTTTCGCCGAATACTGTCAGACTCTTGCCGAATAACCCCTCTCAGGGCGCCCCGCGGCGCCCTTTTCCATACCCCAGTAATCTCATAGATAGCCCGATTTATGGAACAGACCCTAAATTTTTCGGTGAATTCATCTGGAATGGTGTATAATGAAGGAATGGATGCGATTACGAAAGGGCTCAACCCGCCCCAAGTGGAGGCTGTAGAAACTTTAGAAGGCCCAGTTCTGGTGTTGGCTGGCGCTGGCTCAGGCAAGACTAAGGTCCTCACTCATCGTATCGCCAATATCATCGCTCACGGCACCCGCCCCGATCAGATTCTAGCGGTGACTTTCACTAATAAAGCCGCCAAAGAAATGCGCACTCGCCTCTGGAACTTGCTCGAAGCCCAGCGCAAAAACGCCACCAGGGAAGGCTGGGACCATTCTCAGGGCCTTGCCGGGCTTAAGGTCGCCTCACCAGAAGTCTCAGAAGCAGGTCCTGCACTTAGAGTGGGCATAGACGGCTCTCTTAGCCAAAACGCCCTAGAATCGCCTAAAAATGGCCTTAGAACGCAAAACGCTCATGCTGATGGTGCTATAAACGGCACTTTTGCGCCAGATACGGCCCCTAGCACCCCCGGGCGCAATTTTATGAAATACATGGGCACTTTTCACGGTATCTGCGTCCGATTATTGCATATCGAGCACGCAGCCGCTGGGATTGGCGCTAATTTCACCATTTACGATAGTGACGATCAGCTTACTCTGGTCCGCCGCATCATGCGCGAGATGAAAATTACTGGCGACAAATCTCTGACCCCCAAAAGCGCCCTTAATCTCATCAGCCATTATCAGAATCAAGGCCTAAAGCCCGCCGATGCCAAGCGCGAAGCTTATTACCCCAATCAGAAACGCACTGCCGAGATCTACGCCCGCTACGAGCAGGAAAAGCGCGCCGCCGATGCCCTAGATTTTGATGATTTACTCAGCATCACGGCAGAAATGTTCGAGAAAAATCCCGAAGTCCGCCACAAATGGCAGGAAAGGTTCAAATATATCCTCATCGACGAGTATCAGGATACTAATGCCGTGCAATACCGCCTCATCAAGAGTCTGGTCAACGAGCAGCGCAATATCTGCGTAGTAGGGGACGACTGGCAGTCGATTTACTCTTGGCGCGGCGCTGACTTTACTAATATCCTTAACTTTGAGCGCGATTTCCCCGGTGCCAAGGTCATCAAGCTCGAGCAGAATTACCGCAGCACAGGCAATATCCTAGCCGCCTCGCAGAAGATTATCAATCAGAACAAAACTCGTACCGAGAAGACTCTTTTCACCGAAGCTGGTGATGGCGCGCCGGTTACCATCGAGGGCACGATGGACGAAACCGCCGAGGCTAATTACGTCGCCCGCCAGATTTTGAACAAAGTTGCCAAGCAGGGCAGTTTTAGCGATTTTGCCGTGCTCTATCGCACTAATGCTCAGTCATCGGCCTTTGAGAAGGCTTTTATCGCCGCGAAAATTCCTTACAAAATCATCGGCGGCGTCCGGTTCTACGACCGCAAAGAAGTGAAGGACGTCCTTGCCCTCCTCAAACTAGTGGTTAATCCTCTAGATCGCGTCAGTTTCGAGCGCGTGGTAAAGAATGTCTTATCTGGCGTCGGTCCGGCTTCGGTGGAGAAAGTTTTCACCTATCTCAATGACCATCCCGAGCATAATCTTGCCGATCTTGGCGATCTGAAGCTCACCGCTCGGGCTGACCACGCTGTCCGCAAAATCGAGCGTTTCCTCCGGACTATGCGTGCCGACAAAGACATCACCGCCGCCGAGATGGTCGAGAAAATTGTCGATGAATTTAACTTTAGCGCGCTGTTACGCACCGATACGCCGGATGGTGTGGAACGGATGCAAAATATCGAAGTTTTGGCTAGCAATGCCAGCGCTTACGAAACCCTAGAGGAGTTCCTCGAGGATGCCGCCCTGCTCAGCTCTGCCGACGAAAGCGCCGGTGACAACGTTGTTTCTCTTATGACTTTGCACGCCGCCAAGGGGCTGGAGTTCCCGGTGGTCTTCATGGTCGGGCTCGAAGAGGGGTTGTTTCCCAGCAGCCGTTCCGACAATTCCGTCGAGGAATTAGAAGAGGAGCGTCGTCTCGCCTATGTCGGCATGACCCGCGCCATGCAAGAATTGTTCTTAACTTTCGCCGGCTCGCGCTATAGTTTTGGCGGACGCAATTACAACACGCCATCACGCTTTTTGCTCGAAATTGGCTATAACCCGTACGGCTCCGGCGCTTTTGGTGAATCTGGCGCCTTCCACAATGGCAGCGAAAGCTTCGGCCTGCTCGGTGGTGACCCCGATGGGGAATTTGGCGCAGCCACTACTAACGATTTTTCTCACGATTCCGGCGATTTTAGCGATTTTGATCCCGATTTTGACCCCTTCCCCGAAGATTTACCGATCTGGGAAGGCTAAAATTACTCTAGTTTTTGCAATCTAGCCGATTTTTTGCTATAATAGAAGGGAAGATGATGAAATTACATTTTCAAGCCCGAAATTTTTTCTGTGCGATACTCCTCGCAGTGTTGGCTGTTTTTTCATCTTTTGCTTTAATCTTGCAGCCGCGGTCGTTAGCCTACGCCGATGATAGCGAGGAAGGGGCTATGCTCGCCGATACCCAGGACGAATATTTCGTCACCATCCACGACGATAATTCTAATCTAATTGTCAAGGCTGGCGCCGTCACCGTGGCCGAAGTCCTCGAGAAGTCCGAAGTCCAGCTAGCAGAAACCGACATCGTCGAGCCTAGCCTCGATACTGTCATTCAGGGGAACTATAATATTAATATTTACCGCGCTCGCCCGGCTTTGGTCATTGATGGCGTGAATCGCCGCTACGTCATGACGGCTAGCTACGACCTCAAGCAGATCGCCATGGAGGCTGGCCTCACCGTTTATGACGATGATGTGGTTGAGCGTGAATTTAATAGTAACTTCTTGGAAACCGGCGCCGTTTCTACCTATCGGATTCATCGCAACGGCGGCCGCCGCTTGACTCTGGAGGAAACCATCCCCTACGAAGTCCAAGTGCGCTACGATTACAACCGCCCCAAGGGTGAGCGCATCCTAGAGCAGCCAGGCGAGGAAGGTCGCAAAGTCAGCGTCTACGAAGTAGAATTTGAGAATAATTTTGAGAAAAACCGCACCCTAGTCGAAGAAAGCACCATCGTTGAGCCCGTCCCCGAGATTGTGGTAGAGGGTGCTCGTGTTTCTATCCCGCCCGAGCGTGAGCAATGCGCGGGCTGGGCTCGTGAAGCCGGTGTTTCCGAGCTCGATCTAGAAGCTGCGTTAGATCTAATCTATCGTGAGTCCGGCTGTCGCGTGGATGCTCGCAATGCCAGCTCTGGCGCCTATGGTATCCCGCAGTCCCTACCGGGCAACAAAATGGCCGAGTTCGGCGACGATTGGGAAACCAATCCCGTCACCCAGATTCGCTGGATGACTAAATACGTCAACCATCGCTATGGCGGCTGGCAGCAAGCCCTAGACTTCTGGTGGTGCACCGGCGTCTGCAAGGGCATTACCAAGAGAGGATACTGGTACTAGGGTGAAAAACAAAAAATCCCTCGGCCAGCATTGGCTCAAGAATCGCGCCATCCTCGACGAGATTGCTGATCTAGCAAAGGTTGACGGCGTAGAAACCTGCCTAGAGATCGGCCCCGGCCTAGGTACGCTCACCTCTAGCCTGCTCCGGCAGTTCCAGCAGGTCATTGCTATCGAGTACGATCACGACCTTGCGCAGAAGCTCCCCGGCTCTTTCCCCGGCAAGAATCTCCAAATTGTCGAGGGCGACGTACTCGGGCTAGACCTCGCCCAGCTCGCCGGCGGGGAACCTTACTGCATCGCTAGTAATATCCCCTATTACATCACCAGCCCCATTGTCCGCGAAGTATTGAGCTTAACTCCCCAGCCCGCCCGCGTGGTGCTTTTGATGCAAAAAGAAGTCGCCGAGCGCATCGCCGCCGAACCAGGGAATTACAGCTTGCTTGCCCTGATGACTCAGAACCTCGCCGAGGTCGAGCTCGGCCCGGTAGTGCGAGCCGCTGAGTTTACTCCGCCACCAAAGGTGGATAGCCAGGTCTTAGTTTTGGCCCCGCTCGCCGAGCCACAAGTCAGCAGCGAATGCCTAGAGCTGGCCAAGCGTGGCTTCCTCAGCCCCCGCAAGAAACTTGCCGGAGTTCTAGCTGATAATCAAGTTACCAAAGATATTTGGCGCGGTATCCTAGAAGATAACGGTATCAACCCCGACGCTCGTGCCGCAGACCTTAGCCTTTGGGACTGGGAAAATCTCTATAATTCCATCAAATAATGTTGTAATTTCTACAACGTTTTGCAGGAATCTAGGCTAATTAGTAATTTTTCTATTGACTTTTATAACCATATGTGGTATAATAGAAAGATAGGGCTTTGATAAAGTATCAAAAGATAAGGGGGAATCATCATGGCAGACTTTATCGTCCTGGCAGCTTTAATCTGGGTCATGACTATGTTCATCGGCGACCCGCTGCGCCGCCTGATTCGCGGTGCCGTTACCGCTATCTGCGGAGTTATCCTGTTCCTGGTATTCTTAGCGGCGCACATGTTCGTCCTGAGTATCATCCTGGCCGTCGTTCTGGTACTCTATATTATCTATCGCCTGATTACCAGACCAGCTAGGGATCACCGGAACCGTGGTCGCAACAATCATTGGCCGCCAATGCCGCCGCTCTAGGCAGCAACCTACGCCTTCGCACTGTCAGACCCATTACAAAACTACCGTACCTTAGCACAATGCGCCCCAATCGGGGCGCATTTTCTCAGCTTGGGCGTATATCGGGGCTATTTAGCGACACAGCGGACAGAGAAACCGTTGTAACGGCTGTTAGGAGTGAAGTTACTGGACGGGGAAACTCTACTGCTCGTGAAGTCCAGGGTGTAAGCGAAGTCAGTATTCGATGTACGTGGCGTAGAGGACCAATAGAGTCCGTGAGAGTCGGCATCGTTCACCTTGCCACTGGAGATGTATCCGCCGTACTGAAAGTATAGTGGCTCGCCGCGAAGTTTTGTACTACCAGCTTCGTTGTTGTCGATGCTGTAAGCCGTGGTTAGGCCACCAAAGGATTTACGGGTTTTGTCGGTATTGAGGCTGGTTGGCAGTTGCCAATTAGGTGGACAGACGCCCTGTACTCCATCACCAGAACCGTCTTGTGTTGCAGCTGGCCAGTTGTAGTAATTACCCCTAGAGCTATGATTCCCATCGATATGAGAGCCTATAGCAAAGTATTTATCGCTATTGCTATTAGTCCAGCTAGTACCATCAATACAGGTAGCGCCGTCACCCGTACCGCTTAACTTACATGGCGTTCCAATGCTAGTATCGCTAACAGTGCCGTAGGCTAAGTTCTGTGTCATCCAACAGTTATCATCAGCTGTTCTGGTTACATAATACTTCTTGCCATCACGCGTATCCTCTAGAATTGCTGCCTGACCAGGTGTCGCTGCACTACAGATGCTAGAATTCATTTCTTGCATAGTAGTAATACCATCAAATGGCAGGTTGTTTTTCCAGATGGCATAGATAGTTTTATCGTTGGTTGGTGCAGTTTTGTCTACAGTAACACTTCCGCCTGGTTGATATTTTACTGCACCACCCACACTATCTGCCCAGTCTTGGAAAGTGTAGCCAGTACGGGTGGGTCGAGTAGCAGGGATGGTAAAAGTATGTGAAGTAGTAACACTAGTTTCTTAATAAGTATCTGGTGCTGGAATATTAGTCACATTATCGCCATTACCATCATAGGTTAATGTATAAGTAGCTGGATCAAACTGATCACCTACTACGGAGAGTAGGAAGTTACCAATGTAGTGGTCGGCTGGAGAGTCACTACCGATCTTGGCTGCAAAGGCTAGGAGATAGCTTTTACTTTCACTCTCGGCACCAGTTAAGTTCTCGGTAATTACGTTCTTCGGTGTACCGTAATTAGGCATTGAGCTATAAGTTAGACCTTGTGCGGTAGTAAGCTGATTAGCGCCAGTATTATTAGTCAGTGCATAGCCCCAAGTATTACTAGCAAAGTTAGCTGGTGCTACGTTTTCCCCTACTCCACCAATAGCGGCTGCAGTATTTTCTTTACCGTGTAGATTAGTGCCAGAGCCATTCATGGCGGTCATTTGTAGAGTGAACTTAGCTTGTTTCTTAGCAGTAACCGTAAAGGTATTAGTAATATAGGCTACTTCATCGGCTTTGGCTTCTTCGGTAAAGCTTGGTGTACCATCAAAGGCTAGTGCGATGGAAGAATCGGCTGCCCGTGTTGATGCATCAGTATCATCTCCGTCTGCATAGACTGGATTAGTATCGGGATTAAGTGCAATAGTTCCACCAATCAGGAGAGCCAATGCGCAGACACTAGGGACAAGGTAGCTTAGTGAATAAGCTAGCCTCTTCCGCTCAGCAATTCCGCTATAAAGGCTCTTATCTAGGCTGGACCGGGTGCGATTTGTGAGGTTAGGCTTCTCGCAAGATGCAGCTTGCTCACAATGAGCAGAGGCCCACCGGAGCCTGTTAGCGGAATTATGAGCGGAAGAACCACTGTCATCACTGGCTCTAGAACCCCATCGGTAGAAATAAGTACTTTTACTATGAAGCATTTTACCTGATTCTAAGATGCTACTATTAGAACTAGGTTTATTTTTAATAAAAGTTGATGAGATTCTAGCGAAGAGCTTTTTCCTCCTAGCTCTTGCGTGTCCTGTGCATTGTGGCATTGGCCCTCCTTTTTGGTTGTTTTTAGGGTATAAAAAACCTAGGCGCCTATTTGCGTATTTGCATTGCGTCACCGATGCAAATGCAAAAATGGTGCCACAGGCTCCTATACAACAACAAGAATCATTACTGACTAAAGCTGATGCACCTATGACACCATTAATGCACTTTAATCAGCATCATAAAATAATTACTTATCGTTGTATAGGAATTTATACACTTCCATTATATCACATTTCCAGCTCCGCAAGCCAAAACTTGAATATAAAATGTTGTAATTTTCACAACACTAACAAGAGTTACACAAAATTGCCAAAAATTTCCTGCTGGTGTTAACCATAATCCTGAGGCTTGCGGGCCTCTATTTAGATTGTAAAGAGAAACCTGACAAGCAAAAAATTAACTCTATTACAAACCAGCCCCAGCATCTCCAAAATGTGCTATAATATATAATATCATGTCAAAAGTTTATATCTGTACAGCTATTCCCTATGTCAACGGTAACCCGCATATTGGGCATGCGATGGATTATCTTTTGGCAGACACTTTTGCGCGCTATTCACGTTTGCGCGGCGATGAGGTGAAGTTCCAGGTCGGCACCGACGAGCACGGCAACAAAGTCTTTAGCACCGCGCAGAAAAACGGCGTCCCGGTCAAGCAGTATGTCCAGGCTAATTCCGACAAGTTTCGTCAGTTCATCGACGGCTTAGATATTTCTTATACGGATTTTGTGCGCACCACCGACCCAGAGCACGTCGCGGCCTGTCAGGAAGTTTGGCAAAAACTCGAGCCGCACATCTACAGCGCGGAATATGATGGCTGGTATTGTGAAGGCTGCGAGCGTTTCGTTACTGCCAAAGAATACGAAGAGAACCACGGCTGTTGTCCTGATCATCAGAAAGAATACCAACATCTCTCAGAGAAAAATTATTACCTACGCATTAGCGATTTCAAAGATCAGATCCGCGAAGCCATCGAGTCCGACCGCATGAAGATTACCCCCGCTTTTCGCAAACAAGAAGTCTTGCGCTTGCTGGAGGATACGCCGGACATTTCCATTTCTCGCCCCCGCAAGCAACTGTCTTGGGGTGTGCCGGTGCCCGGCGACGACGATCAAGTCATGTACGTCTGGATTGACGCTCTGTCTAATTATATTAGCGTCCTCGGCTATCCCGATGGTCCGGAGCTGAAGGAGTTCTGGCCCGCCACGGCGCAGTTTGTGGGCAAGGATATTCTGCGCTTTCATGCTATCACCTGGCCGGCGATTTTGCTCGGTATCGGTCTAGATTTGCCGAAGAATATCGTCACCCACGGCCACGTCCTATCTCACGGCCAGAAGATGAGCAAAAGCATCGGCAACGTGGTCGACCCGATGGAGGTTTTGCAGTTGAAGGGCTTGCCGGCTTTTCGCTATTTCTTCTTGCGGCATATTGATAGTTTTGCCGATTCCGATTTTACCGCCGAAAAGTACGAGAATGCCTACAATAACGAGCTGGCGAACGACCTTGGCAATCTCGTTCAGCGCCTCGCCACTCTCTGCCAGAAAAACCAGGTCCCAGGCCTCCAGCCCGAGCTTCAGCTCGACCTAGAGTTCTGCAGCCTGATGGATCAGTTTGAGTTTTCTAAGGCGATGGATTACACTTGGAGCAAAATTCAGGATCTCAACAAACGCATCGACGAAGAAAAGCCTTGGACTTTGGCTAAGAATGGGGAAGTTGAGAAAGCTCAATCTGTCCTCAGCAGTCTAGCTAAGGACCTCCTGGTCGCTAATTATCATCTGCAGATTTTCCTACCAGAAACCGCTGCGCAGATTCACGGCATCTTCACCGCTGAGCAGATTTTGCCACCAGCCACTCCGCTTTTCCCGAAAAACTAGCTTCTTAATTTCATTCTTACCGTCTTCGAACTAATTTCACACAACCAAAGTAGCTGTTCCATAAATATCTTTTTTCGAAGGAATCCGGAGGCAACGGCCGAGGACAAGCGCCCGAGTCCCGTAACGACGGGCACGAGGGACGCGGCCTGAGAAAAAAGTATATTTACGGAACGGAGCGGCTACATCCCATCCCAATACTGCTTCCCTAGTAGCATATCATAATTAACCAGTTCATATTTGCGTAGCGCGTCGTTGTATTTCGGCTGCGTACCGTTGAGATAGGCGTGCGTCAGGATCGGATTATTAGTGCAGACATCGTCCAGCAGGTAGAAGAAAGCTGGCTTTTGCAAATTCGTCACGTTAAGCATCGTATTTTGCAGACAGTTCGGCGAAGTAATTGGCAGATCCACTCCCGCCACGGCGCCGAGGTCAAAGCCCAGCTTCTTCGCATTGTTCTCTATCTCAGCTTTATTCTCCACCTCAAAGTTTGTATATACGAAATACGGCGTGAGGTGTGAAAGGTCATAACCCTCTTTCCCGCCAGATTTATTATACTGGTCTAACATACCCATTGCATGGTCACCGAACCATAGCACTACCGTCTTTTCGTCAATTTTATCCAAAGCTTTAATAAAATCACCAAGATAAGCATCCGCCTCGTGCAGACTCTGATAGTTCGCCTCTAGTGCCCAGTTTTCTGGGTGCTCTTCTTTCTGTCGGAATTCATGCTCCGGGTAGTGCGCCTGCTCGTAGGGGGCATGGTTTTGCATTGTCACTACGCCAATTACTTGCTTAGCGTCATTATTTTCAATCAAATCCAGCACTTCCTTATAAATCGAATCATCGTTGATGACAGTACTAGAATATTCATGTTCGGTATGGTTCATCCCTTCGGCATCAATGAAAGTATCATACCCCATCCGCGGATAGGCCAGATTGCGCTTATAGACCGACCCAGTATAAGAGTGTATAGCCGTGGTACTAAAATCATAGCCCTTGCCCAGCTGCGCAATCCCATAGAGTTGGTTTAGCTTCGGGATAATATTGACGTAAGGGAAGCTTTGCGCCCAATAATTCGTCAGCCCCGTCTGCACTTCAAACTCTACATTCGCCGTACCGCCACCATACTCCGGCGAGTACATAAAACCGCTTGGGTAATCACGAAAAATCTGGTGCAAGTTCGGCGTCACATCGCCACCAGTATGGCTATAATATTCTGCATACAGCGCCGGATCATAAAAAGTTTCCGCCAGCACTACGATGACATTATCAACCTCCGACCAATCCATCCGCTCGGCGTCATCCGCTGCCTTGATTGCTTCATATTCTTCGGCGATTGCCCGCATCGTTTCTTCGCTATAATTATCTGGCTCCGGTATCGTCGCCTTGCCTAAGTTATAGATAAACCCCAGAATGAATCCGTTTTTCTCATAATTTTCCACTTGATTCCAAGCCACCAGCTCGGCATCCTCGATCCATTCGTACCGCTTGCGTTGCAAAATCGGATTAAATGTCATCGTCACTAGCACCAATGCTATCGCCGTAAAAGTACAGCGAGGAATCAGCGCCATCCTGTCCCACCAAGCTAGCTTCTTTGGGTTGCGACCCACGAACTTTCGTACATAATATTCTGCTAGAATCGACCCGACCAGCACGAAGACCACACCCGCAATCAGCCGAATAATATCATTTACATCTACGAATTGAATCAAATCCCCCGTCGAGTCAATCAGGGCAAACTCTTCCGGTAGCAACGGCTCTGCTCGTAGTCGGAACTTTTGCATGTGAATGAAAGAAATAATACCCAGCGCACAAAACGTTGCGCCCGTACTTAGGAACGGTCGCCAAGTCACTGCCGCGAGTAGCGCCATCAAGCTAAAAATCACCGCATAATCGTATAGCGCCAGCGTCGGTTTTTCTTGGATAAAACTCATCGCTGCATCAGCATCACACATGTTCGTCCGCCAGATCATGAACCAAGTCAAAAATATCGCCATGATCATCAAAAACAATATCGCGCCCGGAATCCGCAGCACCGCTGGCATCGGATGCTTGCCACGGGTAAATTTCTTCTGCAACTTAACTACTTTTATTTCTGGCTCTAGGTTAGTTTTGTCAATCTCGAGATCAGTAGATTGTGTATTTTTGGTTTTAACCATAATACCATTATAACATAAGTGCCACCAAAAAGCACCACCAAACCTGGCGGTGCTTTTCGTAGCTAGGCTAACCTATTTCTTGCAAACGCAGTCGCAAGTGTCGTAATCGCAACTGTAGCCTTCGCCAGCCAAACGAGTGACAACATCGGACAAGAAGAATCCGACCACGCCGCCAATCACCGGGAAGATGATATAGGCTGCTACCGCCAAGCTAGCTAACTGTGCCAACTCACCAAAGTTATCCGCGGCCGTCGGCAAGATTTGATACATCAAAGCTGCCACTGGGTTTAGCATGAAACTGCTCTGCATGCTAAAGAAACCTTGTGCTAGCACTGTGGCAAAAATCACCGCTAGTACGATTGCACTAGTTACAATCCAGCTAAATGTGAGAGCACTTTTCTTAGCATATTTCAGTGCGCGTGCGAAGCAGAAAGCAATCACAATTGCGCCCATTAGCTCAATCAAAGCCACTGCCCAGAAAGTTTCACCAGTAATCTCGGTCATCATCGGCAATTCGCTAGCCGCGCCGCTACCTAAGCGGAACCCATTGACGATAATCAAGCCGATCCATGCCCCGAGCAATTGCGCTAGCATATAAAGCACACCGCGAATCGCAGACATCCGGCGGGTCGCCATCATACCAGCGGTAACTAGCGGGTTCAAGTTTGCCCCAGAGAGGCCAACGATTACAGCATAAATACAAATCAACCCCATCCAGAGGAACGTTGGGTTAAAACCAAGGGTGAGCATGAGCATCACGAACAACATGGTGCCGATTACTTCACCGAGCAAAGCACCCCAAATCTTTGGCGTCTTAAAAATAGTTAAAATATTTTCATTTTCGCCGTATTTGCGTGCAAAAAAGCCCTTGAATGGATTAGCGCAGGTGGAAGCCGCAACGGTTTTGACGGTTTCTTTGGTGCTACTGGTGGTTTCTTTCACTTCTTTGGTATCTTTGACCTCTTTTTCGGCCTTGGTCGTTTCTGACTTGGTCGTCTCTTTGAGATCTTTTTTCGGCTCTGGTTGGGAATTATCTTTCTTTCCAGATTTCTTTGGCTTTTGATTGGCCATTACAACCTCCTTAACTCTAATATTTTCTCAATTATAGCACATGTGTGGTACAATTGAAAAGTGTAAAGTTTGACAACAATAACTGGAGGATACAAAAAATGGGCATCATGATGACCAAAGAAACCGATCGCAACGCCGAGCTGAATCGTCGCATTTCGGCCGATCTCAGGGCGCGGGCACAGAGCGAACGCGACGATGTCGACGGAGTCGAAGATTCCGCCTATATCAAAGGCACCAAGAAAACCGGCAAATTCACCTGGGTCTGGATTGTTTTGATTGTTTTGGCAATTATTTCCCTCGCTTGCATTATTTTCATCTAAATTCACGTTACTATTCACCACATCCTACCAGGAAACATCGTTACTTTTCCAAATATAAAAGCATCGAATCAGATTTTATTCTTTGGTTTTAGTAAAAGTCAGCCCGAAGGTTCGGGGAACTTTTACGTCCTGTAGGGAAACCAAAAAATAACAATCAGGCATGAGATGCTCCATTTGGGAAAAGTAATGATGGCTTCCTGAAGGGCTGAATCGTGACAAATTCACAGATACTATTAAGATATTTTTAATTTACTGTGTTATAATATTAAATATGTCAGAGATAGAGAAGTTAAAATCCGAACTAAAAAACATCAATGCCGAATACGCCAAGATTAAGACTCTTCCGCCGGAGCAGCGTGGTGAGTTTGGTCGCCAGATGAACGCCAAGAAACAGGCTATCATGGCTAGAATTTCCGAAGCCGAGGAAGCTTTAGAAAGCGAAAATATCGAGCCGATTGACGTTTCTGCGCCCTGCGCACCGAATCAGCCCATTCCCGAGGTGAAGCTCGGCACTAAGCACCCGCTGATGGTCGAGCTCGACCGCGTTATCCAGATTTATTCTGACATGGGTTTTAACGTCATGGAGCCAAATCAGCTTGATGATGAGTTTCATATGTTCGATAGCCTTAATTTCGCCAAGGGCCACCCCGCGCGCGATGGTTATGATACTTTTCGTACCTCTGAGGGCTTTATTCCCCCGGCCCACACTTCTACTATGCAGCACCGCGCTCTGAAAAAATACAAAAACGACCTCGAGCAAGGTGGCCAGATTGCTGTGGTCGTGCCCGGTCGCGTCTTCCGCAACGAAGATGTCGACATGACTCACGAGCACACTTTTTACCAGTGCGAAGGCGTTTTTGTGTCGAAGGATGCCACCATGGGCCAGATGTTTGGCGTGCTCAAGCGTTTTTTCGAGCTGTATTATGGCCAAAAGCTTGAGATTAAGACTCAGCCGGGTTATTTCCCGTTTACCGAGCCGTCAGCCGAACTCTTAATTGAGAAACCAGCCTCTCTAGGCGGCAAAGGCGGTGACTGGCTCGAGATGCTGGGTTGTGGTATGATTCACCCCAATGTCCTCAAAATGGCTGGCATCGACCCAGAGGTTTACCACGGCTTTGCCTGGGGTGGCGGTATTGATCGCCTCGTCATGCTCAAATACCACCTCAGTGACGTGCGTTATTTTGAATCAGGCAAACTTGACTTTTTGGAGGAGTTCTAAATGCTTATTTCACTGAATGAAATCAAAAAATACGTCGAGATCCCCGCGGGAATCTCCGACCAAGATTTGATCACCCTGATCGGCTCGCGCTTGGTCGAGATTGAGGAAGCGATTGACCTCGCCCCGAAATACCAGGGAATCTACATTGTCAAAGTCGCTTCTGCCGAGAAAATCCCTGATACTCATCTCACGCTGTGCCAGATTGACGCCGGCCAGCATAATTCTGAGTTTCACCAGCTCGAGAATGGCTTAGTCCAGGTAGTCTGTGGCGCGCCGAATGTTCATGCTGGCATGCTCGCGGTCTGGATTACTCCGGGCTCCATCGTACCTCAGACTTATGGCAACGAGAATTTTAAGCTCGGTACCCGCAAGCTCCAGGGTTACGAGTCGAACGGTATGCTGGCCGCGGTTGACGAGCTCGACCTCGGCACCGACCACGAGGGCATTGCTGAGATTAATCCTAATATGGCGCAGCCTGGTGATAGCTTCGCTGAGGTTTTTGAGCTAAACGACATCATTCTCGACGTCGAGAACAAATCCCTCACTCACCGCCCCGATTGTTTCGGTCTAATCGGTTTCGCCCGGGAAGTAGCCGGCATCCTCGGCGTAGATTTCCCAGAACCTTTCTGGCCAGAGCTGGCCGCTGCGCATGATTTGCCACTCAGCGTCCAGATTGAGGACAAAGATCTTTGCCCACGTTACTCTTGTGCTGTCTTTGACTTGCCCAAGTATGATAAAAAGAAATATCTGACCTATTACGGCGATGTTTTCCTCGCCAAGGCTGGCATGCGCAGCATCGACCCAATGGTTGACCTCACTAATATGATTATGCTCCGCACTGGTCAGCCATTACATGCCTTTGATTATGACAAATTAATCGCCGTGGGCAATACCGATAGTCCTCAGATTATCGTTCGCGCCGCTAAGGAAGGCGAAGAGATTCAGCTGCTCGACGGCAAGACTATCCAGTGTATCCCCGAGGATATTCTGATTACCAGCAATAATGTCCCCGTCGCCCTCGCCGGCGCCATGGGCGGCAAAAACACCGAAATCGACGCCTCCACCAAACGTGTCGTACTGGAGAGCGCCACTTTCTCCCTCTATCACCTCCGCAAGACCCAGATGGCGCACGGCATTTTCTCCGAGGCGATTACTCGTTTCACTAAGGGGCAGCCCGCCGCGATGACTTTGCCAGTTTTGGCCGAAACCGTCGCCGAACTAGGCAAATCCGTCACCCCGCTCGCCGTCGCTGATGAATGGGTTGCCGATAAGACTCAAAACGTTGTAAAAGTTACAACATCAGAAATCAATCAACTGCTCGGTACCGCTTATTCTCTGGAAACTATCACAAAAACCCTCGCAAACGTCGGTTTTGTGGTCGAAACCACTAGCGAAATGCCCGCAGAGGCCTCTAAAACGCCTTCTCAGGCCTCTAAAGCCAAAAGCAAGGTATCACCCAGCTCCGCCGCTAAAGCCTCACCACGGGCTAATACGGAGCTCGCTGCAAATATTATTTTGACTATCACCGTCCCGGTCTGGCGCACGGATATTCATATTAAAGAGGATATTATCGAGGAAGTCGGCCGGCTGCTTGGCTATGATAATATCCCGCTCGACTTGCCCAAAGGTGCTTTCCGCGGTACCGAAATCGCCCCGATGATTCAGCTCAAAACCAATCTTCGCAGCATCCTATCGGACCAGCTTGCCATGCACGAACTCTTGACCTACTCCTTCGTCAGCAAATCTCTACTCGAGAAGGTTGGCCAAACGGTCGCGGATAGTTACGAAATCGTCAATTCTATTTCCCCCGAACTGCAATGCTTCCGCCAGCAGATTGTACCGAGCTTGCTTGACAAAGTTCGGGAAAATGTCAAAGCTGGACATAAGCAGTTCACGATTTACGAATTAAATCAAGTCACCAATCATGGTCTTGGCCTCGATGCTGATGGCGCTCCTGTCCTAAAGACCGACCTCGGCGTGGTCTGCCTTGGTAATTATTATGACATTAAATCCCAAATTTTCGCTGCCATCGAGCAGGGTTTGAAACTCGACCTCGAGTATATTCAGATGGCGCCCGGCTCTGAAACCGCCCGTAAATACCCCTACCTTGAGCCATTACACTCTGTCGAGATGATTATTAACGGCCGTAAAGTTGGTGCTTTCGGCGAAATTAAGGCCGCCGTCCGGCGCAAGTTCAAGCTTGAAGGCCTGGTTTCCGCTTGCGAAATCGAGCTCGACCAGCTAGTGGACCTCGAGCGGGGAATCGCCGTTGATATCAAAATTTCCAAATTCCCATTCGTTGAGCGCGATCTCACTGTCAAAGTCGCCGCCGATTTGCCTTTCGGCCGGGTGGATGAGGTCATCCGCCACGTCCTCACCGATGAGCAGCTCATTTATCAGGTTACGCCCAGCTCTATCTACCAGGCTAACCCCGAAACTAAGAATCTATCCTTCCACCTCAAATTTGCCAGCCCCGAAACAACTTTAGATAATCCGCAAATCACCTCAATTATGGAAAAAATCACAATCGCCACCGCCAGCATCGGCGCAATGGTAGTCTAGAAAGGAGCACTACAAATGGACGAAAAACAACTAAAAACTAGCCCTTGGCAGAGAATCGTTATTGTACTTGTAGCTATCTTGCTGCTTGGCTCTACGATTTTGACTTATATGTTCATCGTTATGAGCGGTGACAAAGTTCAACAAGATCAGGAAAATAAAATCGCCGATCTCGAGAGCCAGCTCACCGCCAAGGCTAATGAGCTCACCGAAGCCGCCAAGCCTTTTAGCGAGAAATACCTCAAAGAACTCGAGAGCTACAAGAAGCAAGTCAAGAGCTACAACGCCGCCGCCGCGAATAGCGAAAAGATTAAAATTGACGACCTCAAGCCGGGCACCGGTAAACAGCTCGAAGAGGGCGATAACCAATATTCCGCTTATTATATCGGTTGGTGTGCTGATGGCAGCATTTTCGACTCTTCCTTTGACTACGCCGTCGACAAAGACGCCAGCACCGAAGACAAAACGGTCTATACCGACGAGATTATCGGCCTCAAGACTCCACTTATCAATCCTGATAGCCTTATCGAAGGCTGGAAACAAGGCGTGGTCGGCATGAAGCTCGGCGGTGTCCGTCAAATTTCTATCCCTGGCGAACTGGCCTATGGCGACACCCGCAGCGACATTTGTGGCCAGGCCAACGCCCCGCTCAAATTTGTCATTATGGCGCTCGAGTCCGACGAAACTCTCGCCAAACTCAACGAAGAATGGAATAATCTGTACCTGCAACTTTACGCTGCGTACCTAGGTAACCAACAGTAATGCTTGATCTTGTAATCATCGGTGGTGGCCCTGCCGCCCTCTCCGCCGCAATCTACGTCGCCCGCGCCGGGCTCAATGTCAAAGTTTTCGAGAAAAAAGATTTTGGTGGCGTCTTACCCGAGATTTCCCGCATCGAGAACTACCCCGGTTTCCTCGGCGCCGGCAAAGAGCTCGCCGTATCTATGCGCACTCAAGCCGAGCAGGCTGGCGCCACTCTCGAGTACGGTGAATGCACCGCCCTCCAGCGCCAGGACCGCGGTTTTGAGTTGATTATTGATGAAGAAACCGTCGCCGCTCGGGCGGTTTTGGTCGCCAGCGGCTCCGAGCCGAAGAAACTACCCTTTGCCTTGCAAATCCCCACCTCCTACTGCGCCCTCTGTGACGGCGCCCTCACTCGCGGTCAGAACGTCGTGGTCGTCGGTGGAGCCAACTCCGCCGTCCAGGAGGCATTGTATCTGTCCAAGCTCGCTGCTCAGGTTACTATTGTCACTCATTCTCAGCTCAAGGCCGACCGGGAATTACTAGACCGCTTAGCTAAGGTTGCTAATATTGAGGCTATCGAGCATCTTGAGCCTACCGCCGCCTATCTGGAGCAATTTGATTATTGCTTCGTCTACATCGGCAAGACCCCTTCCACTCAGTTCTTGCCTGCCGAGCTCCTTGACAAATCCGGCTATATTCAGTGTGCCATGCAGGGCGATTTCCCGCATCAGACTGCTCTTGCTGGCTTGTTCGCCGCTGGCGATGTCCGCCAGGGCAGCGTTAAACAGGTCGTCACGGCTGCCGGTGATGGTGCCGCCGCCGCCATCGAAATCACCGAATGGCTCAGATAACAACCTGAGAATACACTCATGTAGAGAGGTAAAATGAGTGGAACAATCCTGGTGTCCCAGTTCCTAATTTGCTTTTTTGTTAGAATTAGCATTAACACTATTGACATTTTTGACCACCTGTGCTATAATGGAAGTATAGGCTAAAATAATACACCTTAGCCTAAGCATCAAATTCAGTTCTGGGGAAGGGGAATTGTTAAATGTTTAAGATTTACATTGCTAGCCTGGTACTTGTCTGGCTCGCCGCTATTGTAGCCGGTGTGTTCGCTATTAAGCGCTGTGGCTGCCACTTATATGAGCGCTTCAGCGTACCCCTGATGCAGGAAAACTGCCTCTGGGGTGCCACTGCATTCGCCATGTTGATGGCAGCGCTGTTCGTGGCACAGCCGCTCTTCAGCCTGGGTTCCAACCTGGCTGCTAGCCGCGGCTGGTCCGCGTTCACAGGCGGCCTGGTGACCATCACCATCGTTACCGTGTTTAGTGGGCTCTATGGCCTGCTGGTCCGCGTGGCGTTTGGCACCAGTAAGGCGATTGCTGTCGCTGTACTGCGCAATCAGCAGCAGCGTCAGCGCGAAGCCTGCCGTAGGTTGCGCCAACAGATGGCGCAGTCCAATTTCAAGCGTGCCACCTGCGACGACCTCACTGCTATGGTCGCGAACTGCCGCCGGCAAATCGCCGACTACTGTGAGCAGCCCGAACCGATGAAGTGCCCCGTGGGTATCAAACGCCCCCTGGGTTACATCGACGGTGCCGCACTGAAGCAACAGATTGAAGCCTGGACCGGTAGGCCGTTGCAGGTACTCCCTGCAGCCGATAGACCTCAGCTCTCCGACCTCAACCGGGAAGGGAAAGCGCCTCTGGCGTCTACCATGTTGACGGTCACGCTGCACCGGTCTGGAACTGCCCATAGCAGACCGCGCCACTACCTGGCTTCTTCCGCTCAAGGCGAGCCCGAATTTTTCGAGCTACAGGGTGGGAAGCTGTCGCCTACGCAGTATCTGACGGTAGAGGTCCCCTTCGTTTCCTATTATGACGGAGATCGGGATTTCTGCCTCCCGGCTGCGTGCGCCGAGGAGTTGGAGGCTTACCTTCACAACCTCGCCTAGGACCCAATTGTAAATCATGCACCTTAGTTAACCCCGCCATTCGTGGCGGGGTTTCCCTGTTAGTGCTATAAACCTCCGGATCGAGATCCGGAGGTCGGTTATCTGGAGTTTTTTCTTGCGGGCCTCAGTTTTTATTTTTAGTAGTTTCCGCAAGCCTTAGCCTCATGCAATCAAGCTGCAACTTTTTACCTCTGTTTAACTTTATAAAATATTAAGTCATTTGATCTAATCCAGCCTCAGAGCTGGGGAATTATGTTATAATCGGCTTATGAGTGCTAGCTTTTACTTTTACGATCTAGAGACCTCAGGCCTCAATCCGCGCAGCGACCGAATCATGCAATTTGCTGGGCAGCGCACTGACCTCGATTTCCATCCCATTGGCGAGCCGCAGAATATCCTCGTTCAACTAGCCGATGATACTTTACCCAGCCCTTCCGCCGTCATGGTTACGGGGATTACGCCGCAGTCCACTCTGAGCGATGGTCTGTCCGAGCGCGAGTTTTGTCAGTATTTCACTACCCAGATCGCTACGTCCGACACTACTATCCTGGGCTATAACTCCGTACGCTTTGATGATGAGTTCATGCGCCATATTTTATGGCGGAATTTTTATGATCCTTATGAATGGCAATGGAGCGAAGGGCGCTCGCGTTGGGACATGCTAGACATTGTCCGCCTGGTCCGGGCACTGCGACCCGAGGGAATCAACTGGCCAGTCACGCCAGAGGGTTACTCCACTAATCGTCTCGAGCTCATCACTAAGCTAAACGGCATCGAGCACGAGCATGCGCACGATGCTTTGGCCGATGTGGTCGCTTTGATTGAAGTTACCAAGCTAATTAAGCAGCATCAGCCGCAGATGTTTGACTTCCTCTACAACCTCCGCGGCAAGAAAGATGTCGCCGCCCTAGTCGACCCGTCCCATCCGCGGCCTTTCGTCTACGCTTCGGGGCGCTATCCTGGGGCCTTTGAGAAGACTACCGTAGCCTACCCGATTGCGCCCGGGGATAACGGCACCGTCCTAGTCTTTGATTTGCGCCATAATCTCGACGAGCTCTTGGCTCAGGAAGCTGCCGCAAAGGCCGCTGGCACCATTGATTTTAACAAACCTTGGCCAGACCGCGACCCTTGGGAAAAGCACTATCTGCCCATCGTTAAGAAATTGCAATATAACCGCTGTCCGGCCGTGGCGCCAGTCGGTGTGCTCGAGAAGGAAAATGGCTGGGAAAAGATTAAATTATCCAAAGCCGAAGTCGAGCGTAATCTCAAGAGCTTGCTTAGCCATCCGGAGTTCATCGAGCGCATGGCGGACGCCAAGACGCCAGATTTCCCGCCGGCGGAAGATGCCGAGTCGGCCCTTTACGACGGCTTCCTAGGTGATCAAGACCGGCTGCTTTGCTCGGTGGTGCGCAATAACGGGCCGGAAGATTTAGCCGACTTTCATCCGCATTTTAGCGACGAGCGGTTGCCGGAATTGCTCTTGCACTACAAAGCTCGGAGTTTCCCCAGCAGCTTGGCTGCCGACGAAATGGCACGCTGGGAGGAATATCGTACCGCGCGCCTCAAGCGTCAATCCGGGCCGTTTTTCGGCGATTTGCAGAGAATTAATAAAGTCCTGGCTGGTGGCGGAAGTCTAAACGGCAAAAGCTCCGCCGAGTGCCAATTCCTCGTCGAAGAGCTAATGCTCTGGTATCAATCCATCGCCCCACTCGGGGAGTAAGCTTGAGGTCGCGAGCCTGAGATTGAGCCAAAACCTTGACACCGTGTTAAGGTTTTAAATTAGCTCGTCAAGCTAAGCGATTCCACATTTTCTCGGTCCGGTAAGCCCGCATTAGCAGTGCGTTCGTGTGTTTTGGCTGCATTAGAGCTTACTCCTTAACGCACTTTTTCTCAGGCCGCGTCCCTCGTGCCCGTCGTTACGGGACTCGGGCGCTTGTCCTCGGCCGTTGCCTCCGGATTCCTTCGAAAAAGGCGTTTACGGAGTAAGCTTGGATGCTATTTACATTGCTACGGCAGTTAGAGTTACCTGCGTAGAATATTGACCACTAGGAAGAGAGGAATCGACAGCAATGGCAACTGGGAAAGTGAGGTCTTCCGAAGCAGCACTACTAGAAGTGTAGAATAATTCTTTGTTACCATTAATACCCACTGGACTATATATAGTACTCTCATTTACAGTAGTATCAGTGGGTGAGGATAGCTTCTTAATACCCCAGCTATTAGTGCCTTTTACTATAGTTTGATTTGATGGAATCATGGGGATGGTTCTATCAGTATCAGGATTAGTCAAATCACTTTCATCTGTACTAAGTAATACCTTATACGGTTGATTAGAACCAACTCTAGCTATAATAGTACTGGTAGCTACTTTAGTAAAGTCTACCGTCATATCATTAGCATCTTTGGTGACATCTATACTAATTACTGGGCTAACGGTGATGGCGACATTGGCTGTATCATTGTCGGTAATAGGTGGCTTTTCTGGATAGATGTCCGCAGCTACGCAACGAACGGAGAAGCCACCGGCGCGAAGGCTGTCACCAGACGGAGCGACATCGCTATAGAAGACTAGGTCGTAAGCACGGTCACTGCCTTTAGAAGTAGAGGACCAATAGCACCCGCTGTCACCGGCTTTGCTCAGCTGACTGTTGTAGAGGAACCCGCCATGCACAAAATATATAGGATTATCATACAAGCTACCATTACTATTAGTGAGCGTGCTACCGCTAAAGCCATAAGCATCCATTAAACTATTAAAAGATTCACTACTAGTAGTGCCATCTCCGCTAGTTGGCAGTTGCCATTTATCAGGGCAGATTCCTTGTGCCGATTCCGAAGCGCTAATATTACCATTCATGGCAGCCGGCCAAGAGTAGTAGTTACCTACATGATAATGTGCATCCCCGCTAGTAGAAAACTCGCTGCACACACTTAGACCAGTAGTATTAGAACAGTCGGTGCCTCGTGAATGCGTAGTGTAATAATAATCTCCCGGATCATAGTAAGCTGCAGTGTTATTGTTAACATGTCCTGTACCGGTTCCATTATCCCACATAGCTAAATCTTGGGTCCTAGCGCCACCACCATCATAATCTAGATTCTGCGTCATCCAGCATTCCCCTTTTTCTTTAGTTCCTGCCGTATCACCTTTGAGCTTGGTAATCCAATATTTCTTGCCGGGTTCGCGAGTATCTTCAAGTTGTTTACTTTCACCAATCTCGCTATTCTCACAAATTTTCGCATTCATCTGTTGCATAGTATCAATGTCAGATAGCGTACGCTGCTCCCAATCATATGCGGCAAAAGCTTGCTCCTGAATAAAGGTTAGATAACTAAACACCCCAAGCACCATAAGTGCCGCCAAGCTCCAGCCGCCAATTTTGCTACAAAGGCTCTTATCCAGGCTGCGCCGGGTGCAATTCGCGCCAACACACATCGTATCAGCACTAGCCTGCTCGCGATGAGCAGAGGCGCACCA
>CAYUDH010000003.1:0-42638 GCA_964443595.1 uncultured Candidatus Saccharibacteria bacterium
TGATTCATTAGCACATTCGGATCGGTATAATTCCCTAGTGATTTCGACATTTTTCGCCCATCGTTCCCCGCCAGCGTCCCCGTCGTAATCACGTTTTTAAACGCATTCAGTTGCTGCCCCGATGATGTTGCTCCCAAATCTCGCCGAACAGACACATCAGATGATGCTTTGGCTTCTTGAGAAACATTTGACGTACCAGGCTCATCAGGAACCTGTTTAGCAAAAGTCAGCGCGGTTACGTCCGCGGAACTTTTGCGGCTCGAAACAGGTTTTTGATGACCTGACGTCACGTCAACCGTTTCAAGAGAAGCCGAAGCATCACTGAACGCATCTACATCAGAAGATTCCCGCGAAGAAGTGCTACTGAATGCGCCAATGCTTGCCAACGTCGTATTCACTGTATGGACATAATAGAACCACGCCCGCACTTGCCCGACATATTCTACAATAAAATCCGCCGGATAATTCTGCTCAAACTTTTCTTTATTCTCAAAGGGATAATGCAGCTGCGCAAACGGCATGCTGCCGCTTTCAAACCAACAATCCAGCACCTTCTCAATCCGTTTAAAATGCTCCAGATGATACCCCTCCGGCACCGTGTCACCATCGTGATACGGAATAATATTCTCTTCCGCGCCGTCAGACGAAGTTATCTTCGAGCTAGTACTAGGAAGATTTGAAGCCCGCAAAGGAGCCGTATTTGAGATACGGTGACTGCGGACTGGAGAATCTGACGACGTAATAGCCGAAGAGAACGAGTCCCTCACCTGTGCCGAGAACGTAATCTGATCCACCCACGGCCGATGATAATCTTCCAACTCTTGCCCAGAATACTCCTTCAACTCCGCATAGCTACCAAAAACTTTCACCGTACCTTGTTCACTCTTCCACACCGGCATCGCCGTCGCCCAGAACCGGTCGCGCGACAGATTCCAATCCGGCGCCTGCTCAATATTCTTCTCAAACCGCCCGTGCTTCAGATACTCCGGGAACCAATTAATATTCTCGTTCTGCGCTATCATCAGCTCCTTCTGGCCTTGTACGTCAAAGAACCAGCTCGGGAACGCCCGGTAGATAATCCTCTGCTTCGAGCGCGGATTAAACGGATATTCATGCTTGATGTATTCAATTTTCCAGACGATACCCACCTCTTCCAGGCATTTCGCAATGTATTTGTTCGCCGCCCAGATTTCGATACCGTTATCATCCGTATCCCGCACGCCTAGATCATGCAACTGCGCCGCCACCTCTGGCAAGTAGTAACCACTTTCGTCCAAAACATCCACGAAATCCACCGCATGCTCTTGCGCTAATTTATAATCATCCTCACCATAAGCCGGCGCAATGTGCACGATGCCCGTACCATCCGCATCCGACACAAAATCCTCTGCGAGCACCGTCCAAGTATCTTTTTTCTTCGCAAAGTCGGAATTCACTTCTGACTTTGCGGACGAACTGGCTTTTGGAGGTTGGACACCTTTTCCCCCGAAAAGGGGTCCAATTTCACAAATTGGCTCATATGTCAACCCTAGGAGGTCTGCCCCCTTAATCCCATCTTTGATAATCTCATAATCCGCCACCCCCAGCACCGCCTCCAAGCGGCTTTTCGCCAGAATCAAGATCTCCGGCTGCGGCGCCTTCGCCTCCACCCCATCCGGCGCCCAAACTTTGACGATACAATATGTCATTTCCGGATTAACCGCCAATGCTAAGTTTGCTGGCAACGTCCACGGCGTCGTCGTCCAAGCTAAGAAATAAACGTTGGCATTAGCGTCGTCAGCGTCGTCCTCTTTCTCGGAACTCTCCGCGACCAACGGGGAGCGGCCGAAGTGAGGAGTCCCCGTAGCGACGGGCGACGACGAAACGGGTTCCGAAAAGAGTGGCGACGCTGCAAGCGAATCTTTTGTCAACGCAAATTTCACATATGCACTCGGATCCGTCACGGTTTGATACGCATCATTATCCATCGTCACTTCCGACTTACTCACCGGCGTGCAAAACTTCGTGTCATACATCAAGACCTTCCGCCCCTCATAAATCCTCCCGGCTTCGTACAGCGTCTTAAACGCCCACCAGACCGACTCCATAAAATTCTTATCCATCGTCCGATACGCGCCCTTAAAATCCACCCAGCGCCCAATCCGATCAATCGTCCCTTCCCACGTTTCCGAATTCGCCACCATGCTTTCGCGCGCCTTCAGGATATAATCTTCCAGCGACCATTTCGTGCCAATCTCCCGCCGATCCGTGATTCCCAGCTGTTTTTCTACAAAATTCTCCGCCGGCAAACCATGGCAATCCCACCCCCAGCGCCGCTCCACTCGCTTCCCCCGCATCGTCCAAAACCGCGGCACCGCATCCTTCACAATCGAGGATAGCAGCGTCCCGTGGTGCGGCATCCCCGTAATAAACGGTGGCCCATCATAAAACACATACGAATCATGCGCCGGGCGCTGTTCCACTGACTTTTCAAATGTCCGATTTTTCTTCCACCAGTCCACCAGCGCTTTCTCATATTCCGAAGCGCGGCGACGCTTGCCTGCTTGATATTTCATAAAAACTCCCGCCGAGTCCACGGCTTTATTAATCAAATAAACTCGCTCCAGCTCTTGCCTTCGCCCCGTCTATCTCTTAATCCTTACCGTTAGAACCCCTGCGGGCGGTACCATCTAACTTCTTCTCAAGCTACCTCAAGAAACACTTACTTCATCCTTCACGCAGATTCACGGGTGAGTCTAATAGGATAATTCCGTTCTTTCACCAGCTCGCGGTCGATCTCCGCTCTAGCGCCTTTTCTAGACTCATTTTAGCACATTTTTCTCCCTTTTCCAAGGCCAACTTCACCCTTTTCCGCAAAATACTCTTGCTTTTTTGACTAATCCGTGCTATAATAAGAATAGCGGAAGTATTTTGTCCGTACTCCGAGCTCTTTTCGTGCAAAGGAGCCGAATGTTCCTAATTCTTAAAGGAGCTGATTTTGTGTCTAAACGTCATCCAGCCAAATCCTCGGCCTCTGACCAGACCATGACCACTGTCTTCACCGACGTGGGCTGCATCATCCATACCGGCGTCACCCGCGTCCAGCTGCGCCATATGCAGCACCAACTCACCGACGATGAGCTTGATTTTAGCCTCAAATTCGTCCAACACAAGCCAGACGAAGATGAAGACGAGGAAAAGAAAAAGAAGGCGAAGAAAGGTAAGAAAAAGGAGGAAGAAGAGAAGGCCAAACTCATCTACCTTTCCAGCGGAGGCGGCATACCAATCCGTATCACCGTCAAGTCTATCCGCCAAACCGCTACTGGCTTTTATCTCACCGGTGAAATCGTCAGTTCCCGCATGGGTAATCCCGACAAGTTTGGTACCAATCTCAACAAATACCGCGATCTCATCCCGTCTTCCTGGTTTCAAAAAGGCAACCAAATCCAACTTCTTCACCGCGGCGCCGCCACTCCTGGCTGCGTCATCAGCGTCACCGATCCCAGCACCCACAGCAAAATCCGTCTCCGCACTAAGGATCTCTAGGCTCCAGCCCCGCCCCGCTCACCCGAGCGGGGCATTTTCATGCCCAATACGCCACCTCGTCGAATAATGGCAATTCTTTCCCTCTCCACATTGATAGCACCGCCCCATCATCACCCAACGCCAAAATCGTCGGATATTCTACAATATCATAAGCCCGGCAAAATTGCACACCTTCACGCCCATCTGGGCTCATCCGCTCAATCTCTTTGCCCGTCCGCCGCTCAAAATCCCGCAACCATTCTTCTACCGTCCGGCTATAGTCTTCCCCCTCGCGGTACACGCAAACCACCCTCATTTTATCTATCCCTTCCTCTGTAAAATTGCCTTAAAATCATCCAGCGTCTTAAATTTCATAAACACACTAGCATAGCGCACATAAGCCACCTCGTTCCGCCCCGCCAAGACATCCAGCACCGCTTCGCCAATCTGTTGCGCTGTCACTTCCTCATCATTCTGCGCTCTGAGTAAATCTACTACTTTATCCGCCACCGCTTCAACTTCCAGCTCCGACTTCATAAACTTCCCCACGCTCCGCTGAATCGAAGTAATCAACTTTTCCCGGTCAAAAATCTCTCGGTTGCCACTGCGCTTAATCACTATCAGTGGCGGCAGTTCTATCCGCTCATAAGTGGTAAAACGATAACCATCCGGACTAACCCGACGGCGACGAATCGTAGTGCCATCCTCCGTTTCACGACTCTCTAGCACCTTACTATCACCAATCCGGGGTAACTTTGACATTGATTAATCTCGATTCTTGTTGCGCAGGCGGTCGCGCAAAGTCGGCGGCACGTCTAAATCGTCTTCCGTTTCATTCGCCCGAATGGAATCCCACATATTCGTGCGGTTATTAGTCGTAAATTCCGTTGCACTAGTATCTACGCTCGCATTACGGTCTTGGTCTAGCTTGCGATTATTCAGCGCGTCATTGCTATATTCAACCCTACCACCCGCATCATGGTTTACACTAGCTGGGTTATTATACTCAACTCGCGGCTCTGGCTCACGGCGCACCGGATTCTCCATTGCCGGCGTAGAATAAGCACCGACACCCATCATATCGCCCACTGCCGTCATGCCAGCAGCTTTCTGTGCATCCAGCTTGCGATAATATTCCGAATCAAAGCCAGTCGCTACTACCGTCACTACCATCTCATCCTCTAGCTCCGGACGAATCGAAGCCCCAAAGATAATATTCGCATCTGGCGACACCGCCGCGGTAATCACCTCCGCCGCTTCCTGAATCTCGCTCATCGCCATATCATAACCACCTGCAATGCTAAAGAGCACACCCCGAGCACCATCGATTTTCACCTCAATCAACGGCGACTCAATCGCCTGCTGCGCCGCAATCGTCGCTCGGTTATCGCCCGAAGCCCGGCCAATCCCCATCAGTGCTGAACCTGCATCCTTCATGATTGCCTTCACATCTGCGAAATCTAGATTAATCAAAGAGTGCTCTGTAATCAGCTCAGAAATGCCCTGCACGCCCTGGCGCAGCACATCATCCGCAATCCGGAAAGTTTCCTGCAGCGAGGTCCGCGGGTCAATCGTCTGGAGCAGTCGGTCATTCGGAATCGTAATCAGAGCATCCACACTGCGTGACAGCTCATCAATCGCTTTCTCAGCATTCTCCCGACGCCGCGCCCCCTCAAAAGTAAAGGGCTTCGTCGCCACACCCACCGTTAGAATATCACGGTTCTTGGATTCTTCTGCCACAACTGGCGCCGCACCCGAACCAGTACCGCCGCCCGCACCCAAGGTGATAAAAACCATATCCGCACCATCCAGCGACTTACCAATCGCCTCACGACCATTCTCTGCCGCCTCGCGGCCCTTGTCCGGATCGCCACCAGCACCCAAACCCCGGCCGATGTGCACTTTCACATCTGCCGTCGAATGATGCAAAGCTTGCGCATCAGTATTAATCGCCACAAATTCTACACCCGCTAATCCAATCTCTTTCATGCGGTCAACCGCTGAACCGCCAGCGCCACCTACACCGACCACTTTAATGCTTGCTGAACTCTCTACCTCTGTTGGCTTAATCTCGGGCATATCCTTTCCTCACTTATTCTTGTACTCAGTATAGCATACTTTTTCAGTTTTCACACCCTTTTTCTCTATTTTCTAAATAATCACTAAGTTTTCTCACTAAATTGAACACTAAATTTGTTCAATTTCTATGTCGGGTATCGCCAGCGCCGTCCTCTTTCTCGGAACTCTCCGCGACCAACGGGGAGCGGCCGAAGTGAGGAGTCCCCGTAACGACGATGACCCCTAGAACTTGCCGAAAAACCTCTTAAACAGTCCCGGCTTCTTCTCGCCTTTTTTCGCCTTTTTCTTTTTTGGCTTTTTCCCAGCCATCTGGCCACCACCATCCGCCGACAGTAGCATCAAACCTACTGCCGCCGCATACTCCGGCTTTTCTATCGCATCCGCCACCCCCGTCAGACCTGCTGGCCGCCCAATCTTTACCGACATGCCCAGCGTCGCCCGCACGAATTTATCAATATCCCGCATCCGCGCGCCGCCACCAGTGAGGACGATCCCCTCTGGCAAACGCTGCTCATAATGCGCCTTTTTCAGCTCCCTACGTACCAGATCTAGAATCTCATCCAACCGCGCCTGCACCACTTCATCAATCTGATCCCGCTCAAATCGCAGCTCCTTCCCCTTCCAGCGAATCACCACCGGCTCTTCATCCACATTGATAAAATCACCCGTCACGAAACGCCGTTTGATTTCTTCCGCGATCTCCGTATCAATCGCTAGTAACACCGCCAAATCGTTCGTGATATTATTCGAACCCACCGGCACTACACCAATATACTGAAGGTCATTCTCTTCATAAATCGCCACCCCCGTCGTCGCTGCGCCAATATCCACCACCGCTACGCCATTCTCCATCTGGCGCTCCGTCAGAACTGCCCGCGCCGCCGCTTCTACGCTTGGCACGATTCGCTCTGCCGTCACATTCACCGTATCCATCACCTTGCAAAGGTTGTCATAGCTCGGCGTCATCGTCGAAATCACGTTCGCTTGCATCTCTAGTCGCGACCCCGTCATCCCCAGAGCATCTTTGATGCCGCCCTGGCCATCCAGTACGTATTGCAAAGGCACCACGCTCAGCACCTCTTGGTTCGCCGGGACTCTCCCCTGCAAAGCCACATCCTGCACCCGCGCCAAATCATTCTCATTAATCTCATGATCCGTGCCCCCCACCGCAATCATCCCCTCCGTGCGCGTAGACAGCAGCTGCGTACCGTTGATAGAAACCGTCGCGCTCTTCACCTGAAAGCCACTCATCCGCTCTGCATCATATAGCGTCCGATCAATCGCATTACACGGACCCACCAGATTCGCCACCACCCCACGCCGCATCCCTGCATTCGGCGCCTCTGCATAGCCTACCACATTTAGAGCCCCATCAGAACTCACGCTAGCCACCACCGTCCGCACGGTGCTAGTACCGATGTCTACCCCCACAGCATAGCGTGAAATTTCATCCATACATTTATTATACAACGTTTATCCTTAAAAAAGCAAGCACTTTTTTACTACAACTCTGTTCCATGATTGACGTAATTAAAGCAACTTATTGCGTTACACCCCGAAGCGACCCAAGAAACAGTGTATTTACGAAGCGGCCTAACCTCATCTCCAGTCCGTCAAGACCTCACACCCATCCTCTAGCACCAGTATCGTATTCTCACAATAGCACCCAATCGACCCGTCTTTCAGCTTCACCGCCCAGCCACTTTCCGGGTCCACATAATTCGCCGGCTTCCCCAAGCAAGACATCGGCTCGATACAAATAGCATCACCTGCTCTCAGCGTATAGCCCCGTCCCCGCACACCATAATTCGGCACCTCTGGCGATTCGTGCATTTCCTTCCCAATCCCATGCCCCACATAGTTCTCAATCACCCCCAGCTTCCCCTTACGCAACACTTTCTCTACCGCACAGCTAATATCACCAATCTTCGCCCCTGCTCGCGCCTCGTTAATTCCCGCCCAGAGCGCCGCCTCTGTCGTCTTAATCATCTGCTTCACCGCCGGCGAGCCCTTTCCGCCCACCAGCATCGTAAACCCCGCATCCGTATAATATCCGTTGTACAGCAAATCCATATCAAACGACACTTTATCCCCCTCTTCAAAAGCATAATCCGTCGGAATCCCGTGCACAATCTCATCGTTCACCGAAATACAAATCGCCCCCGGGAAGTCCTCTTCTAGATAATCATAGGCCACTTTACCGCCCCGCTTCACCGCCTCTTTCCGCACCCAAGCATCCACTTCTTTCCCCGTCATCCCTGGCTGCACATATTCTCTCAGATCATGCAATAACCCCCCTAAAATCTTCCCACCCTTGCGCATCGCGGCAATTTTCTGTTCTAATTCTTCTGGCGTTTCTCGCTGTATAAATTTTTTATTCATTTTCTACCTCTGTTACAACTTGCTGAATCCGCTCCGCCACCTGCTCTGGCGTACCGGTACCATCAACCTTTACAATTTTAATCCCTTGCCCAGACAATATCTGGCAAACTGTATAAATATTTTGTTCAACTATCTTAAACCGCTCTTCGATCGCCTCTTTCGTATCATCCGCCCGCCCCCGCAGCTCTAAGCGGCGCATCAGCTCATCCTTCGGCACCTCTATTATAATCACCAGTTTCATTACCGCCGCCAAGTTCTCCGCCAACCACTCTGCCTGATCCACATTCCGCGGGAAACCATCCAGTATCACATCTTTACCCGCGCGCACCGCTTCCAGCATCCCTTGCGTCATCAGTCGCTCCGTAATTTCATCTGGAACTAGCTTTCCGCTCTCCATGATTGCCTTGAGCTCGGGGTCGCTCGTGTCACGCAAAACCTGCCCCGCCGACAGCCACACCTTCCCCGTCGCCGCCGCCAACATTTGCCCTTGCGTACTCTTGCCCGAGCCCGCCAAGCCCATCAATATAATCATGTTTTCTCCTTCACTATATATTATACTATAATTTTTAGTTTTCACTCATAAAAGCTCATAAACTCCTTGTCAGATCAGAGAAAGTTTGGTATAATGTGCAATATATGGCAATCAAAGTAACTAGAAAAGACCAGAACGAGGCCAACGAGAACCTCATTCGCCGCTTCAACCGCAAGGTATTACAGAGTGGTATCATGCCACTTAAGAAGACCCAGATGCGCTTCTCTAAGCCTATCTCCAAGCGCGAACGTCGGACCAAAGCAATCATTCGCGAAATCCGCCGCGCCGAGAAAGCCGAAAAAATGCGCTTAGGCCTTAAATAAATTAGCACCGGTCCACCCGGTGTTAATTTTTCACCATGAGTCGGGAGTAACACCCGACTAATCTTATCTTAATTACAATCTCCACCCCTGTAACGCAATTCTCCAAAACCCACATTACCCGGGAGTACTACCCGACCATTCCAAGTCCCCGGCTTCGCTAGAGCACGCTTAGGCAAGGCAGCGATGAGAAGCGGAGCGAGCCGTATTTAGCATACGGTGAGCGAGCATCGCAATCGATAACGCAGCATAAGCGTAGCTATCGCGAAGCATCCCACTATGCAAGCTTGACAATTCTTCCTTCTATGTTTCTAATCCCCCGAAAACTATTCTCCTCCAGCGTCACCCACGCATCCACCGTATCCCCCGCCTGGAGATTCAAATATTCCTCCGGCACGCTAAATCCTATCGCCTTGAAGCTATGCCCCGCCGTATCCCACAGTTGCAGCCGCAAATGCTGTCCCTCGCTACCTAGCCGCGCCGCTTCCATCACTCTTACCTCCGGCAGCCGGAAAATCGGCGTCTGATTCCCCTCACCAAACGGCTCCAGCGTCTTTAGCTCCTCCATTAGCTCCAGCGAAAAGTCCTCAAAATCCGTCACCATCAGATCTTCATGCACCCCCAGGAATTTCTCTTGGTTCACCAAACCCAGACTATCATAATAGCTATTCATCGCCCGACAAAAATCTTTAAACCTATCCGGCGCCACCTTCACCCCGCACGCCTCTGCATGGCCACCACCACCAATGATATATTCTCGGCACGCATCCAGCGCCGCCGCCAGGTTAAAATCCCCAAAGCTCCGCCCTGAGCCCTTCAGCTCATCTCCACTTCGCCCCAGTACGAAAGCCGGCTTGTGGTACTCCTCCACCAGCCGCCCCGCAATAATCCCTAGCACCCCTTCGTGCCACTCACCTTGCTCAATTATCACTGGTTCCTCACCGATTCCCCGCTCCGCAATCTCTTGCACCGCCGCATTTTGCTGCTTTTTGCGTAGGTCATTTAGCAGTTCCAGATCGCTTGCCATCAGCGCCGCCTGCGCCCGGCTCGTCGCCATCAGTAAATTCAACGCCTTTTCCGCCGTTTCCATCCGCCCCGCCGCATTCAGTCGCGGGCCTATCTGGTAGCCAATCGCATCACCAGATATATCTTTCACCCCCGCCCGCATCAGTAATTCCTTCAGTCCTGGTCGCCGTGTCTTTCCTAATACCAAGAATCCATACTTGCACAGCCTCCGGTTCTCACCCCTTAGCACCATACTATCGCACACCGTACCAATCGCCACCAGATCCAGCAGCCACTTTTCTTGCCCAGCTTTGATCAAGCCTGCCTCCACCAGCGCCTGCGCCAGCTTAAACACCACTCCCACCCCCGCCAGCTCCCGCAGCTCGCGTATTTCTTGCTTCGTGCCGTCCAAATCTCGCCGCTTCGGATTAATCACCGCCATCGCCTCCGGCAGAGTATCACTGCACTCATGATGATCCGTTACTATCACATCCACCCCTAATTCCCTTAGTTCATGGATAATCTCATGATTCCGGCTACCACAGTCCACTGTAAACACCAGCTTCACCGCCTCTGTTTGCGCCCGCTGAACAATTTTTGTACTCATGCCATACCCATCGGTAAACCGATTCGGCAGCATAATCATAATATCCTCTAGCCCCGCCATTTTCAGCGTATCGTACAGCGCCGTGCTCGCCGTCACACCATCTACGTCATAATCCCCGTAGATAATACACTTCTCTTTATCTCGCACCGCCCGCCGAATCCGCTCCACCGCCGGCGTCACACCCGGCAAGAAACTCGGGCTAATGCACTTCTCATACTCTGGCCGCAAAAAATCCCCATCCAATCCCCGCGCCACTACCAGCTGATCAAAAATTTTACTCACCCGATAGTACGATCAATGCGGTTAGTTTTGGCTAGTTGTTGCGACTTAATCACCATCCCCTGTAGCTCTTTCAGCAGCGGGAACTGCTTGTTCATCTGGTAAATCCGCGTGTTGCCCTTTTGCGTCATAATCAAGAAACCGCCCCGTTCCAAGCGCTGCAACTCACGCTGAATATTTCCCGGGTCTTCCTTAATCAACTTCGACAAAGCCCGCACATGCGTCTTAAAATCTGGATATTTCGCAAACACTACTACGATTTTTCTTCTCACTCGTGATGTAATAAAAATATCTAGCATACTTCCTCTCTCTTTCCCTTCATTATACCCCTCACCCAGAGGTTTTACAAGTCATTTTCACAACAATTTATCCAACTCTTTTTCACAACAGCCCCTGCAATTCTCCGCACCACAGCAATCTGCCACCACTCCAGCTTATCATCACCGCTGCCTCAATGCACCGCGCCATATTCGTGCGGCTTCAACCGCATACAATACAGCTTACCCCAGAAATCTAGTGGCAGGATAAACGTCCCCAGCAGCTCCTCCACTTGCCCTCGGAACCCCAGTTTAAAGTTATACACCCCATTCCCCTCTACTGGCTTCACCCCGTAGAAATTATACTTCTTGCAGCCCGTCTTCAGCGCCTCCTGAATCATCTGCCACTGTATCAGGTGCGCCCCGCCATACTTCTGCAACTTCCGCACCGACCCACTATATAGATAGACAATTTCCTTCCCGTCGTTCACAAACATCGCCGCTGCCAGCGGAATATATTCCTGGTCCGTCGTCCCACGCTCTTCCTCGCTCAGCTTCTCCGCCGGAATCTCCGCCACCACAAACTTCACCTTATCACCAAACGCTTCCTTCATCGAGCGATAATATTCCATATCTGGATCTTTGAACCCATGCCGCTCGCCCGCCTCTGCCGCGATGTCCTTCAGGATCTTAATCTCATCCATCTCTAGCTCCCGAATCCGCACTTTTTCCCGCTCCGCTCGATGAATCCGCTGCCGATGGTCCGTCCGGAACTCCCTAAACAGCCCCTCTGCCGTCTGATCGTTCAGATCCAGCGTAAACGTCCACTTCACCTGCTCATACTCCCCCAGATATTTATAGCCCAACTTCAGCAAAGTTGCCTTAATATCCAGGTGATTTTTCCCCTCTACTACATTATTATGCGCATCTCGCGGCTCCGAGATGATATTCGGCGCAATCTCCAGCGTAATCCCCTGCCTCTCCAGACAAAACTTCCTCATTTCCTTGGTCAAGAACTCCAAAATCTCCGCCCGGTTACTCGCCTCATAATCCATCAGCCAGCCTCCCGGCACCCGGAAAGTCTTCTTTCCAAACCGCCACGGCCGCGCCAGCACTAGCCCTGCCGCCAGAATCTTCTCATCATTCTTCACCCCTATAAAATACGCTTCCCGCCCCAGTCGCTGATAGCGTTCATACATCTCCCAAGATTGCAAGAAATTACTACACGCAAATTTGAGATGTTTTACCTCCGACTCCGATAACTCAACCAGTTTCATAAGCTCATTATAGCACATTTCCGCATGATGATAATAACTATCTCGCAAACCATCTCATAAATATTGACAAGACCTCAAGCGTGCGCTATAATAGAAGCATATTCGAGGATTTCTCGCGACCCCTAGCTCACTAAACTAGGGGGAAATTTTTACAGGTACAATTTTGCAAACCCTTCTCTCAAACGCAACATATCCACCTCATCTAACCGCCCCATACGCCTATACAACCGTTTTGCGCTCATCATACGCGCCTGACATAATGCCGCATAACTGGTTTTATTGCGAAAACTAAACTCAACATACCAAGAACCATGATGTTCTTGCGACGTTAAAGGTATACCCATAAAGCCTCCTCTACTCAATTTTCTAAGAATGACGCATGGCCGTGAAAAATACTGACTCTTTCCATTTATTTCTGTTCCAACATTTTCACCACAACCGCACCACCAAATCTCACCCTCACTAAAATATGGTACATTCTCAATTTTATGCAATACAATCTTCTCGCCAAACCATTGACTCATTAATTCTTCTTTATCAGGCTGACTTAGTTCCTGCTCTATATCATTTTTCATTCTACAAGCCTAGCACATTTTCATCAAAACCAACAAGCACTAGCACGAAATTTTTGCAAGAATCATCTTTCACCCCTGTTGTTGAACACAAATTTTACTCAGGAATATTGCCGTATTGTATAAATGTTTTAACCATAAATCTTATATTAAAACATCTTTTACACAAAAAACTAGACTTGGCAAACCGCCAAAACCTGCGTAAAATAGTATTAGCTTTACTTTCATCGAAAAAATTATGGTTTGATGAACCATCGATAGTTAAAGTCAGACGCAATTCAAGACAGAGGATTGTCTACAGCATGAATAAGAACACATGGTCGTTTAGAAACGGCATCATAGCGGTTAGTCAGATGACCATGCTTATTCTGTAAGTCTGTCTTTGGCTGATCGATGGAAGTAAAGCGCCCTATGGTGCCGTTTTTAGTTTGTATCGGTGACGCAGTACAGCTGGAAATGGCACTCAGGGCGTTTAACAACCAAAAGGAGGGCCAATGCCACACTACACAGACAGCCGAAGAGCTAGGAGGAAAAAGCTCTTCGCTAAGCACCCATCAACTTTTATTAAAAAACCTAATTCTAATAGTAGCATCTTAGAATCAAGCAAAATGCTTCATAGTAAAAGTACTTATTTCTACCGATGGGGCATACCCAGTGTTTGCGGCTTAGCTCTCCTTCTTGGTGGAATAGTATGTATCAATCCAATTTTAGATAATAGCAAAGCTTATGCCGAAGAACTAGACTTTGATGCTACTAATCATGTTAGCGCTGACACCACCAATACCGATTCTGGCATCATGACGGCCAGCGACCCCGCTATCAACTTAACTATTACAGCAGATAGCGGCAACGCTAATGGTAATGTAGAAGTTGGCAAGGTAGCCTACTTTAGTAATACTATTACTGTAGGCGGTACGGGTATTAGTAAATACTATCTAACTCTAAGTACACCCAGTGGTAGTACCGGCAATTTAGTGGGGCAAAAGAACCCTGCTTCTACCGTAGGCAAAGTAGATTATGGCACCGCTCCCGCTAATTTTGGTGATAATACCTGGGGCTACGCTGTAAGTGATAACACTAGTGCAACAAACGATGGCCTACTCTACAATCCTGTTCCATCTGGCACCAGTGACAATAATACCGACTACTTAGCCTTCAAAGCTAGTGCACCCGTTACCGGTGGAGATAAATATAAACTAGTCTTTGCCGCCAAATTTGACAGTAGTCTGCCGGGGGATCACTATCAAGCCAATGTTTACGTATCTGCAATAGCAGATGCAGGCATTGTAGTAAATCTGGGCCTCACCAATAAAAATAATGAAACCATCACAAACATGCAAGAAATGTCTGCTGACTTCTGTACAAATGTAGAAATTGGTACAGAAGGTAAACTAGCAGACAACCGCGATAAAAAGATCTATGTTGTAGCTAAACTCGCCGACCATAATTGTTGGATGACCCAAAACCTAGCTTACGATGGCGGCGGAGTTCAGCAATGTGACTTAAATGGCAGCTTCGGCTGTGCTGGCTGGCCAACAAATGTTGATAATGTAGCTCGTTACGCCAAAGGAACTCATATTAATGGTGATCACACCTCACAGGGAAACTTCTACTCTTGGGAAGCCGCTATGGATAGTAATACATCTGCTACTGATGATGTGCAAGGTATTTGCCCAGACAAATGGCAGCTACCGACTAGCGGAAGCGGAAATATTAATAGCAAATCCTTCGGCGGTTTAACTAATGCTTACAGCATCAAAGATGACGCTGATGGAAGTACAAAACTTCGTAGCGAACCATTATACTTCCAGTGTAGCGGAAACATTTATAATGGTTCCCTTGGTAATGTCGGCTCCGTCGGGAACTATTGGTCCTCTACGCCCAACAGTACTAGCCAAGCCTACTTCCTACACTTCACTAACACCAGTAACGCTAACCCATTCATCAGCAACTCTCGCTCCGGCGGCCGCTCTGTCCGCTGTGTCGCTAAGTAGCCACATCTAGCTTTCTATCTGGCGCCTCGTAAACATTAATCAGGCTGGGCGAGGACGATTCTTTAGATGAGGCCTCGCCCACCCAGAGGCGACAGGTACGAAAGCTAGATGCTAGGAAATGACCGAAACTTCAAAATCTTACCAGCCCGAGAAAACACGAAATCGCTTAGCTACCGCAATAGAACGCTTAACCAATCTCCCCCACCCTATGCTATAATATAACTATGTTTTTCGAGGTAATACCTACAGAAGTCTACCGCAGCGGCGGCGGCGCGCTTACTTACTCGTCAGCGGAGAAGCTGCGCCCCGGCCAGATTGTCCTGATTCCCCTCGGCCGCAAAACCGTCACCGGCATCGTCTATAAACAAGTCAAGAGCGTCGACTTTCCCACCAAGCCCGTCACCAAGCTCCTCTGCCCCATTCCCTTGCCAGCGCATTTGCTCAAGGCTGCCTTCTGGCTAGCCAAATACTATCTTTCCCCGCTTCCCCTCACCGCCAATTTGCTCATTCCCGCCGGCATCACCTCTAGAAACGCGTTTAGAGGCCTCCTAGAGGCCTCAGATGGCGTTTCTAGCCTAGAGAGCCATACCAAAATCCCCCTTAACCCCGCCCAAAAAACCGCCCTAGACCAGCTAAAAGCCGCCCCTGGCAGTACTCGCCTTCTCCGCGGCATCACCGGCAGCGGCAAGACCAATATTTATCTCACCCTCACCGCCGACACCTTAGAGCAGCAAAAGTCCGTCATCCTCCTCGTCCCCGAGATTGCCCTCACCAGCCAGCTCGTCCAGATTTTCGAGCGGACTTTCGGCGAGCGCGTCGTCCTCATTCACTCTCAGCAGACCATGACCGAACGCCGCTCCACCTGGCTCCAAATCCTCGCTAGCCACCAGCCACTTGTCGTCATCGGCCCCCGTTCCGCCCTCCTTGCACCCCTGCACGATCTCGGCCTCATCATCATCGACGAGGCCCACGAAAGTGCCTATTACCAAGAGAATCCACCCCGCTACTCCGCCCTCCGGCTGGCCAGCTTCATCGCCAGCACTTGCCAGATTCCCTGCATCCTCGGCACTGCCACTCCCACTCTAGTTGACTATCATTTAGCCAAAACTAAATCCACCCTCGTCGAGCTCAACCAAAAGGCCAAATCCACTATCGCGCCCCAGGTCACTCTCATTGACCTCAAAAATCGTGATAATTTCACCAAAAATCGTTATTTCTCCACCCCCCTCTTGACAGCCATCGAGAAAAATATTCAGGCTAAACATCAAACTTTAATTTTTCATAATCGTCGGGGATCAGCCCCCCTTACTTTATGCGAAAACTGCGGCTGGCAGGCCCTCTGCCCCGAATGCTTCCTCCCCATGACCCTCCATACCGATAATTACACTTTAAGCTGTCACATCTGCGGCCATACCGAGAAAGTCCCCACCACCTGCCCCGATTGCGGCCACCCCGGTATCATTCACAAAGGTTTCGGTACCAAACTCCTCGAGTCCGAGCTCAAACAGCTCTTTCCTCAAGCCAAAATCGCCCGTTTCGACGGCGATAATACTAAGAATGACGACCTCGCCAGCCTTTATGACGAAGTGAGAGATGGCGAAATCGACCTCCTCATCGGCACCCAGACCCTCGCTCGCGGGCTCGACCTTCCCCACCTCGCCACCGTCGGTATTATTCAGGCCGATGCCGGCCTCGCCCTACCCGATTTCGCCACCGAAGAGCGCACCTTTGAATTGCTTAACCAAGTCATCGGCCGCGTCGGGCGCGGGCATCTCGAGGTCGCCGAAGTTTTTATCCAATCATTTTATCCCGATCACACCGTCATTCAGGCCGCCATCCAGTCCGACTACCCCAAATTCGCCGAGTACCTGCTCAAAAAACGCCGCGACCAAGCCATGCCGCCCTTCACTTACCTCGCCCAGCTCAGCGTCACTTACAAAACCGAGCGCACCACCATCAGCAAAATCCGCCAAGCCTACAATGATTTAAGCCAAAACCCCAGCCTCACCGTTTCCCCGCCCATGCCCGCCTTCCACGAGCGCACCAGCCGCGGCTTCACCTGGCAAATCCTCCTCAAGAGTACCTCGCGTGAAAAGCTCCGCCAAGCCCTCATCCCCTACACCGGCAACGCTGGGTATGCTCTCGTCCTTGATCCGCCTAGCCTACTCTGAATTCCCCGCAAACTCGCCCAAATGTGTTATAATATACTTATGAAACAGATCATCACCACTCCCGACCCGCGCTTGCGCCAAAAATCCGCCCGTGTCCGCGAGATTAACGACCAGACCCGCGAGCTCATCGCCGACATGGTAGCGGCTTCGTTGGACTGGGAAAAGCAGCATCCTTACGAGCTGTCTGCTGCTATGGCCGCGCCTCAGCTCGGCGAGAATCAGCGCATCATCATCGTCCGTGACGACCTCGACGACAAGAAAAACCAATCCTTCACCGCCCTCATCAATCCCGAAGTCATCCGCACCGAAGGCAAACTTGTCAAAGAGCAAGAAGGCTGCCTTTCTGTTCCCGAAATTTACGGCCTAGTCGAGCGCCCGCAAAAAGCCAAGATCAAAGCCCTCCTCGCCGATGGCACCGAAGTCCGGCTCAAAGTTAGCGGCTTCCTCGCCCGCACCATTTTGCACGAAATCGACCACCTCGACGGCATTCTCTTCATCGACCACATCCGCGACGTCCCCGATGCCTTCTCCCGCATGAACGACCAAGGCGAGCTCGTCCCCATCGCTCCTGCCGAATACGAATATACTATCAAAAACAACCCTCAGCTCTTCCCCGAGGATTAGCCACCAGATCAACGAAATAATCAATCATAAATAGGTAAAAACACATGCCCACTAGCCAACCAAATCATCATTCCACCCCCAAACCCCAGATAATTTTCTTCGGTAATGGCATGTTAGCCGATTTTGCTCTGCCTATCTTACAAGCAAACGCCGAAATCATCTTCCACGCCCGCACCAAAGACGATTTAACCACCGTCAAAAAGCTCAAAACCGAGCACCCCCAGGCTTTCGGCGTATTAGCCTCTTTCGGCGTGCTCATTAAGTCCGACCTCCTTGAGCTCTTCGAGCCAGAAGGCATTCTCAACCTTCATCCTTCCCTCTTGCCCAAATACCGTGGCGCTTCACCCATCGAATCCGCCATTCTCGCTGGCGATAATGATTTCAGTTATTCCATTATGAAGCTCGCAAAAGCCATGGATGCCGGCCCCATCTATCATCAAGCTACTTTATCCCATCTTGAGCTCGACAAAACTACTATTTATCAAAGCCTCGCCGAAGCCGGCGCTAACTGGATTGCCACCCATCTTAGCGAGATTCGCACTCTCACCCCCACCCCCCAAGACGGCACTCAGGCTACCTACACCACCAAGCTCGAGAAATCCCTTTCCCAGCTCCACCCCGAGTCCTGCACCGCCGCCGAGCTCCTTCGCCAAATCATCGCCTACCAAGGCTTCCCCAAGCCCAAATACGAGTTTTTCGGCAAAAATTGCATCATTCTGCAAGCTCACCTCGTCGACATGACCGCCGTCATCTGCGACCCATCCATCCTCAGCAGCGTCACTTCCCCGCTCATGATCAAATGTCAAGACAAAAGCTACATCGCCGTCGACCAGCTCCAGCCCGAAGGCAAAAAACCCATGTCCGCCCAAGCCTTCATGAACGGCTATGGCAAGCCCAAATAAACTTACGCAATCCCCAGAATACTATTCCGCTCGGATATTAGCTCTTGCTTGAAGTTCTTAAACACATGCTCTGCCGTTTCCCGGAAGTTCGGCGCATTCTGCTCTAGCCACTCTGCCGCTCGGCTTAGATCCGTAATCTGGTCAAACTCATCCATCTGCGCATCCGTCAAATCCGCACCCACTGCCTGCCCTACGCGCACTTCCAGTTCTTCTTCTGCATGCTGCATGAAAGCCTGCTTCTCATCCGGCGGCATCGCCCCCAAGCCAACTTCCTCCATAAATTCTTCATCTATGCGCATCAAATCTCCTTTTCTCCATTATACCATAAGCAGAACAAAAGATAAATATAAAAAATAACCCTTACAGGTCATTATAAACTGGTGGGCGATAGAGGAGTCGAACCTCTGACCTCGTCTACGTCAAAGACGCGCTCTAGCCAACTGAGCTAACCGCCCAACTTGTTAATATCTTTATTATAGCACACTCGTACATTTTTGGGAAGGATTTAGCAGGCTTTTCTCACAAAACCCATAACGCGCCTTTCCCACAAAAAACTGCCGGCAAGGTTCGCCTCGTGTGCGCAAGGTCACATGCGCTTGCGAGGGGTTACCGACAGTTTTAAGTCTTTTAGCGCTTGTTGCGACGGACAATCAAGAAGATTGCAAATGCCGTCACCATCCCAAAGGCCACTAGACCAGTAATCACATAATCTACCCGAGAAATGTTCAAATTCTGGAACAAGTTACTACCAGTATCTGGAGGCAATGGGCTACCATCCGGGCTATAAACGATATCTTTAATCGTACTCACCGAAATCAAGCTATCTTCACTTGGCGTCGCCGTGCTGTAAGCCATCAAGACTGCAGTATATTTGCCAGCAGGCAAACCATTCTCTTTGAACGGCAAGACAATCTTATACTCACCAGTCACTGGATTCACATCCGCATAGCTAAAGGTAATCGGCTGCTTCAGCGTTACTTCTTTGCCATTCGCATCAAAGATATGCACCTCTGCAAACTTCACATCCGAATTCGCCACCCCGTAGATGATTGGGTTGTAAGTCTTATCTTCTACTTCGCCCTTACTATAAATATAGGCCGAACGATAGATAAACTTCACCGCATCATCACCCAAGGCACCAGTCGTACTAAGGCGCGCTTCCGCAAAGATTGTCAGCTCATCGCCATTCTGTGGATCTTGCGCTAAATACTTCTTGTCCAAGCTCACCGTAGCGACGCAGCTGCCACTCAGTGCACTCATATCCGCACAACGACCCGTACCAACTACTTCACCCTTAGCATTTTTCACCTGCACCACAGCTGAATCGGCCCGCACATAGCTCAACTTAACCTGAAAATCCCGTTTTACGGTAGTTATCACGCCACTAACCGGCTTGTTGTCAATCGCATCAATCCGAACACTAGTCCGACCAGTCGGATCATCCGGATTGTCGCCACCACCGTCTTCTTTCACCGTTACGCTAATACCAACGCTACCGGTAAACCCCTCTTCCGCCGAAGCGCCAGGAGTCGGCATTGCACAAGCTACAGCCGTCATCGCCCCCACGAGCACCAAACCTGCCAGCCCTAAAAGTTGCTTTTTTCGTTTTTGCATACTCTACACTCTTTCTTAGATTTGATTTTTATTTTGAATTCACCGAGCGGCCATCTCGCAGAATATCGCACTCGCAATGCAGATATTATGGCAGCCCGGGCAGCTTATCTTTCGCGATTAGACAAGCTTACGAGCTTTGCGCTCTTTGTGCTTTCTAATTATGATTATAGTCCATACGATTAAGACTGTCAATAGCAAAACCATTACAATTATCACAATTATCGGCATAATTACCACAATATGCGTTTCTGACTTTTCTTGATCCGCCGCTTGTACTTTCCACTCCACGTGGAAAATTCCTAGGAACGGCACCTTTACATCTTCTTCATCATTCCAGTCAAAGTTCACATGATAAGTCGTACCTGGATACGCCGGAGTCTTAATCTCTTTGGTAAACATTTCCTTACCAAAGATTGTTTTCGCCGTATAATAACTATGCGCCATAAAATCCACGTTACCGGTGTTCTCAATTGTCACTTGCGCGTGCAGCGGCCCGTTAAAAGCAAATCTTGTGAAATCATAATCACTCAGCACCGCCGTTTCGCGAATGTCCACCGTCGACCGCCCCGTCAGCACTGCCCCCACCTGGCCAATCGTTTCGATTCCGCCACTATTACCATCATTGTTGCTCATCAGTTGCGCCCAAATCACCGCATACTGCGACCCACCCGGAATCTCGTCTGGCACGGTCACCTTGTAGTGCACAACTTGCGATTCACCCGGCTCCACTGCAAATTCCGCCTCGCTCGAATAGTTTCCATCCGTCCCCTGAATCGTAATCCATTTGTACAGCTGCGTATAAGCCGTTGAGGCTTCCTCCGAAAAACTCAGCTCATTATCCTCACCTTTCACCGCATACGGCGAAGTATATACTTTATACCGCACCGGCGCCGCACCAATATTACGCACCGTAATCGCACACCCATCCTCATTTTCCGTCGGGCAGTGCTCCGCATTCCCCTCCAAGACATCGCCTGGCGATAACGTCAAACGCGTCCCGCTCGGCGTCAGTTCTAGCGCATTCCCCGACGCCTTCTGCTCCTCCGCAAAGGCCGTCCGCGTTGGCACCAGCACCCCCGCCAGCAGCACCAATGTTGCAATTACTTTAGTTAGATTTTTAGCCATGATTACTCCTCCTTTCCTCTACCACGGACACGACTTACAATCCAGAATATTGCTAAGAAAATAATCGCTAGTACGATAAACAAGAACCACAATGGGCAGATAAAAACGATTTTCTCCGTCACGCTTGTCTGATCGAAGAACTTCACCGTCTGCTTCACCCGGAAAATTCCTAGCTGCGGCGCCCCATCCCAAGAAACTGTGTTTAAGCGTCGCGTTTCCGGCAAAATCACTCGAGTTTCTGGATGCTCTTCATTCGTATAAATTTCCTCGCCGCCAAACAATGGGAAAACCTGCAAAATATAATTTGCCTCGGCGTGCACATTACCCGTATTTTCTACGACCGAAGTCGCCTGAACTGGTGGCGCAAACATGAAGCTCGGCACCTTATTTTCTAGTATTTTGCCTTCTTTACGAGTGGTTCCATCCACAGTAGCATACAAGATTGTTCCTACCTGCTTCTCCATGGTCACACCAGTACTTTCATCGCCTTTGTCCTCAATCATCTTCGCCAAAACCGCTGCATACTGACCACCCGCCGGCACATCAGCCGGAACCTTCACGGTAACTACAATATCCGTTTCCTCATCAACTTTCAGCCTACCCGTCTTTTTATCAACAGTTACCCAGTTCGCTAAATCTGTATAAGATGTTTCCCGCGAAATATTTTGCCGATAGTCATCACCTTCCACTGAATACGGTGCCACATTAATCTCATAATCAAAATCATTTGTACCAGTATTATGAATCTTGAATTTAGTAGAAACTGTCTTGCCCGGTGTCAAATCCAAGTTAATGTGTGTAGGAGATATATTAATACGATAGCTCGGGACATCCTCAGCATACACTTCTTGACTATCCAACATACCGAACCAGACACCACAAACCGCTAGCACGGCCATCATTACGACACCTACCAAACAACGTCCAGCTCTTCTATTTCTTATCACTTACACCTCCTATTCTTGCTACTTCACATTATATATTAAACAACTAGTAAAATCAAGCACAAAAAGCCTCCCATAGGGGAGGCTTTTAACCGGCGAGAAATGACTAAGCGCCAGTATCTTCAAGAGCAGTAAACATAATCTGATCTTGATATGTACCATTATCTAGACCAGCACCAATCGAAATACCGAAGTCAACATCCGTATCAATCGGCGCACCGTTACTACCAGTGCTTGTCAAATCACCGCTATCAAGCTCAACTGGAGTAGTACCATTCAATTGAATCCAAGCTCCGCCATTCTTTCGCAGGCCCCAACCAGAAGTGCCGGCAGCCAGCGTAGTAGTATTAGGAATGCCCGCGTTAGTAGTAGTGTCTGGCGTACCATCAGCATTCGACAGCGTCAAAGCAGTCGTAGCATCTGTATCGTGCACGGATAGTTTATACTTAACCGTACCAGAAACCGTCAGCTTAGCAGCTTTCTCTCTGACAACTACGCCAGAACCAGAGTTCAATTCCTGGAAATCTACTTCGCTAGTATCCGAAGCAAGCGCCAAATCATTATTCACTGTAACTTTCACAGTAACTGGACCTTCGTTAGCTGGATCGGCCGCATACGTGCTAAGCGGCAACGCAGCCACACCTAAGCCAACAACTACACCAAGAGCAGCAATTGCACTTGTAATTTTTGACATAGTATTTCCTTTCTATGTGTTTTGTTTAATGTTTTTATTTGTGACCTTTTATGTTTCTAATTATACACAAGCCTTTTCGCAAAGTCAACCACTTTTCCGCCCAACTTTTCTACCATAGTTTTCCACAACCATACCTCTTCAAAAAAGTAACTCCCCCACAGAGTTACTTTTCTTTAGTAAAATCAGAAGTAAGAGCGCCTTACTTATCTTCTAATGCTTCCAGTCCCGGCATCGGCTCCCCAGACAGCAAGCTCAGCGCTGCTCCACCCCCCGTAGAGATCAGCGAGTAATTCAGCTCTGGGTCATTCAGCTGCATATTCTCCACAAACCCTGCCGTATCGCCGCCACAGATAATCGAAGTTACTTTATTATTCTCTCCTAGTACCTTCGCCACTATCACCGACGCCGTCGCGTAGGCTGGGTCTTCTACTTTTCCTAGCACCCCATTCCAGAGTACCGTCTTCGCCCCATTAATCATATCTACAATTTTACAAGTCGACACCGGCCCCACATCCAGCTTGTCCCCCCCGCTATCTTCGTCAAAGTCTTCCGCCACATAGACCTGCGGATTATCACTCGTATAGCCGTCCGCCGCAATCTTACCACCAATAATCAACCTGTCCGCCACCGGCAAAAACTTATCAATCAATGGCTGCTTATCCGACACTTTCGCTCCACCGATAATCGTCACCAGCGGACGCTCCGGATCTTCCAGCGCCTTTTTCAGCAGAGTTACTTCTTTCTCCACTAATAGTCCCGCCACCGCCGGCAACAGTTTCGCCACCGCATCAGTCGAAGCGTGTGCGCGATGCGTCACCGCAAATCCATCCTGCACGAACAGCGTCGCGCCCGTACTCCGCACGATTTCTTCCGCCAGATTCTGATCATTCTTTTTCTCACCCGGATCAAAACGCAAATTCTCCAGCAGCAAGATACTACCTTTCGGCATCTCCGCCACCGCCTGCTCTACTTCCTCACCCCGGCATTCATCCACAAAGCCTACTTCCACTCCCGGCAATAGCTCCGCCAACTTTTCCGCCACCACTTTTAGCGATAGCTTCTCGTCTTTCCCCTCTGGCCGCCCCAGATGCGACATAATAATAATTTTACTCGCACCATTTTCTAGCAGATATTTTAATGTTGGCAAACCCGCCCGAATCCGGAAATCACTCAATACCTCTTGCGTACCGTCTTCCCGCGTACCGAGCGGCACATTATAATCCGCCCGCACCAAAACTACCTGGTCTTTCACCTCTACATCGCGTACCGTTTTCTTATCAAACATACCTCTTTCCCTTTATTTAATACCATCATACCATATGGTACTAAAAATAGGCTAAATTTGGCGAATCTTAATCGTATCCGTCCCGCAGAAGTCCCGGTTGCCCGACACGATCACCACTACCAGTTCTTTCTTTCCTCTAGCCGACTGAATGTATCCGCTCGCTTTCAGTTCCTTTGCCAAATCTAAACCAAAGTTCACCGAATATGGCCGCACAAACGCCGAGTTAGCATAAGCTAGCGCTAGTTGATTCGCCACTCGCGTATCTCCAGTTACCGTAATCACCGGCAAAGTTGGCCGCTGCGCCGCCATCGCTAGCGCCGTCGCCCCCGAAGCCGTCTGGCAAATAATCGCATCCGCCCCAATCTGCTCCGCCAAACGTGCTGCCGCCGCCGAGATTGCATCGTAGTTCCGGTTTTCACTCTGCGGCTTATACGGAATCGGCTGCAAATCCGAATTATTCTGCGCATAGAGAATCACTTTCTTCATCGCCCGCACCGTTTCTAGCGGATATTTTCCATTTGCCGTTTCATCCGACAGCATAATCACATCCACCCCCTGGAACACCGCATTCGCTACGTCGCTCACTTCTGCCCGGCTCGGCTCCGGATTCTCCACCATCGAGCCCATCGTCTGCGTCGCCACGATACAAATCTTCGCGTGCTCACGACACATCGCCACCAGTTTCCGCTGAATAATCGGCACAATCTCCGCCCCCGCTTCTACCGCCATATCGCCCCGCGCCACCATAATCGCATCTGACGCTTTCACAATTTCTTCTAGAGTTTTATCACTTTCCACCGCTTTCTTTGTTTCAATCTTCGCGATAATTTTTGCGCTCGAATCATGCTCTCGCAAAATCTGGCGCAACTTATGAATATCATCTGCACACTGCACAAACGACAATGCAACATAGTCAAAATCACGACAAGCCCCCCACTCAATATCCGCCAAATCTTTCGGCGTCAAAATATCCCCGCCAAAGTCCGTATCCGGCAAATTCAGCCCTTTATTGTTCATCACGAAGCCGTTATTTTCTGCCACCACTTTAATCGCCGTATCCGACACAATCTCCGTCACATGCGTCCGAATTTTTCCGTCAAACATAAAAATCGGCTCACCGACTTTCACCTTCGCCGCCAAATTATACTGCACCGGCAACACATTACCCTTCTTCTGCTCTTTGATGCTAGCGTCCAGGATAATTTCATCGCCTTCTTTAATGCCATAGTGATTATTCTTTACCAAACCCAAGCGAATCTTCGGTCCCTGCAAATCCTGAATCATTGCCACCGAGCGCCCCTTTTCCGCTTCAGCTTTGCGCACCCACTCAATTTGCTTTTCGCGAGTTTCATTATCTCCGTGAGAAAAATTCAAGCGGCAACCATTCACACCCGCCATAATTAATTCACGAATTTGCTCTTCGCTCGATACGGCCGGACCGATCGTAGCCAAAATTTTTGTTCTTTTAAATACTTTACTCATATCAAAGATATTCTACCATATCTCGCGCTCTTTTACTAGTAAAAGCTTTTCGAGATCTTGTTTCATAAATATCTTTTTCGAAGAGCCTAAGACTTGGGCGAGCGCCCCGGAGCGGCTCGAGAAAAAGTATATTTATGAAACAGGTCTTCGTGAAACGGACTCTTGCTTTTTTTAAAACATTAGTGGTATAATGATAATATGAAGCAAGGTCGTGAGAAGACAGTCTATTTTCGCAAGGATTATTATATTCCTAAGTCTAATTCTACTCAGTCTGGAAGTTCTTCCTACACGAATAAACTTGCCCAAACTATCAAAACTGCCGCCAGCAAGACCAAGCAAGTCACTACTAAATTCGCTCAATCTTTCGCGCAAAAAGTTTCCCACCAAAACTCCCCCGCTCAGCGCAAATCTACTCGCCGTCGGCGTCAATCTTTCAGCTGGCGCGAAGTTACCCTTATGTCGCTCATCGGCACCTCTGCCGCCATGATTGCCTTAACTTTTATTCTTACCTCCGTACTCGATCCAGTCAAACGCAGCGAGCAAGAAATTTCCAAACTCGCCGAGCGCTACTACATCGAATATCTCTATCCCCGCGCACTCGGCGACTATATTAACCAGCCCAACGTCATTCTACATAACTACGAAGAGCGCGGCCTACCCAATGTCCGCCTTACTCAGCTTTTATCCTACAATAATAATTCCCATGCCGATTCCCTCGACGTTTTCGAAAATTCATATTATAACTGTGATCTAAACGCCACTTACGTTAAGTTTTACCCCATAGAGCCCTACGGCCCACGCGATTTCACTGTTAATTACAACATGGCTTGCGAAAAGCCCAGCTCTGCCAAGTAGCCTCCCGGTCGCGCAGCGACAACGGCGCGGATCCGAAAGAGCCTCTAGTGCCCGTAGGGCACCCCAACTCCACGTCAGTGGAGTTGTAGCCAGCGACATCCAAATAAAAAAGAAGTCCTTCGGACTTATTTTTTATTTGGTGAGCTGGGAGAGGCTCGAACTCTCGACACCGGGCTTAAAAGGCCCGTGCTCTAACCAACTGAGCTACCGGCCCACAAACTTGGTGATCTCTGCGGGAGTCGAACCCGCGTTGACGGGATGAAAACCCGTTGTACTAACCGTTATACTAAGAGACCTTACCCTATGATTATACCAAATTAGCGCAAAAAATCAACAGTTTTATGTTATAATGAAATAGTTATGACAAAATCAACTGCGAAAAATCACCCATCTGTAATCACCAAAGAACCAACCGACATTGTCGCTGATTACAACGGCTACGATTACAAAAAAATCTTCTGGGAAAACGCCAACCGCCAATACGAAGACATGGCCGACCGCATCGCCATTCGCAAACTTTTGCCACAGCACATGGATACATTTGTCGACATCGCTGGCGGTTACGGTAGATTAGCCGACGAATACTTACCGCGCGCCAAATCCGCCACTTTATTCGATTACTCCAAAACCGAGCTCGCTCAGGCCCGCGAGCTCTACGGTAGCCGGCTCAAGACTCAGCCTGGTGACATTTACGATCTGCCCTTCAAAGACAATAGTTTCGACACCCTCATGATGGTCCGCGCCACTCACCATTTCAAAGACATGCAAAAAGTTTCCGACCAGCTTTATCGTATCCTCAAGCCTGGCGGTATCGCCGTCATTGAAGTCGCTAATAAAAAGACTCTGCCCAAAATGTTCCGCTATTGGTTCAAAAAGTCCGACATCAATCCTTTTAGTCGCGACGTCGCCCACCTCAAAGACCTCAATTCCGACGGCTTCTACAACTATCATCCTAAATATGTCGAAGATATATTTAAAAAGTCTGGTTTCAAAATCAAAAAAGTCTTATCGGTTTCCAATTACCGCAGTGCCAAACTCAAAAAATTCTTTGGCACCAAAAACTTAATCCGCTTAGAAAAAGCCAGCCAGAGCTTACTAGCCCCCATCCGCTTCGCCCCATCAATCTATTATAAATTAGAAAAATAGCGCCAGCTGGACTCCAGCCAAAAAATAAATCCAGAACAAAAATGAGGCTAATTTGCATTCTATCTAGCGAAGCGGGTCTTTGGACCAGCGAGCGACGATAGAACTTGCAAAGTAGCCCATTTTTGCCTGGATTTTGGTAGCGCCAGCTGGAAGTTCAATCCGCGCCGTCGTGCTTCGCACCGGGCGGATAACGAACCACTTTGCTTCGCAAAGAGGTTCTATTCAATCTAGGCCATACCAGATAAAACTAACTCCCAAAAGGGAGTTATTTTTATCTGGTAGCGCCAGCTGGAATCGAACCAGCATTGTAGACTTAGAGGGTCTATGTCCTATCCGTTGAACGATGGCGCCAACTTCTACTAAGTCAAACCTAGCACAAGCTCACAAACCTCGTACCATAAACATACAGTACAGAGTACATATATATTATACTATACCTTATCTCAAAAATCCACCACCGCAAGACCAGCCACACAATAATAGCCCCATCGCTGAGGCTATTATCACTAAGCTTTGCTAAAAACTACTCAGCCGCCGTACAGGCAAACCCATTCTGAGTATAATTCTGACGAATCGAATCTTCGCTCAATTCCGTATCCCACGCCCCATCAGCCGTCAAAGCAAAGACGTTAATATACTCACCAGTCAAATTCTCCGCCGTCGCCGACAAATCCTGACGAGCAGTATTACCCTCGATGTTCAAATTCGATGTAATCGCCGCCACTCCAGCATTGGTCGCAATGTCATTATACCAAGCATTCTGACCATCAAAATACCCGCGCGACGCTTCCGCCGCCGCATCATCCGTAAAGGTATAAATATTTGACAAATCCGCCTTCTCAAGCTTCCCATTCACAAACCGCAAAGCAACTTCCTTGCGTTCACCCGTCAAGTTCTCTAGCCCCTCCACCACCGGGCCAGCATAATCTTGCGCGCAGTTCACCAAAGACACCGTATCAGCCACTGGCTCATCCGGAACCACCGGCTTATCTCGGTAAATAATCTGCGGATTATTCTTCGCATCCATCCACAGTATCAAAAATACTACCGTAGTCACCGCAAATAGAGCCGTTAGCAACCAGCCTAGTAGCATCATAATATTCGGTTTTTTCTTCTCTGCCCCCGCATTCATCCGATTAGAAAACTTCTCCGTCTGCGGCTGCAAAGCTGGCGGCACATTCGTGCTACTCGTCGCCGCCGTATTCGCCCCCATCGTCCGTGCAAACGGATTATAGTAAGGTTGCACTGGCTTAGCCGCAGCCGTAGCATTCGCATCCGTGCTACCAGCCGAAGTTCCAAACGAACTCGTCGCTGGAGCAGCCGTAGCTCCAAATGTATTACCCGTCGCAGTTTCTGTAGTTGTAGCATTAGTCGTTCCAAACGCTCCGCCTGCCGAGGTCATCGCATCAGCCCCGCTAGCCGTCGTCGTGTCCGCACTATTAGTCGCAGTCCCAAACACGTTATTAGCTGTTGTCGCTCCGAATGAATCGCCCGTAGCTGCCGCATTCGCAGCCTGATTACCGCCCAACGCCCCCATGTCCATCGGCTCTGGTGCTAGTGGCGGCACCGAAGTCACACTACCAATCGAGCCTGGCACTGGATCCGCCGGCGTCAAAGCTTCGCCCGGGCGATCCATCGTCGCCGAAGCACTGCTCGCGCCAATCTCACCCAACCCCATCACCGTCGAAGCCCCCGTATCCGCCGCTTGGCCTGCCGACGTTAAATTATCCTGCGCCGATGCCAAACTATCCGCCATCGACAAACTACTCGTGTTCGTATTTAGCGAGCTCGGATTCGTAAAATCTACCGGCGATGGCACCGACGATGTGGCTGATGTCGGCGTCGCGCCACCCGCAGCCCCACTGGTACCAGTTGGCGAGCTTGGATTAGTTTCATTAGGATTCATTATGCCTCCCTTTTTATCTGCTGAACATAAATTATTTTTAGTACTTTAATCTATTTTACCGCCAATATCCAAATTCCGCAAGTCGGTTTTCCCATCAAACCCGCTCCGCAATTCCACAATCAGTGCCTCGCCATTCTCACGAAGTATGCTATAATATATATGGTAGAAATAAACAGGTCTTAGCTATGTCAAAAGCTTCAGTTAAATCTGATGCCGTTGAGAGGTACAACGGCTTAAGTTTGGCAAAGTTAGAAGAAATCATTAGCAATCTACAGGCACAGCAAAAATCCCACCCCGCCAGCACTACCAACAGAGAACTTTCCGCCGCCCGTTACGCCTTGCAGCAGCGTCAGCACAAAATCAAAGCAAAAGTCATGGAGTTCGAGCAATCCAACAACCGCCATTTACTATTCTTTAACTCCACCAACGCTTTCGTCAAGATCGCCGGGCACTCCGCCATCTTTTTCGCTGTCACTATTGCCGACCGCATCCATTGGCGCTACTCGCTCAAAGTTGATACTGACCGTTACTCCACTTCCGAAGATGGCGTCATTTCCTTCCGCTCTCTGTCGGTCATCACCGACCGGCTTGCCGAGATTAATATTTTTCCCGACCCAATATTAAACAATACGGACGAAGAATTACATTATTTCTTATTACCCAAAGTGTACAACGACGAACAAATAGCCAAATTAAGAGACAACATTCAGCGCGATTTAAAGCGCATTATGTCAATTGTCTTGCCTACTTCTCCTATCCCCACACTTTATGATGCCATCATGCAAGTTAGCCAGTTGCTCTATTTCCAGTTCAAGCATCTATCCGACGGTTTCGCTCGCGAAACTATCGGCCAGCAAATGATTGAGCTCACTTACAAAATGTCCCAAGAATATCTCCGTTTTGCCCGCAACAAAACCCCTAATAACCCCAAAGAGCTCATCAAGATTATCGAATATTCTCAAGAAATCCGTTTCGGCATCGCTTATCTCAGCAAATTGCAGATTCTCCATCACCGTGACATCTGCCAGATTCTCGAACAATTGATCGCCATCGAACGCATCTCTACCAAAGCTTATCTCCGCGCTAGTGGCAAACAAACTAATGTCTAGTACTCCCGAGTTTGACGAGTTTTTACTGCGCGAACTCTGGCGTGCTTACGAAGCCGCCCGCAAAGGCAAACGCAAAACCGTCGACGAACATCGTTTCGAGCTAAATGATATGGAAAATATCGTCCTCCTACGCGACTGTATTCTTCGACGCTGCTATCAGCCCAGCCGAGGTGTTACTTTTGTCGTCCACGATCCGGTCATCCGCGAGATCGTCGCCGCGCCCTTTCGCGACCGCGTCGTCCATCATTTACTATATAATATCTGCGCCGACTGGTGGGACCGCCGCTTTTGCGTCGATTCTTATTCCTGTCGCAAAGAAAAGGGTGTCCTCTTCGGCCAGAAGCGTCTCGCTCATCACGTTGCTGTTGTCACTCAGAATTACCGCGAACCCGCTTTCTCCGTGGCCCTCGACATTCAGAGTTATTTCTTAAGCCTGAATCACAATAAATTATACGAACGCATCTGCTGGGGCCTCGACCGCCAATTCCAGCGTGGCGTCGACCCTCGCACTCTCCCACCCGATTATTTTCCCAAAAACGGCATCACCTGCCGCCCTTACGACCGTGACCAGCTCTACCAGACCGCCAAGTTTCTCTGGCATCAAATCATCTACGACGACCCCATGCGCGGCATTATCATCCGCGGCTCTAAGGAAGAATGGGCCGCCCTCCCCGCCCACAAAAGCCTCTTCAATCGCAAACCCGGCCATGGCATCGTCATCGGCAACCTCACCAGCCAGCTCATCTCTAATATCTTCCTCGACCAGCTCGACCGTTTCATCACCCTCGAGCTCGGCTACAAACATTACGGTCGCTACGTCGATGATTTCTACATCGTCGTCCCTATGTCGCAGAAACACCAGCTCATGCGCGACGTCGGCGTTATCGAAAAATACCTCCACGACCAGCTCGATCTCACCCTTCATCCCCACAAGCGCAAAACCCAGCCCGTCAGCAAAGGCATCCCTTTCGTTGGCGCCGTCGTCTATCCCGGCTTCATCGTTCCCGGCCACCGCGCCCGCCGCAAAGCCCACCAAGCCGCCTACAACCTCGCCACCACCGGCACTGGCGAAGTCACCGGCCTCGTTTCCCGCGAAGGCACTCTCATGCACATCAATAGCCGCAAGTTTTTCAAAAGGGTTTTCGACCGCTTCGGCTGGGAATACGACTGGGTCAGCGACACCGAATGGCGTGCCCGCAGTATCGCTAGCAGCAAGCATCCTCACCCCGCTTCATCTAATATGACAACTAACCCTCACCCCACCTCATCTAATTTTACGACCAGCCCTCACCCCACTCTACCCAATATCACAGCTACACCTCACCTCCAAACCTCGCTAAATTTCCTCGCCTCTTCAGCATCCCACCCCGCATCTCCCAATACCTCAGCTGCGCCCCGTCGCAAACCTCGTCGTAGTAAACCCTCTGAATCTTCTGCTTCCCAGTTATCGCTTTTCTCCTAACTCATTATAATTATGCTATAATATTACCATGGGCTTAATACCCCACGAGTTCCAACGGTCGCATCTGAGGTCATGCTCCGGCTACCTGCGGCACTCCCCTCTAGAATTGTGGGATACTTCTGTGATGCGCCCGCTCTAGGTCGCACATAGATTAGTTATTTAGTATTGGTCAAGGCTAATGCTAACCCCAAGTATTCCTTCATCCCTATGCGGTTTTTCTGCAGTATGGCGGGAACGTCAACAATGCTACCCTGAACAATGCTGGCTCCAACGGGTACTATTGGTCCTCTACGCCGAATACATCAAATGCTAACAACGCTTACAACCTGAACCTCGACAGTAACAACGCTAACCCGTCCAACAACAACAATCGCAACAACGGCTTCTCTGTCCGCTGTGTCGCTTGTTCCAATTCTAGAACCGTATCAACCTTAGTAGTATCCGCAACTCTGCGGATACTCTGCTTTTTATCACCAAAAAGAGGGCAAGAATCTGCTTTAACGACCACAGACAGACCAATTTTCCTCATTTTTCGCCCCCATTTTTCTCCCCATATCCCGCCTAAGCCTATTTTTAGCCCTTTTTCAGCCTTTTTGCCCCAAACCTTCCTCTTACCGCAGTCCCGATTTTCTCGGCCCTTACAGGCCTCGTAGGCAAGCCGTATCAGACATGCGCCTCTGTTGCGGTCATAATTTTCTCGGCCCTCACGGGCCGTCTATTCCAAAACCGCATCGCAGAGCGATGCGGCTTCTTTACTTTACTTCTTTTTCGTTTCTTCTCATCTTTATCAGTTTGCCGAGGCTCCGAGTTCGAGCCGGGGACGGCGCCTTACAGCGCCTGTTCCACCCGCTCTCTTCCGAAACCCTAAGCCAGCGTCCACGGTAGAATTAATATTAAGAGGAACACCTGGTTCGGCAATTCAGAAGCGACATTCTTGGTTGCTGACCCCATGTTCACAGGGGCTAGCAGCGTGGCTACTTAGCGACACAGCGGACAGAGAAGCCGTTGCTGCGAAAGTTGTTGTCGGACGGGTTAGCGTCGCTACTGTCGAGGTACAGGTTGTAAGCGCGGTTAGCATTCGACGTATTCGGCGTAGAGGACCAATAGTACCCGTTGGAGCCAGCATTGTACAGGGTAGCATTGTTGACGTACCCGCCATACTGGAAGTACAGTGGCTCACCACGGAATATCTTGCTACCAGCTGCGTTATTCCCAGCACTATAAGCATTAGCGAGGCCGCCAAAGGACTTACTATTAGTATTATTACTAGTTGGGAGTTGCCATTTATCTGGGCAGATGCCTTGTTTTGGTTCAGTAGTGCTAGTATCACCGGCTACTGCTGCTGGCCAGTTGTAGAAGTTACCTTGGGAGCTATGATTACCATCAGAGTGTGAACCTATTGCAAAGTATTTAGCCGTAGTACTATTGCTCCAGCCCGAGCAAGATGTTCCACTGAGAGTGCACGGAGTTCCAATACTAGTAGTGCTAGTCGTACCATAAGCCAAATTCTGTGTCATCCAGCAGTTACCATCTTCGAGTTTAGTAACATAATAAGTCTTGCCATCACGGGTATCTTTTAGCTTCACTGATGTTCCTGTTGGCGTAGCAGCACAGGCACTACTTGTCATATCTTGCATGTTAGTTAAGCCGGTGATATCATTCGCTTTCCATATCGCATAGATGGTTTTGTTTGCACTCATAGTAATCGTATTACCAGCCGAGTAAGCAGGGTTTGCAGTAATATCGGTAGGATTATTTCCCCAACCTAGGAAGGTAAACCCATTCCGGCTCGGTGTACCAGCGGCTACCGTAATATTACAAGTTGAGCCCACGCTAGTCTGTACACAAGATTGACTACTCGGTACACCCGTACCACCATTACCATCATAGGTTAGTGCGTAAGTCGCCGGGTCAAATTGGTCACCTAGTACCGATAGCAAGAAGTTGCCGATATAATGATCTGCCGGAGAATCACTACCAATTTTAGCAGCAAAAGCTAGCAGATAGGTTTTGCTCTCACTCTCCGCGCCAGTTAGGTTCTCGGTAATTACATTCTTTGGTGTACCGTAATTTGGCATCGAGCTATAAGTTAGACTGGCTGGCGTTGCACCGGTGTTAGAGTTTAGTGCATAGCCCCAAGTATTATCACCAAAGTTAGCTGGTGCTACGTTTTCTCCTACGCCACCAATAGTTGCTGACGTGTTTTCCTTGCCGTGCAGGTTAGTACCCGAGCCGTTCATAGCGGTCATTTGCAGAGTGAACTTTGCTTGTTTCTTAGCCGTGACTGTGAATGTATTAGTAATATATGCTACTTCATCGGCTTTTGCTTCTTCGGTAAAGCTGGGCGTACCATCAAAGGCTAGCGCAATCGAAGAATCCGCCGCCCTTGTTGACGCACCAGTTTCTTCTCCGTCTGCATAAGCATGTCCAGTATTATCTGCCACCGGGAATAGCATCGCTAGTCCCAGCACCCCCAACAGACCCACGCATATTTTTGGGCCTGAACAACTACTTACTGATAATTTCTTTATCTTCATAGTAATTCCTCGTTTGTACTTATTTCTAATGTTTATTATAAACGAGCATTAGCATAATGGCAAGTACATTTTTCACTTTTTTCGTCATTTTTCCGGATTTTTTCACGCTTTTCTGGTCACCGCAATTTTTCCCCACCTCTCTCCTCCAGAGGTCGCAAACCACATTTTCCCCGCCTCGTCAACCGCCAAACCGTACGCTCCCGAACACTTTTCACACCAAACTCCCCTCCCGTCAACTCCCACTTCACCACATTTCCTCCGCCCGTCAACCCCGCACCCCATCGCATTCTCGCCCCATCCAGCTCCACCTCCCGAACAACATCCTGAACAAAGCCCCTACTCTTAACTCCACCAGAAACCCCGCATGTCACCATGCGGGGCTCTGTACGAGGAGCTGTCCTACTGTTTACAACAGTAGAACGCCTCCGATATCCCCATTATACTCTACCCAGCACTGCCCGTCAACCTCACATCAAAATATTGACAATATTATTAATGTCCTATATAATAGAACTATATTCGGGACTTTTCCCGCCCACCCCAGTTACACACTGGGGGACATTTTTATGCACAATACAAACCATAAAATCTGTCCCGCACTACCTGCATATCGCTTCTATCAGCCTCACCCATCTTCTTATACAATCTCGCCGTACTGATCACTCTAGCCTGTGCCAAGTTCGCATACTCCATCTTTCCTTTAAAAGGAAAACTTACGTACCAAGAACCGACATGCTTCTGAGAGCTTAATGGCACCCCCATGAACCCATACTTGCTCAACTTCTTATACACCAAAATCGGCCTAGCAAACGTTTCACTTTTACCATTAATTTCCACCCCTACATTTTTACCAAGTGCGCACCACCATATCTCACCATCCTTAATACTTCGCTTAACATCCGCAAAGTGTATACCCTTCTTTACTTTAATCCAATCATCAAAGTCCCTCTCGTCATTCATTCATATTCTCCCATTTATTTTAATATACCCCTAGCGTAGCACATTTAGGACAAAACCAACAAGCACTAGCACGTTATTTTTGACAATTTTACCATTTTTTACTGTATTTGGTTTATCAACATCCCGCCTAAGCCTATTTTTAGCCCTTTTTTAGCCCTTTTGCCTCAAATCTTCCTCTTACCCAGCTTTTTACCAAAGCTCCCCATAGAGCCCCTAAATACCCCTAGAACACAAAATCCCCGCCTTCAATTCGCGGGGACCCCACCATTTTTTAATCTAGCGTCCGTTTTTTCCGTTCTCTGGTAAAGAATTCTAGCCTGTCATTAATCTCCAGATTGATGCGTTTATCCGTCTTCAGCGCCAAACCACCCACTTCCCCCTCAATCAACTCCTTCGCCTCAATCCTTTCCTTCTGCACACTGGCAACTTCCGCCTCCCCTAGCACCTCGTTCTTGTGCTTTACGCGCGCCAGCGCCCCTGGGACTACTTTGCCTAGCTCCATCTTACCCCCGGCAATCGCCTCCGACTTCGTCACCCGGAACACCCCCATCACCTTCATCTCGCCCATCGCTGTTTCTACCACTTCTTCGCCCAGCAAGTCTTCCATGCTGTGCTTCGCATCATCTAGCAGTTCATAAATCACCTTATAATTCCGGATCTGCACATTATCCCGCGCCGCCAACTTACTAATATTCGTCGGCACATTCACGTTAAACCCATAAATCACCGTGTTATCGCCCGCCGCCATATAGACATCATTTTCCGTCACGTCGCCCACGCCAGTCGCCACCACATTTAGCGTCACCTCACCCTTCGTGTCGATCATTTTCAGGCTATCCACCACACTCGTCACCGAGCCCAGCACATCGCCCTTCACAATCACGTTAAACACCTGCGAGTTAGCCTCAGTATTCATCATCCTCAGCAAGTCCGTCGAAGTCACATTCGCGCTCGCCGCTTCGTTCGCCATTTCCTGTGCGTTTAGTAGTGCCATCTTGCGCGCCGTCTTCTCATCCTTCTGCTCGGTAAACCTATCACCAAAGCTCGGCAAATCTTTGAACCCCGTCACCGTCACCGGCGTCGACGGCGTTGCCTTCCCCTTTGGCTTGCCCCGGAAATCCAGCATCGTCCGCACTTTCCCGTAAGCATTTCCCGCCGTAATAAACTCCCCTACCTTCAGTTCACCCCCTGTCACTAGCAAGTTCACTACCGACCCTTTACCAGTTTCCATATGCGACTCTATCACCAAGCCTTCCGCCGGCACGTCCACGTCCGCCTTCAGCTCTTCCACATCCGCCACCAGGAGAATACTCTCCAGCAGCTTCTCTAGCCCCTCACCCGTCTTCGCCGACACCGGAATCATCATAATATCACCACCCCACTCCTCCGGCTGCAAACCATGCGCCGACAAATCCGCCATCGTCCGCGGAATATCTGCCCCCTCCCGGTCAATCTTATTAATCGCCACGATAATCTTCGCATTCGCCCCCTGCGCAAACTTAATCGCCTCCACCGTCTGCGGCTTCACTCCGTCATCCGCCGCCACTACTATCACCACAATATCCGTCAGCATCGCCCCGTGCTGCCGAATCGCCGCAAACGCCTCATGCCCCGGCGTGTCCAAGAAGGTTATCTTGCGGTCATCATACTCCAGCTGGTACGCCGAAATATGCTGCGTAATTCCGCCCGCCTCTGTTTCTACCGTCTTCTTGTTCAATAAATTGTCCAGCAAACTCGTCTTCCCATGGTCCACATGCCCCATCACCGCCACCACCGGTGGGCGCGGCACCGCATCCTTGCTCAGTTCTTTGCGATAACCATCGTGCAGCTTCGTCGTTGTATTTTTCCGCTCCAGGCGCACATTCTCAAACCCCAGCTCCTGTATCATAATCTCCGCCGTTTCGAAGTCCAACCGCTGGTTAATCGTCGCCACGATTCCATTCTTAAATAGCTCACCAATCAGCGCCGTCACGCTTAATCCCAACGCCTGCGCCAACTCATCCACCGTAATCGAACCAGCAATCCGGATAACTTTTTCGGCAGCATTAATAGTATTCCCAAGATTTTCCGAACTCATTTCTGGCTCCTTTCGCTATATCCAAAGTTAATTGTCAATTTTAATATGTCTGAAACATTCTTGCCCATCTTTCAAAAATAGGTCTAGAAAACACAACTTACTAACCATTTTACCATATTTTAAGAAAATGTGTAAGAAAACGCACAAACCTTTGCTGCTAACACCATACAAGCCGGAGAGCACACAAGCCAAACAAAAAAGACCACTCCGTCATGGTCGTGGCTCCCGGGGCCGGGCAACGCGATTATTGCATAATCGCTACCCGCCGGGCGTCAGCTCAAAAGAAAAAGCAAGCTTTTTCTTTGCTCGCTTCCTACGGCGGACGTTCCGGCAACCTACGGTTGCCAGCTCAGTTCTGCTTCGCAGAACACATTAGAAAATAAAATTGCCCCGGAGGGCATTTCATTTTCTAATGGCTCCCGGGGCCGGGCTCGAACCGGCAACCTCGAAGTTAACAGCTTCTTGCTCCACCATTGAGCTACCCGGGATTATGGGCTATATCCCTCATTATATGCCATCCCATCCTCACTGTCAACCTTTTTCTGAGAGTAATTTTTACCTCCGCCAGCTCGCTAGCAACCCACTAACCTGCAAAACATCGTCAATCTACATCGCAAACCCCTCTAACTTGAGTTTTCCTTAAAATATTACCACTCATCTATCTGGACGGTTGACTTTTTCAGTAATCTGTGGTACAATGGTAATATATACCTATTTTCTAGAGAGTAAGATTTATTATGAATTGGGAAGAATGGCTCAGCGCTGATAAAATCTACATCACCATGGCCGTCCTCGCGACCTTATCCCTGTTTTTTGTGTCCGTACTCGTCGGAGTCACCACCCGTCGCCGCCAGCGCGAAGCCATCAACCGTTTCAAATATCGCCCCCGCAAGCATCTCATGGTCGGCTCCTCCAAGCAATGCTTCCAGATTCTCAACGACCTCTTCGGCCAAAAATTCTACGTCATCCCCGAGGTCAGCCTATCCTCCCTCCTCAGTCACAAAGTCGGCACCCAAGACCGCTACGCCGCCTACAAGTTCATCGAAAACAAAGCCGTCGACTTCGTCCTCTGTAACAAACGCACCCTGCGCCCCATCTGCGCCGTCAAGCTCGAAGACGGCATCCACAACAACAGCAAAGAGCCCGGCAGCGCCCCCGCAGACATGGAGAAATTCTTCCGCAGCGCCCACATCCCCTTCATCTACCTCGCCAAAACCCAGCGCCTCACCAAAGAATACATCATCGAAGAATTCTCCCGCGTCGTTTATGAAACCAGCAAAATCCAGCCCGCTCCCCGCGGTCGCCGTCCCGCCACCGACAAGCCCACCCTAAGCACTTCCGAAACCCGCTATTTTGAAACCTACTAAAAATTACTCTTGAGTCCACCAAGAATCAAGAGTAATAACTAACATTACATCCTTAGCGTGTCGAGTTTCTTATCCCAGAAAATAGCCCCAGCAAGGGGCTATTTTTCTACATTTAGACTATTTCGCAATCGTCAGGCTAATCTTCCGGCCGTCTTTATCAACGTCCAACACCTTAAACTTCTTGCGCTCATTCAAGGTAAAGACCTTCTCTGGGTCGACATCATTACCATTGCCCAGCTCCGACACGTGTACCAAAGCTTCCACCGCTGGCGAAATCTGTACAAAGGCCCCAAACGGCGTAATCCGCGTAATCGTGCCTTCTACCTCATCGCCCCGCTTCAGGTTGCTCACCTCAGATAGCCATGGGTCTTCGCTTAGCTGCTTAATCGAAAGCGACAAACGTTCCTTGTCGATCGCGATAATCTTTGCCTCAATCGTATCACCGACTTTGACGTAATCCGCCGGGTTGTTCACTCGTTCCCAAGAAATCTCAGAAATGTGAATCAGACCTTCCACCCCATCAACGTTCACAAAGGCGCCAAAGTCAACCACACCGGTCACCACGCCTTTCACTACGTCATTAATATGCAGCTCTGCAAACCGCTCTGCCAAGCCATCTTTGATTGCCTCTTTTTCCGAGAAAATCAGCTTATTATCCTTGCGGTTCGCATCCAAAATCCGCACCTTCATTGGCTTACCCACTAACGAGTTCAACCTCTGAAGAATCTCATCCTTATCCGACGAGCCTACCCGCGGATAGTGCTCCGCCGACAACTGAGAAACCGGCAAGAACCCCCGGATCCCTTCATACTCTGCCAACAGACCACCGCGATTCGCATCAAACGGAGTAATCTCAATTACTTCTGCATTATCAATCCGCGCTTGGATCTCATCCCAGCCCTTCTCTTTCGCTGCCTTGCGTAGCGACAACAGCACACTACCGTCCGCCATCTCAGCTTCGATCACTGACGCTGTCACTTCATCGCCAACGTTCAAATTCTTCGCGAAAGACACCTCACGCCGAGGCACCACGCCGACCCCCTTCGCCCCCAGATCCACCAAGATCTCGTGCTTACGGATCGACATCACCGTACCGGTCACAGTTTCGCCCAGCACAGCACGATCAGTCTCACCAGAGTAATTCTCTAGCAGCTCATCCATTGTTAATTTGGCTTTTGCCATAATAATTATATTTTCCTTTCTTCAGGTTCGCTCAAGAACCTCGAACCCCAGTCCACTGCAGCTAGCAAGCCTAGACAGACTAGCTTTCGCGACTCTTGAACGAACCCGAAATCTACTCCTCATTATACCAAATAATCACCCCTATGTCTAGAGGTGATTATTACGATTTTCCATGCTCAAATTACCTACTATATTCACATTCAGCGCAAGCCCAATTTTTATTATAATAATTTACTTTTTCAGCGTCTTATGAGAAAATGGTTATATATAATCCGATTAAAATTTTGTATTTGAGAAGAGCCCAACACTAATCGGATAGTTTTTGAGGTGTTTTGTTCAATTAAAGCAACCACTTCGTGGATATGATTAAAGCAATTGTTCCATAAATATCTTTTTCGAAGAGCCTAAGACTTGGGCGAGCGCCCCGGAGCGGCTCGAGAAAAAGTATATTTACGGAACAATCCTCCTAAACACATTATGCAGCAAACTCCTGGTATCGAACCCATTACCTCAAATTCTCGCAAAACGGACAGTGATAAGCGCCTTTCCGATCCTGATACCGCACCACCCCACACTCCGGACATTTCGACCTCTGATGCAGCCAATCGCGATAAGTATCCAACTCCATCTCCACAAACTCCTCCTCATATCTCACTCCATACCGCTCGCACAGCTCACTCGCCTTATCCCAAGCTGCCCGCTCCATCTTCAGGCGCTCCACATCCGCCTTGTAGTCCACATGGTGCAGCAGAGCATGCCCCACCTCATGCAGCAATTGCAAACAATAATTTTGTTCATTATTTTGCCGCCAATCCGGGGAACTTACAGCTGTCGAATTTCCCTCTGAATCATTTTTTTGCTCAAATTTTGCTAATTGTTCAATAAAGATCGTCCGCGGCGGCCGATACATAAATTTTTTACCCACCCGAATTTTCAGCTCCGGATAGTCCCGCCGCACTCGTTCCAACAGTTCCTCAAACCTCACCAAAATTTTTATTCACCTCCAGTTAAAAATATTATACACCACCCACTTTTTTCTGGCGAGCGTAAGCGATTTTTTCACTCGTTCCCGCCCACCCGAACAAAATTTTCACCAACTTCCAAAAAACACCCGAACAACGCGAGGATCAGCGAGAAAGAAAATTGTCAGATTTTCTTTCTTTTGGCAAGAAATATTGCCAGCAAAGGCGAGTCATACTCGCACTTTCTGGCAATTTTATTGCTAAAAAAGAATACCTCACGGTATATTCTTTCGCCAATCCGACGCGTTGCGGGCTGCAAAGCATGTCCGCACAACACTCATCTAACCCCAAATTCATCCATTTTTTCGATGAAGTACGAGGCAAAAGCGAGAAACGCAAAGGGGCTGTACTTCAAGTACTGCCCCTGCGTATCGCAACTTTTAACGACGTAATTCGCGAAAAAATTATGAATTTGATTTCTTAGCGGGCCCACGGCGACTAATCCGTCCTCCCTTCGCCCCTGCAATCCGAGCAAGCGCCGGGTTAGCAGCAAAGCCACCAGTATGACCATTTTGACCGCCCTTGCGACCAATCTGAGAATAAAATTCCTTGCCATACTTAGCACGATTTGTTGCGGCAGCTTTAAGACCGCCAGCTTTAGTACCTGACATATTAATTTCCTCTTTCTGCCCACCATTTTATTCAATATTAACGCCACCCTTTTTAGGATGTTGATACCATTTTAGCATAGCATTTTAATTTTGTCAATAGTTTTTATGCAAAAAATATGCTTTAATATATCCCACCCCTAGCTTTTTTATAAAATATCTTCCCCACTTTGGCAATGCTAATAATTCCCTTAAGTTTTTCACACTTGTGGAAAATTCATCTTGACATTATTCATATGGTGATATATAATTGAGGTAAGTTTTGAGCAGAACCACTGCGAGGATGCTCAAAGCCCCTCCTATTATTGTTATATGTTGCCAAAAGTACGCCCTTAGAGGCGTATTTTTGGTTTCCAGCCATTCCCTGGCCCACTAGACATATTCAATCCATCACAAACACAGGCCACACGCGTCACTCTCAGGCACCTCACCGCCCCGCTCAAGACACTCGCATCCCCATTTTCACACTATTTTAGGTCATATAATGCCGTTATTTTCCCTTCTAAGACCATTTTTAAGCCCCACAAGGCCCTTCCAGGCCAAAAGTAGTATCCGAGTGCCTTTTTCATCAAAAATTAGCCACAAGCACTTTAAATAGCCCCTCCGCACAACCCCCATTTTATCAATCACAAAAACGCCCCGTTCACGGGCGCCTCACCAGAACCACAGACCTCGTCTCAACTTAATAACAAAATATTACTGCACAAAAAATGGTGGGGATATGTGGACTTGAACCACAGACCTCGTCATTATCAGTG
>CAYUDH010000004.1:0-40156 GCA_964443595.1 uncultured Candidatus Saccharibacteria bacterium
CGAATCTGAGCTCACCAAGATGGCCGAAAGCGCCACCGAAAAGGGCGTCAACGAAGTTAGCGCCGGCGAGAAGAATCTCGATGATGAGTTCAAAGAAGGTAGCGCCAAGAGCAGCCGCCCCGCTCACACCTACAATCAAAAGCACAACACCGCCAAGCAAAACCGCAAAAAACAACGTCAGAATCGCAAGAAAGGGAAACGGCAATAAAACACTCGATTGAAGAAATCGTGCTGAGTTCCGGGGCAAAGGGATTATTCATTAATATCCCCGGTGCTAGCGTCATGAACACGAAATTTCAATTTCGCGCCGGTACACGCTATGCCAAAAAACCCGAAGTTTACGAAATCGCCCACGTCGTTGAACATTTAGCCTTTGGTGCCAATGCCAAATATAATAGCGAACAAGCTTTCGAAGCCGAATTCACCAAAAACGGCGCCTACCACAACGCCTGGACTTCCGACTTTTCTGTTTGCTACGAAAGTGAATGCGCCGACTTTGAATGGGAACGCATCATGAAGTTACAACAAGTCGCTATCGCTGAGCCGCGCTTCAACGACGAAGAGCTCAAAAGCGAAAAAGGCAATGTCAAAGCCGAGCTCACCGGCTACATGAACGATTACGCTCGCTTACTCTGGCCCCGCTTACAGCAACTTGTTGGCGAAAACATCCCTAGCCTACAAGAACGCATCAAAACTATCAATAATATCGAGCTCAAAGACATCCGCGAGCATTACCGCCGTACTCACACCGCCCCTAACTTACGCTTCATCATTGCCGGCAACCTCTGGGGTCGCAAACGCAAAATTCTCAGACTGCTAAATCAATGGGATTTACGCAATGGTGAACGTTTTGACATTCCACACGATGAGCTACATTCCTCCGCCCCCATCCTCATCCGGCGCAAAGACGCTTCCAACATCACCTTTGGCTTCACCTGGGTTCTGCCACGCAAGTTGCAACCTTCCGAAGTCTACGCCATGAATTGCCTTAACCACATCCTCAACGGCACTATGAGCAGCCGCATTTTTGGTCAGGCCCGCAAATATGGCCTAGTCTATGGCATGGGCAGCGATATTAATAACGGTTGGCATAACGCATCTTGGGATTTTGACGGCGAAGTCAACGCCGAGAACGCCAATCAACTTTTTGAGTTAATTCACAAAGAACTCGACCGCGTATTAAGGGGCGAAATCAGCGACAAAGACCTCATCAACGCCAAATCCTACGCCACCGGCCGCTATCAAATCGGCGCTCAGACCGTCGGGCAACTTTCCGATTACTATTCCGACGGCTATTTTACCAACGGCACCATCGAGAAATACTCCAACATGCCCACTCTAGTCAAAAACGTCACCAAAGACGAAATCGTCAATATCGCTCGTGAATTTCTCAGTAGCGACATCCATGCCTTAGTCGCCGTTAGCTCCGTCGAAAAAGCTCTCATCACCGAAATGAACGAGCATCTTATTTTCTAGCCCATTGTGATTATTTATAATTGAGCAGTTGCCCCATAAACATCTTTCACAGGGTCCAACAATTGTTCCACAAATATCTTTCGCAGGGTCCAACAATTGTTCCGTAAGCATCTTTCGCAGAGCCCAAGAAAAAGTATATTTATGGAACAAGACGACCCAAGTCATCAGAAACTGTGCTACAATAGTGTTATGAAAGTTGGGATTTTAGGATATGGCAAAGAGGGCAAGAGTGCCGAACAATATTTTCAGCAACAAGGCGCCGAAACGGTAATTTTTGATAACTTTACTAATGATGATCTGAAGCTGCAGGACTTTTCTAGTTTCGATTTAGTCTTGCGCAGTCCTTCCGTACATCCTCAGCCGCAATTTTCTAGTGCTACCCGTTATTTCTTTGACCATTGCCCTTGCCCGATTATTGGTGTCACCGGCACCAAAGGCAAGGGAACTACTTGCACGCTCATCACCGACTTATTCAAAAGTCTTGGCGAAAATGCTTACTTAGTTGGCAATATTGGTAATCCCGCCCTGGATGTTCTCGATCAGCTAAAACCCACCGACATCGTGGTTTACGAGATGAGCAGCTTCCAGCTTTGGGACCTCGAAAAATCGCCCCACATCGCCGTCGTCCTCCGGATTGAGCCTGACCACCTCAATGTCCATGACAGCTATGATGATTATGTCAATGCCAAAGCCAACATCGTTAAACACCAATCCCCAGCCGACTTTTGCATTTATTTCCAAGACAACCCCGACACCGCACGCATCGCCACGCAAAGCCCCGCCCAGAAATTAACTTACCCTACGGATAATCCTACCATCGCCGAACTTACTCAGCACCTTGCTGTTCCCGGCCAGCATAATCGCGAAAACGCCGAAGCCGCCTTGCTCGCCGTAGCTAGCTATTATAACTTGCCTATCAAAGATTTCATTACTAAACATCACGACGCTATCATCACCACTTTTGAGAACTTTCGCGGTTTGCCGCATCGTTTACAATATCTCCGTGAGCTTAATGGCGTCAAATATTACGATGACAATTTTTCTACTACGCCAACCTCTCTCAAAGTCGCTCTCGAAGCTTTTCCTGAACAACAAATCATCTTAATCGCCGGCGGTCGCGACAAAACTGACAACCAAGATCTCCCCGAAATCATCCGCCTCATCCAAAACTACGCCACCAAAACCGTCCTCATCGGCGAAAGTGGCCACGAAATCGCCAAGATTCTCACCAATATCAAAAACTCTCCCGTAGTTTCCGATACCGAACTTGCTAATATTTTAGAAACTACCACCGACAACCGTTTCTTCCTCGCTCCAGACCTTTCCCAAGCCGTCACATTAGCCAAAGATCTTGCCGCTAGCCTTCAATCTCAGTCTGACCAAAATCAATCTACCATCGTCCTGATGTCACCCGCCGCCGCTAGTTTTGACATGTTCACGAATGTCTACGATCGCGGCGCTCAGTTCCAAAAGTTAGTTCAGGACTTATCCTAAAATGATCAGTGACATCCAAAAACGTCTTACCAATCTCCAAACCGAGCTTAACCAAGCTTGGCAAAAACTCCAGCTCGACCAAAAAGTCCAAACCATTACCGCGCTCGAAGCTGAAGTCGCCAATCCCGACATTTGGGCCAATCCCACTTACGCCCGCGAGCAAAACGAAAAACTTGCCCGCCTTAACGACGAAGTTCAGCCTTGGCGCCTACTCAAAATCCAAGCCGAGGATCTCAGCGAGTTATTAAATCTTCGTGACGAAAGCTTAATCAGCGAGCTCGAGCAGCAGCTCACCGCCTCCGAGCATAACTTGCAGGAGCTCAAACAAACTCTGCGTTTTAATGGCAGATACGATCATCTAGGCGCCATCCTCCGTATTACCTCCGGTGCTGGTGGCGTTGAAGCTATGGATTGGGCCAGCATGCTCGAACGCATGTATCTCCGTTTTTGCGAAAAGAAAAAGTTCAAAGTCACTTGCCTAGAACGCACCACCGGCGAAGAAGCCGGTATCAAAACCGCCGTTTACGAAATTTCCGGGCACGACGCTTATGGATTACTCAAAAGTGAGCATGGCGTACACCGCTTAGTCCGCCTGTCACCCTTTAATGCTGATAACTTACGCCAAACTTCTTTTGCCTTAGTCGAAATTCTACCAGTCATCGAAGCCTCTGACGACGTCAAAATCGACGACAAAGATTTGCGTATTGACGTCTATCATTCCGGCGGGCACGGTGGCCAAAGTGTCAATACGACTAATTCCGCCGTACGCATCACTCATTTGCCCACCAACATCGTTGTCGCCATTCAGAATGAACGCTCTCAGCTTCAAAATAAAGAAAAAGCCCTCGAAATTTTACGCGGCAAACTCGTCCAGCTCCAACTCGAACAGCACGCCGAGAGCATTGATAAACTACGCGCCGGCGAATCCGCCGCCTGGGGCCAGCAAATCCGCAATTACGTCCTCCAACCCTACAAACTCGTCAAAGATACTCGCACTAAGTACGAAAGTACTGAACCCGAAAAAGTCCTCGACGGGGAACTGGATGGCTTCATCAACGCTTATTTAGAAAACAACTTATCCTAAGACCTAATCACAAATTTTCTTGCCAATACATTCTGCTTGTGGTATTATATTATTATGATATTGCTCGATCATGTCACGAAAACTTATCCAGGCGACGAAGATCCTGTTCTGGACAATATTTCGCTACATATCAGCCCGCATGAATTCGTTTTTCTGGTCGGCAAATCCGGCGCCGGCAAGTCCACTCTCATCAAAATGATCACCAAGGAAGAAATCCCCGATTCCGGCAAAGTCATCGTCGGCGGCATTGATCTCGATTTCGTCAAACGTCGCCATATTCCACATTATCGCCGTCGCCTCGGTGTAGTTTTCCAAGATTACAAATTATTACCCACTCGTACCGTCTTCGAGAACGTCGCCTTCGCCCTCGAAATCGCCGGCATGAGCAATCGCGAAATCCAAAAAACCGTCCCCAAAGTCCTTGACCTAGTTGGGCTAGAAAGCAAAGCCAACAAGTTTCCCACTCACTTATCCGGCGGGGAACGTCAGCGCGTCAGTATTGCCCGTTCTGTTGCTCGCCAGCCCAAAATCTTAATCGCCGATGAGCCTACTGGCAACCTCGATAAGCTCACCCGCAAAGAAATCATCGACTTGCTCCAAAAAATCAACGATTTCGGCACTACTCTCCTTGTCACTACCCACGACGAAAACATCGTCAACAACTTACGCAAGCGCGTCGTCACTCTAAAAGGCGGCAAAATCATTAACGACCAAAAAGTCGACGGTATTTATCGTCTAGGCGATGAAGCTGACAAACTTATTGCTACGCCGAAGGCCACCGCCCCATCCATCATCGCTAAGCCTATCGTCCAAAAAGTCTACATTAATAGCGACTATCTCATCCAAACCCAGCCCAAACAACTTCCTGCTAATTCCAAATCCGCCAAAAACAAACAGCCAAGCGCCTCCAAGACCAATCCGGCGCCCGCCACCACCAAAAATCCCGCCAAGCCAGTTTCGGCTAAGCCTGCCAAAAAATACGATCGCGATTCCGCTAACCAATGGTACGCCGCCGGCAAACCACTCAAAGCCGCTCCGAAGCTCAGTCGTCTTAGCAATGGTCAGACCGTCAAGCTCAAACCTGCACCTAGCATCAAGCAAATCGTCAAGCGTCCGCTTAATAAACCCAAACCAAAGCGTGTAGTGTAGGAGAATTCACCAAAAATGGCACAAAAGCAAAAAACCAAGAGGCGCAACCTCAACAAAGCCGATCGCCTCAAACAAAAAGAAAATCTCAAAGTCTTAGTTGAGAACAGCAGTGTTGGCAAAATGCGTAGCACCGGCCGCATCTTCAAATACGGCGTCGCCGGGTTTACTCGCAATATCTGGCTCTCAATCGCCGCTACTCTCGTCATGACCGTTACTTTAGTTATTTTGATTGTCACTATTGGCGCTAGCCTTATCCTCAGTTCCACCGCCGAAGCCATGCGCCAAAAGATCGACATCGTCGTCTACTTCAAACCCGGCACTAGCCTCGACACGCTAAACGATATGGCCGAGATGGTCAAGACCGATCCTAATGTCCGCTCCGTCGAAGTTGCTGATTCCGCTATGGAATATCTTGATTACGTCGAAGACAATAAGGATAACGAGGATCTCATGGAGGTCCTGGACGACCCCGCCATGAGCCAAATCGTCCTCGACACTATGCAGGCCGCCATGCGCATCAAAGTCTACAATCCCGACGACATCAGCCAGCTCCGCCACATCATCGAAACTACCACCATCTTCCAAGAAACTAAAGATACCGAGAAAGCTCCTACTTATGACGCCAACCGCAACGAAATCGCCAAAATCAGTTCCTGGGCCAACATCGCCAAAAACGGCGGCCTCATCCTCGGCGCAGTCTTCTTAGCTATCTCCATCCTCATGATTTTCAACACTATTCGCATGGCCATCTTCTCTCGTCGCGAAGAAATTTACATGATGCGGCTCGTCGGCGCCGACAATGGCTTCATCCGCGGACCATTCCTAGTCGAAGCGCAAATCTGCGGTGTCATTTCCGGCCTTCTCGCTAGCACTCTCGCCTATGCTATCTATCAATTAGTTATTCCTGGCCTTGCTAGCTACGGCACTGATGTTTCTTCTGTTACCAATTTAATGGGTACTAGCAATTTGGTTTTAGTCTACTTAATCATGGTGGCAGCCGGTATGCTCATCGGCGCTATCTCCGCCCGCCTCGCCATGCAAAAGTACCTCAAATAGTCAAAAAGTCACCCAAGTAATTTACTTTTAACCATAAGTGTGATATATAATATATATGAAGATTCGACAGCAACACAAAACTATCGGTCTAAGAACCCTTCTTGGGCTCCTTGTTGTCGGTATCATATCTGCTACTATCTCTTTCCGTTTTAATCAAACCGTCGAGCCCGTGCAAGCTTATCCTTATGGCTGCGTTACTCAGGCTTGCCGTGAAGCATCCGATCGCGCCACTGCCTCCGAAGCTCGCGCCAAGGAACTAGCTGCCTATGCCGGCACTCTAGAAGGCGAAGTTAATCGCCTTAATGCCGAAATTGCCGCGCTCGAAGACGAAATCGCCCGCAATCAAGCTATCGCAAGCGACTTATCCGAGCAAATCGCTCTAAATACCGAGAAACTTAATCTCCAGCAAGTTGCGCTAGCCAAAATGTTAGTCGACATGCACTTCGAGGAAACTCCCGACCCCATTACTCTACTTGCCGGCAGTAGTTCACTGGGCGAACTCGCCGAACGCCAGACCCGCCAAGAAACCGTCAAAGAGCAAATCACTCTTTCCGCCAAGAACATTCGCCAGCTCAAAGAAGAATTAGAAAAGCAAAAAGCCAGTGTCGACGCTCTCATCGCCAGCACTGAGCTCAGTCGCAGCGAAGCTGAATCCAAACGCAATCAGCAAATCGCCCTAATTAATAAATATCAAAATGACTCCGAAGCTTACAAACGCGATTCCGAAGAAGCTCGTCAAACCATGCAGCGCGAAATCGCCGCCGAGATTGCCCGCTACAATAGCAGCGGCGTGGTCGGTGAAGGTTACAATTCCTACCCCTGGGCCAATCGCTGCCCACAAGACAACGTCGGCTACCTCGTCGTCGGTGGTTACGTCTGCCAATGTACCAGTTACGCCGGCTGGAAAGCTCAAGAATATTTCGGTATCTACATCTCATCTTGGGGCGACGCAAAAAGCTGGGGCTATTCCGCTCAGCGCCAAGGCTACGTTGTCGATGGCAACCCTGCTCCCCACACCATTGCCTACAGCACCTCTGGTATTTATGGTCATGTCATGTGGGTAGAAAGTGTCAATAGCAATGGCACTATTAATCTCACCGAATACAATAACACTCTCAGCTCCAAGAGTGGCTTGCCTGGCGACTTCGGCGCTCGCTACAATGTCAACGCTAGCGCCTATCGCTACATTCATCTCGACCAAAAAATGTGGTAGAGTTTTACATTATTATTAAGAAATTGTGATAAAATATTATCATGACAGAAAAGTGGGAAGAACGCCGAGTTAGCCTCGGTGGTGCAATCATCGCTGCAGTAGCGACCTTAGTTATCGGCATCGCCGTTGGCCTTAATTGGAATACTTTTGCCGCCCAGTTCCTACCTTACCTTGGCTTCCGCACCGCTTCGCAAAACGACTGGAGTGAGCTCGACGAAGTCTACTCCACTCTATCTAGTTATTACGACGGGGATTTAGACAAAAACACCTTGCTCGAGGGCGCCAAAACCGGCCTAGTCAGCGCAGCTGGCGATGTTTATACTACTTACATGGGCCGCGAAGAGGCCAAAGATTACGAAGCTACCCTGCATGGTGATGTCGGCGTCGGCATCGGCGTAGAAATGGCTCTCCGCGATGGTTATGTTCGTATTTTACGCACTTTGCCTGACAATCCCGCCGGCAAAGCTGGCGTCAAAGCTGGCGATATTATCTACAAAATCAACGACGAATCGGTCTATGACAAAACTTCCGACTACATCGCTTCGAAGCTCCGCGGCGAAAAGGGCTCCAAAGTCAAACTTACCGTCGTCCGCGACGGCGAAGAAAAAAGCTTCGACCTCGTCCGTGAAGCCATCAATAACGTTTCCACCTATGTCGACTACGACGGCAAGACCGCCATCATCACCGTCACCCGCTTTGACGACGACACCGGCACTCTTGTCCAAAAAATTGTCAATGACGAATTCGCCAAGCGTGACATCAATAAAGTTATCCTAGATTTGCGCGGCAATGGCGGCGGCTACGTCAGCGCAGCCAAAGATTTGCTTTCGCTCTGGGTTGATGGTGATACAATCCTCGTCCAGAAAGGCAAAAACGACGCCGAGAACATCACCAAATCCAACCGCGGCCAGGCCAAGCTCGCCAATACCAAGACCATCGTTCTCGTCAACGGCGGTACCGCTTCCGCCTCCGAAATTGTCGCCGGCACCCTTAAAGATTATGGTAAAGCCACCCTCATCGGCGAACAGACTTTCGGCAAAGGCGTAGTCCAGACCCTGCTAGACTTATCTAACGGCGGCGTTCTCAAAGTAACCACCGCCCGCTGGTACACCCCCAAAGGCACCAGCATCAACGGCGAAGGCATCAAACCCGACATCGAAGTTCAGCGCAGTTACGACGACATTAATCATAACCGTGACCCACAACTCGACGCCGCCAAGAAACAATAATTATTCATATTCTGTGTTATAATAGTATTATGATTAAAGTTTACACTACCCCAACTTGTATTTACTGCCACGCCTTAATGGAATGGCTCGATAAAGAAGGTGTCGAATACCAAGAAGTCGACGCCAGCACCATGCCCGGCATCACTGCCGTACCGGTCACCGAGATTGGCGACCAGCGCATCATCGGTTTTGACCGCCCCGCCATCAAAAAGGCCCTCAAAAATCTCTAGTGACTAAACCTATCTATATCTCGCATAGACCCTCCAAGAAGGGGGAAGAGCAAAACACCCCTATCCTTCTATTATAGCACACTCTAGCCAAAAAGTCAATAGCAAAACACCGGCTTAGCTTATTTCCGCCCCAAAATCCCCCAAAATCCCGACTTTTTAGCCACTTTTTTGCCTTTCAGTTCAATCGCTTCCTCATAAATCTCCACAAACCGCCTTAATGTACGGTTCAAGTCGTGCTGCTTAGCAATTTCTAGACTTTTCTCGCCGTACCTCTGTTGCAAATCCTCATCACTTAGTATTTTCAGAATCGCCTTCGCCATCTGTTCCGTATCGCGTGGCTCGCACAAGATTCCGTTCTTCTTATTTTGGCAAAGCTCACGCACTGCCCCAGCGTCTACCGCCACCAGCGGCAAGCCCGTCGCCGCCGCTTCAATCAGCACAATCCCTTGCGTTTCAGTTTCGCTCGCCGTCACAAACAGCGTTGCCGAGCGGTAAATATCAATCACATCCGGCGGCATAATCCGGCCAGGGAACTTCACATTTTTTTCAATCCCTAGGGATTTCGCCAAATCCAGCAAACGCCGTCGATCCGTACCGTCGCCCACTATCACCAGCTCCGCTTGCGGCATTTTCTCTAGTACTTCCGCAAAAGCCGTCAAGACATTTCCAATGCTCTTTTCCGGGTCCACTCGCCCCACATAGAGCACTCGCGGAGTTTTCGGGTTCAGATGCAAGCGCCGCAACACCTTAGCCGATGGCTTTCCCGGCGTAAACTTAGCCAAATCCACCCCATTCGATAGTGGCTCTACCGGCACCTTAAACTTCCGACGGTTTTTCGGCACCAAATCATCAATCGCCATTTCCGTCGGCATCGTCGCATATTCTGAATGCTTCAAAAAGCTCGCCATGTAAGTTCTCAGCACCGCATCCAGTGGCCGCTTAATCGGCTTTAGGAATTTTACCTGGCTCGTCAGATTGTCCGGATACGCATGCCCCGTACTTACCATTGGCACATCATATTTTTTCGCATAGCGCCGCGCCGCAATCGCAATCATCTCGGCCGTTTGATTATGAATCACGTCTGGATGAAATTTGTTTAGAGCCTTTTTTAGCTCCGGATACGGATCCACCGTAATCCACAGCCCATGCCGATAAGCCAATCTGGGCAATTGCACACCTAGAATCTCTTTCCCAGTCGGGACTTTGTTAATCTGATCCGGATAAAACGGAAACCGAATCGACCGCATATACATCGTGACCACGCCATCTTGCTTAGTGCGGTGCTTTTTTCCCGTAAAACTCGGGCAAATCACCATCACCTCATGCCCCTGCTTAGCCAAGCCCTTCGCCAAATTGTGCGCAAAAACCGCCACGCCATTCGACATTGGGTAATACAAATCAGAAGTAATTGCAATACGCATCTTGCCCCTATTATAGCACAGATCCTAGAATATAGATAATGCTGGTGTCAACTCTACAAGATTAGTTAATACCGACCACGCGTCAAATCGCGTTTCTTAATCGTTTCCCGTTTATCATACTTTTTCTTACTTTTGCCGGTTGCAATCACCAGCTTAATATACCGGCTTCCACCCAGAAGTTTCACTGGCACTAGCTGCATTCCGGCTTGTCGCGCCCGCTCCAGCATGGCTAATTGTTTCTTTGTCACCAGGAGTTTCACATTGCGCGCCGTGTCCGCCCCCAAGGTCAAGTTGTTCAGCCATAACTCACCATTCCGAATCGTCACGAAAGACCCTTTCAGCTGCACATGGTGATCCCGAATCAGTCGCACCTCCGGCCCGGTCAAAGCCATGCCGCAAGTCAGCTCCTCGTCTAGAGCATAGTCAAAATGCGCCCGGCGGTTCACCGTCACCGAATCTGGTGTCTTCTTTTTCTTCATATCTACAATTATAGCACATCTCATCGATCATTATGCTATAATAAAGATATGCAAATCTTTTCTTGGAATGTAAACGGCATCCGCTCTGGCCTTAAAAAAGGCACTTTTCTCGATTTTATCCAGAAGTATCATCCCGACATCCTCTGCCTGCAAGAAACCAAAGCCCATATTAATCAAGTCGAAATCGACTTGCCCGATTACACCGAATATTGGAACAGCGCCCAGCGTGCCGGATATTCTGGCACCGCCATTTTTAGCAAAACTCCAGCCCTCAGCTACCGCAATGTTTTTGATGAAACACTTACCACCAATCCCGACTGGCAAACCGACCAATACGGTTGCCCCCTGCAAGAAGGACGCCTACAAATCGCCGAGTACGACCAGTTTTTCCTCGTCAACGTTTATGTCCCCAATAGCAAACGCGAACTCACCCGTTTACAACTGCGCGAACAACTCTGGGACCCCACTCTACTACAACAACTTCAGAGCCTCGATAGAATCAAGCCCGTCATCGTTTGCGGTGATTTTAACGCCGCCCATACCGAAATCGACCTAGCCCGCCCCAAGCAAAACATCCACAATGCCGGCTTTACCGTCGAAGAGCGCCAGGGAATCACCAATTTATTGGCTGCCGACTTCGTTGACACTTTTCGCATTCTCCACCCCGACACCAAGCGCTATACTTGGTGGTCACATTGGGGCAAATCCCGCGAGAACAACATCGGTTGGCGGATCGACTATTTCTTTATTTCCAAGCGCCTCTTGCCACATCTCAAATCCGCCGAAATTCACGAGAGCATCCCTGGCTCCGACCATTGCCCAGTCAGTATCGAAATGGAGTTCTAGATGTCCAGCGGCTTTGCAAAAATCAATCGCGACTTCGACTATTGGCAAAAACAGGTCAAGCCATTGTACCCCGACCTCACCTGGAATATCCCCGAGCAAAAAACCGGACGAGTCAGTATCATCGGCGGCAATTCGCAAAATTTCGCCACCATCATCCGCACCTCCGAGTTTTTAAGCCACAACTTTCCTTTGCAAAAAGTCACCACCGTCTTGCCCGACGCTCTCCGTCATCAATTGCCGCCGCTCGAGAACTTAACTTTCACTCCCGCCACCAATAGCGGCGCCTTTGCCAAATCTTTCGAATTAGAAAAAGCCTTCACTTGTAATGATTTTAATTTCATACTTGGCGACTTATCCCACAACGCCGAAACCGCCATCGCCATCACCGACGCCATCAAGCCCAGCGAAGCGCCCCTCATGATTACCCGCGACGCCATCGACCTCCTCGCGCCCACTTTTGGCCAAATCATCACGCATCTGCAGCTTTTCCTAGTCGGCTCCATGTCGCAGCTCCAAAAAATCTTTCGTGCGCTCTACTATCCTCGCATGATTATGCTATCGCAGCCGCTCGTCCCCACTATCGAAACTCTACATAAGTTCACTTTGACTTATAATAACCTCACCATTCTAACTTTTCATCAAGACAACATCATCGTCGCGAGCGGCGGCCAAATCGTTACCACTCATATCCAGGACACCACTTACTCGCCAATTTCACTCTGGTCCGGGCAACTCGCCAGCAAAATCACCGCCCTCAATCTTTTCAATCCCAAAAATCCCCTCGCCGCCACTACCGCCGCCGTGCTCTTCCAGTGATACTTTACTTTTACGGCTAACTGTGGTATAATGTAATAATTCAGCCGCTGATACAACTTAGAAGGAGGGGTAATTATGAAATCGTATCACTTAGCTGACGTATTAACCCTGAGCGAGGTTCTCGCTGGAGTTATATTACTAGGAATGGCTACACTTCGCGTACCCGCCGATTACGCCATCTGGGTCTTCGTGGCCGGCGAACTCTGCGACGCCTTCGACGGAGTTTGCGCCCGACGTTGGCCTTATCCCAATGACGGCAAGAAACGCTGGTGGCGCACCTACGTCACGCAAATCGAGCATCTTAGCGACATTTTTATCGCCGTTGTCTGCATGATTTACCTCATGCGCAGTACTAATGAAGCTGTCGCTGCCGGAGCCTTCGCACTCGGCATTATCATCATCGTCATCTGCAGTTGCGTCGAAATCATCCGGCGTTTGCCAGAAAATCCCAATCCATCAGACGCCGCCAAGAAACTCATGAACAACCTCATTCTGGTCCGGCGCTGGATCTATGCCTTCGTTGGCATCGGTGGCGGAGTTTTCTTGCTCATCATGGCAACATCTTGGCACATCATTACCAAGCTCAGCGCCATCGCCCTCGGCATCAGTACCGGCGTTGCCCTGCTCATCTACAAGCAAGATCGCGCGCTCAAGCCTTAGTCATTCCACGCACAAGCGGTCACTCCTGTGGCCGCTTTCTCATGCTTATCATTATTGATGTTTTTCTAGCGCCATTTTATAAACCGCCAGCATCTTCGCCGCTTGCCTCGACTCTGCCACTTCTTTACGGTGCGCCAGCATTTTATTACTCATCTTCACAATTTCTGCCGCCGGCAGACTATCGAGCGCAATTTGCATCGCCGCCGCTTCTGGCCCATCCGACAACACATAGCCGCCACATGGCACCACTTCTGCCATCGCTGGGTCACAGAAAAACACCGGCAATCCTGTCGCCTCCGCCTCCAGCAAAGTCATACCCTGCGTATCAAAGTTATACGAAGCCATCACACCCAAGTGCGCATCTTGCATTCTTTCTAGAATCTTCGCTCGCTTCACCGCCCCGTAGAACTTCACTTTTAGATTATGCTGCTCCGCAAACTTTCGCGCCCGCTGCAATTGATTACCATTACCATATACATATAATATATATGGTCGGTTTAGCATAGCTAGCGCCTGCAGAAATGGCATAATCCGCTTTTCCTTAGAAGTGCGCGAATTCCAGACCATCTTCAGCACCGCGCCATCTTCTAGTTGTCTTGGCTTAGCCTCCATTGCCACGATTTCATCCGGCACTCCATTCGACACCGCAATGATTGGCTTATCCACGCCATAATGTTCCAACTTTGCCGCAAAATGTCGCGACGGCGTGGTCACTACATCCGCATATTCCGCCTGATTAATCATCAAAGTCCACATTTTCGCCCGCGTATAGGTCGGCGCCTGGAACTTATCCCGCTTCACCTTCAAAGTATGTTTCAGGCATCTCCCGTGCGCAAAGTTCAGAATACTCGCCACCAAAAACTTCCACGGATGCGGCACATTCACCGCAATCGCCATGTCCTCCCGGCCGTGCATCGTCTGCACCAGCGGCAAATTAAATTTCTTCGCTAATCGCACGCCCGCTATACTACAGCTCGCTTCATACTGCACATGTACTAAATCAAAACTTGCAAAATCCGGCATTTCCGACAACACAAATTCTTCTATCACGCTCGGCCGCTTCGCAATCGCCGCACCATTCACCCGCAATTTCTTATGTGTCGGCACCGTCACCACGTTCGCCTCGCGCGCATCAAACCCCGGACAAAATATCACCACTTCGTGACCTAGCTGCTCCAAATGGTCTTTCTGCGCCTTAATCGAAGCCACTACGCCACCATCCGCCCACGGTGCGTAAAGATCGGTAAAAATTGCAATCTTCATATCTTTATTATAGCATAACTATAACCTATGCTATAATATAATCATGAATACTACTACAACTTATCGTACCGCCGAAAGCGTTTCACCCAAACACCCCGACAAACTTTGCGATCAGATTTCTGATGCTATCCTCGATGCTTATCTCGAGCAAGACCCCGCGGCGCGCGTCGCCGTCGAAGCTTGCGGCGGCCACCAGCAAATTTTCATCGTGGGCGAAGTCACTTCTACCGCCCAACACATCGACATTGAGCCCATCGTTAGACGCATCACCGGCGACGATCATCTCAAAATCATGACCAACCTCCAGTCCCAAAGTCCCGAAATCGCCCAAGGTGTCGACACTGGCGGTGCTGGCGATCAGGGCATCATGGTTGGCTATGCTTGCGCCGAAACCCCAGAAATGCTCCCGCGCGAAGTTGTCTTATCCCGCCGTCTTAATCAATTTATTTTCGCTAAGCATCCTTACGACGGCAAAACTCAAGTCACGCTCGAAGATACCGGGGAACATTGGCAAGTTAATTCCATCGTGGCTAGCTTCCAAAACACTTCCCAAAAAGAGCTCGAAGAGTTAGTTCGCACTTTTATCGAACAAGAAAACCTTCCGGGCCAGCCCACCTTGCATCTTAATCCCGCCGGCGACTGGCACCAAGGCGGCTTCGACGCCGATACCGGCCTTACTGGTCGCAAGCTCATCGTCGATAATTACGGCCCGCGCATTCCAATTGGCGGTGGCGCTTTCTCCGGCAAAGACCCTTCCAAAGTCGACCGCTCCGCCGCCTACATGGCTCGTCGCGTCGCCGTCGATTATTTGCAAAAACGCCACGCCAAAGAAGTCTTCGTCCGGCTAGCCTATGCCATCGGCTATACCGACCCACTTGAGCGCACCGTCATCATTGATGGCCAGCCCGAGCAGATCACCGGCTATGACCTCACTCCGTGCGGCATCATCAAATCCCTAGATTTACTCCGCCCCATTTACGAGCCTACTGCTCGCTACGGGCATTTCGGCGAAGGTTTTGGCTGGGATAGCTAAAAATCTGTTCTAACTCTAGACAAAATCGCTAAAGTGTGCTATAATAGAAGGAGAGGGGCGCACTTTAACCACTTTAGACACTTTTTGAGGAGGGCAAAATCCATGTATACGTTTAACGGCCTGCGTGCCAAGGATGAGGTTTACATCGTCCGTCCCGCCAGTTCCATCGACTCATTCAGCCAAATCGCCACCATCCTTTACGACGCTAACCCCGAAGTCTTTTCAGCCTGGTTCAATGGCAACCGGCAGCGCGGCATCAATACGCTCACCTATCTCTGCAGTCGGAACAGATCCTTCTTTTCCTATGAGCACCTTGTTGTTGTCGAGGAGCGCCAATCTGGCCAAATCGTCGGCGTCGCCAATCTGCTCGACAAAACGGTTCGCCTCGATTACGACTATTCCTTCATGCAAGAGTACGACCAGAACGCAAACGACGTCATCGACTCCTACATCTACGAGTGGATCGACACCGTCTGTGGCACCAAAAACCGCCGCACCCTATTTATTCCCAACCTCTGCGGTCGCAACAGCCAACGCGCCACCAGCATTCCCGCCAACCAGCTTATGAACGCCGTTGCTCACTGGGCCAGAATCACTGGCTACGATGTCATCAAGACCGAGTGCCTGCGCGGTGATTCCTCTGCCCGTGACTTCTATAGGTCGCACGGCTTCACTCGCTTGCGCAAAAACGACCGCACGCTCACTCGCGACGGCGAACCCATCCACACTTTCATCTACGCCTATCGCTACAAAGTCTAAAGCGTCCTTACCCCGGCCCAGCGCCGGGGTATTTTTTATTATTTATTCTTTTTCTTAGCATGCTTCTTCCAAAGCTTATGAAACCCCGCATAACCATAGCGATGGTTAATCGGATCTTGGAAGAGAAAATTATGTAGCGGGAACCGCGTGAATGATAGATACATCGCTATAATCACCACGCTAATTACCATGCTTAGATATCCGCCTACCTCACCCACTGCCGGCATCCGCAAAATCAGCACAAAAGTTAGCGTACTCAGAAACGCCGCCACGAAAAAACTCGCAATATCAATCGGCAAAATCGCCTTACCTGTAAACTTAGTATAGCCATAGAATATTAGCGGTATCACTATTACCGGCACCACAAAAGACACACTCCGCGCCAACCAATAGTTCGGATTATCGCCCAAAAACCACACGTCCACTAGCGTACAAATAAATATCCCCGACAGCGCCAGTTTAATGTGTTCCCAGGTACTTTCATTCACCGCCGAGAATATCCCCACCAATTTATTCTCGCCGCTCAGTTCATAAGTAAAATGTAATATCGAGCCAATCACCGACACAGCTACCGACTCCACAATCAAAACAATTATTAACGAATCCATTCAGTTTTCCTTTATATTTTATTTAATTATAACATCTTTCCTCATTCCGCTCCGCTAAAAATCACAAAATCCGGTTGATAAAAATTTATTATTTATTTTTCTGGCGTTTTTCACCCTTACTTAACTTCAAAAACTAGTGAAAAATTTTTGTAAATTAACTTTTCCCATCAAATGCGCGCTTTTTATCATTTCATCTACATTATTTTTACAAAAATCCCTTGACTTTTTAAATTAAGTTTTGTATGATTGTATTAAGTTAATAATACAGTAATACAATGATAGAATTTAATTTCACTAACGACCGCCCGATTTATCTACAGCTCGTCGAACAGCTGGAATTATATATCATTACTGAACAATTTCCGCCTGGCAGCAAGATTCCGTCCGTCCGCGAACTAGCCGTGCAAGCTCAGGTCAATCCTAATACCATGCAAAAAGCTTTGCAAGAGCTCGAAGACAAAAAACTCATCATCACCGAGCGTACCAATGGCAAATTCGTCACCGACGACATCAAGTTTATCCAAAAACAGCGCGACCAACTCGCTCAGCAAAAAATCGTTACTTTCTTCCGCGAGATGAAAGACCTCGGTTTGTCACGCGCAGAAATTATTTCGTATCTACAAAAGCTAAAAGGAAAGGATTAAGATGGCACTTCTGGAATATAAAAACGTTTCCAAAAGTTTCGGCAAAACCGAAGTACTCCACGATATCAATTTAACCATCCCCCGCGGCAAAATTGTCGGCTTGCTCGGCAAAAACGGCATGGGCAAAACTACTATTATCAAATTAGCAAACGATTTACTCACGCCCACCAGCGGGGAAGTCTTGTTCGAAGGTCAGCCAATTGGCGTTCATAGCAAGCACGAGATTTCTTACTTGCCCGAGCGCACTTATCTCGATCGCGCCATGACCGTCCAGCAAGCTCTCAATTATTTCGCTGAGTTTTATGACAATTTCGATCTGGAAAAAGCCCAGAAACTTGTCACCGACCTCGACCTCACGCTCGATACTAGAATCAAAAACATGAGTAAGGGCATGCAGGAGAAATTGCAACTCATCCTCGTCATGAGTCGCGACGCCAAACTCTATATTCTCGACGAACCACTCGGCGGGATTGATCCAGCCACGCGCGATTACATTCTCGATACCATCCTCAATAATTTTGCCGAAGGTGCCAGCGTTCTCATTTCTACTCATCTCATCGCCGACATTGAGCGCATCCTCGACGAAGTTATTTTCATCAACCAAGGCAAAATTGTTTTACAATCCAGCGCCGACAAACTCCGCACGGAATACAATTCATCTATCGACGAAATTTTTAGAAAGGCATTCAAATGTTAGCAAAACTTATCAAATACGATCTCAAATTCATTCTCAAAAGTGTCAGTATCTACATTGTTATATTATTAATCTGCGCCATACTTTTTAACCTCACCGCCTACGACTCCACCTGCGAGATTATTAACGACATACCAGTTTGTACCGAAGCCCCAATATTCTTACAAATCACTCACACCGTTTTCTGGAACGCCATCTTCGCCGTTATCATCGGCTTATTCCTCAATGCCATGATCCGTACTTGGGCGCGTTTCAAAGTCAATTTCTACCACGACGAAGCCTATCTCACCCATACTTTACCCGTCAGCCGCCAAACCCTGTGGGTTGCTAAATTCCTCTCTGCCGTGACCGTCACCATTGTCGTCATCGCCGCCGTTGCTTTAAGCTTTCTCATTCTCCAGCTTACTCCCAGCGGCAAGAACTTCGTCCAGAGTTGTGGCATCGGTGTACCCGGCGCTGATCCGCTCTATTATGTCGTCTTTATCCTCACCGTCTTCACCCAAATCCTCTATGGCATTCTGTGCGGTTTCACCGGCATCATCATCGGCAATCGCACCAAAGCCCGCAACAACCTCCGCGCTCTGCTTTGCGGCGCTGGCGTTTATCTGCTCGGTGTACTTATCATGCTCGGCTGCTTCCTAATCTGGAGCACTTTTGACGACGGTATCCACGCCATGCTCTTCACTGGCATGACATCGCAATCTGCCATGGTACTATCCGGAGAAGGTTTTATCAACAAAGCCCTCACCGGCGCCGGCATAGTCTACACTCTCATGATTACCGCACTTTACTTCATCGACCAAAAACTACTTAGCCGCGGTGTCGATGTTGACTAAACTATACGCGCCACTATCAAAATAGTGCTATAATTATAGTTAATAGCCACCTAGCCAAATAATTTTAGAAAGGGAATCATGGCAGAACTCATCTTAGACAAAGTTTCCAAGACCTTCGCCGGCAAATTAGTCGTCGACCGGATTTCTCTGCGGCTCAGCCAGCCCGGAGTCTACGGCTTACTTGGCACCAACGGCGCCGGCAAAACCACCACCATCCGCATGTTGCTCGGCATCATCACCAAAGACAGCGGCGAGATTACTTGGAACGGCCAGCCGGTCAATCGCAAAGATGTCAATTTCGGCTATCTTCCCGAAGAGCGCGGCGTTTACCCCAAAGTCAAGATCCTAGACCAGCTCCTCTACTTCGCCGAGCTCAAAGGCATGTCGCGCGCCAACGCCGAAACTTCCATCCGCAAATGGGCTAAGCGCCTCAAAGTCGAGGAATATTTAGATATGACCGCCGAGAAATTATCCAAAGGCAACCAGCAAAAAATCCAGTTCATGACCGCCATCATCCACAATCCAGATCTCATCGTGCTTGATGAACCTTTTAGCGGCCTCGACCCCGTCAATACCGAAATCCTGAAAGACATTATCATCGACTTAGTCCGCGATGGCAAATTCGTCATCATGTCCGCCCACCAGATGGCCACCATCGAAGAATTCTGCAGCGATATCCTCATTCTCAACAAGGGCAAAACCGTCTTGCAAGGCAATCTCAAAGACATCAAAGCCACTTATCCCGCCACCCGCGTCCAAGTTGATGCCAATCAAAATATTGATTCTATCATTAAATCCCACAAACTCAAAACTGAGATTGCCAAAAACAATCAGTACACTATCAAAATCTCCAGCGAGCAACAAGCCGAAACTTTGCTACAAGATTTAGTCAAAAATAAAATCACCATCACCAGGTTTGAGATTATGAAGCCTACTTTAAACGACATTTTTATCGAAAAAGTTGGTGCCAGCAACGAAATCGCAAAAATTGAATCCGAGGAGTCAACCCATGAAAACTAACAACTTCCGCGACATTTGGACCGTGATCAAATTCACCATGCGCGACATGGTCAGCCGCAAATCTTTCCGCATTTCTACTATCATCGTATTAGTCTTAATTGTGCTCGGCTTTAACATGCCAAATATCATCAATAGTATCTCCGGCGAAGACACTAGCAACACTATTTTAATTTCTGATCCCGAGCAGGTTTTCGGTGAAGAAATCAACGAGCTTAACAATAACACCGCTCTCATTCCCGGTTCTACTCTCATCGTCGAGCGACTTGAACCGAGTGCTATCTCCGAAAAAATCACCAATGGCGATATTAGTTCCGCCGTCATTATTAGCCTCAAAGAACCTACCGATAAATCAACGTCCGACACGATTGATATTCAATATCTCGTCAAAAACACCGCTACCTCCAGCTATTTCCCGAACGACATCTTACATGCGCTCAAAGATATTTACTATTATCAGCAACTTAAAAAGCATGGTTTTAGCGAGCAAGAAATAAATCAATTTGCACCACCTTTCCAAGTCAGTATCAACCAAGTCGAAGACCAAGAAATCGGCGGCGACATTGTAGTTATGATGATGTTATCTTGTGTACTTTTCTTTGCTATTTATTTCTGCGCTTTGCAAGTTTCTAGCTCTATCACCATCGAGAAAACTTCCAAAATCATCGAAACCCTAGTCACTTCTACCACCCCGCGCACTATCGTCCTCGGCAAAACCATCGGCATCGGCCTCGTCGGACTCGGCCAAGTTTTGCTCTTTGCGGTTACTGCCATCATCTGCGCCAAAGCCTGCCTCGACCCCGCCCTCCTCGCCCAAATGTTCGACCTTTCCAACTTCACGCCCTACCTCGCTATTATTACACTAGTCTATTTCGTCCTCGGCTACTTCGCCTATGCCTTGCTATACGCTCTGGTCGGCTCCACCGTCGCCAAGCCCGAAGACATCCAGGCCGCCCAAATGCCAGTCGTCCTCATCACTATGATTGGTTTTTACCTCACTTATTTCACCCTCACCGACCCCACCGGCGAGCTCAATATCGTCGCCTCGCTCTTACCCATCTCCTCGCCTTTCTGCATGCCGCTACGCATCATGATGGGCCTAGCCAGCGGCTGGGACGTCGCTTTGTCGATCATTATCCTGCTCGCTTTCTGCTACATTGTCGCAAAAATCGCCATCAAAATTTATTCCAACGCCATCCTCAACTACGGTAGTCGGATGACGATTAGCGACATGATTAAAACTTACAAGGAGAAATAAATGGCCACCCAAGAATTAGTTATTCACGGCATCTATCAGCATTACAAAGGCGATTATTACATCGTCGAAGGCGTCGCCACCCACAGCGAAACCGGGGAAGAATTAGTTATCTACCGCGGGCTCTACGACGGCGAAAAATTCGGGCAATTCCACCTCTGCGCCCGCCCCAAGGACATGTTTCTGGAGGAAATCGCGCCTGGCAAATTCCGCTTCACCCTCCAGCACATCAAAAGTATCGTGAAGCACTAGATTACTAAGACTCGCAAGCATCCCAAGCTCGAATCCCCTCAGTCCAGTAAACACGACATATATGTCGCGTTTGCTGGCGTCTTACAGGGGTGAGCCGATACCAAACGCGACATACATGTCGCGTTTGGATTATCAGCTAGTAGAGCTGAACGTACTCGTCGCCTCTCATTATCGTCTATGATAGATTCTTGAGCGCTGGCCCCATTTTACAATGGTCAGCAGAGGTGACTATTTAACCTCTTCGTTAGCTACACAACGAACAGAGTAACCGTCATAACGAGCATTAAAACCAGGCTGCGTAACGCTGCCGTTGCTAAAACTCAGGTTACAAGCACGATCATCGCCGTAAAGCGTAGAAGACCAGTAACGCCCCATAGAACCAGCAAAATATAGTTTATTGTCACTAGTAAACCCGCCATATTGGAAATATAGAGGCTCGCTAAACAGCTTATCGTAATTCGTATTGCCAGAAATACCATAAGCGCTCATAAGGTTTGCAAAAGATTTAAGATCCTCACCTTCACTAATCGGAAGCTGCCAACCAGCTGGGCAGATGCCCTGTATTGGTTCAGAAGCCTCGGCCTTATCATCCATTGCTGCTTCCCAAGAATAGAAATTACCCTGTGAAGCATGGTTGCCATCAGTATGAGCTCCTTTGGCATAGCGTGCCACGCCATCATTCTTTTTTGGCCAACCAGAACAAACTACACCGCCATCCAAATCACATTGTTTAAAACCCTTATCATAAGCTAAATTCTGTGTCATCCAGCAATTGCCATCGGCTAATCTAGCAACGTAATAAATCTTGTCGTCACGAGTATCTCTTAACTTGGTTTCTTGGCCAGGTATAGCATTAGTGCAAATATCTTTTGTCATCTCCTGCATAGTAGTGATAGTTATAAAAGTGGCATCTTGTTTCCATACTGCATAGATGGTTTTGTTTGCACTCATAGTAATCGTACTGCCAGCCGAGTAAGCAGGGTTTGCAGTAATATCGGTAGGATTATTTCCCCAGCCTAGGAAGCTAAATCCATCTCGGCTCGGCGTACCGGCAGCTACCGTAATATTACAGGTGGCACCTACGCTAGCTTGTACACAAGATTGACTACTTGGTACGCCTGTACCACCATTACCATCATAGGTTAGCGCGTAGGTTGCCGGGTCAAACTGGTCACCTAGTACCGAGAGCAAGAAGTTACCAATGTAATGATCGGCTGGTGAGTCACTGCCAATCTTCGCGGCAAAAGCTAAGAGGTAAGTTTTGCTCTCACTCTCCGCACCGGTCAGGTTCTCAGTAATCATATTCTTCGGTGTGCCATAGGCTGGCATAGAGCTATAAGTTAGGCCTTGCGCTGTGGTGAGCTGGTCGCCACTGATATTAGGACTTAATGCATAGCCCCAAGTATTATCACCAAAGCTAGCTGGTGCTACGTTTTCCCCTACACCACCAATAGTTGCTGCAGTGTTTTCCTTGCCGTGCAAGTTAGTGCCCGAGCCGTTCATGGCGGTCATTTGCAAAGTAAACTTAGCTTGTTTCTTAGCCGTGACTGTGAATGTATTAGTAATATAGGCTACTTCATCCGCCGTTACTTCCTCAGTAAAGCTCGGTGTGCTATCAAAAGCTAATGCAATGGAAGAATCCGCCGCCCGTGTTGACGCACCATCCTCTTCGCCATCTGCATAAACTTGATTAATATCTGGATTAATCGCTACGATACCACCAATCAGGAGAGCCAAACCGCAGACACTGGGCACAAGGTAGCTCAATGAACAAGCTAAACCCTTCCGCTCAGTCATTCCGCTATAAAGGCTCTTTTCCAGGCTGCGCCGGGTGCGATTTGCGCGAGCGGACTCCTTGCAAGATGTAGCCTGCTCGCAATGAGCAGAGGCGCACCAGAGCCTGTTAGCGGAATTATGAGCGGAAGAACCATCATCTTCACTAGCCCTAGAACCCCATCGGTAGAAATAAGTACTTTTACTATGAAGCATTTTACCCGATTCTAAGATGCTACTATTAGAATGGGGTTTATTTTTAATAAAAGTTGATGAGATTCTAGCGAAGAGCTTTTTCCTCCTAGCTCTTGCGTGTCCTGTGCATTGTGGCATTGGCCCTCCTTTTTGGTTGTTTTTAGGGTATAAAAAGCCCTGGCACCAAGTCTATTTACACTGCGTCACCGATGTAAACAAAAACGGTGCCATAGGCTCCGAATACACAGACCCGGTATTAAACGGAGAAACTGTGCACCTATGACACCGTCTTTACCTCCGTTGAATACCAAAATCAACAATCAATTTATTAAGGTCTGTGTATTCGGATTTTATACACTTTCATTATACCACACTTTCGCGTTTCGCAACCACTTTTTGTCAAATTTTCACATTTTCCACCCACTAGCTATTGACATATGGCATGATCCTTGCTATAATGAAAACATATTTTCGGGGATTATTCCCGCACTATCACCAGCTAGTAACCCTAGCTGGCGTATTTTTAACTATGTAATTTCATAAACTCGCGTTTAATCTTCTCCATATCACTTTCATCAATCTCACCAATACATCTTTGCAGCCGATTTACACTCATTGATCGCCCCTGGCATAATACACAAACTTGTTCTTTTCTTTGGAAATAAAAATGAACATACCACGAACCATGATGGTACGCCTGCGACGTCAGTGGCAATCCAAAAAAGAAATGCTGGTTATATTTCTTATATATTACTACTGGACGCAATGACAACTTATTCTTTCCATTCATCTCCACCCCCACATTCTCCCCAAAATTACACCACCATACTTCGCCCTCGCGAATCGCCGGGTGACGGTCAACTTTATGCAGCCACAGCTTCAAATCAAACCAAGTTTTCAGCAGCTGACTTTTTACTAAAATATAAGCTTTATCTGGAATATTTTTCATGATACCAGACTAGCACAAAAAGGTCCAAACTAACAAGCATTAGCATGATTAAAATGGCAAAAATCTTTCCAACCTACTTTTTATCGACAAATCACGCATTATACCACACTTTCGCGTTTCGCAACCACTTTTTATTATTTTTCCCACAAAATACCATAAGCATTATATAATAGTACTAATTACAATATTACAAAAGGAGAAATTTGTGGCTACCAAAAAATCTACATCCGCTAGCACCAAAAGTGCCAAGCCCGCCAAAACTACCAAAACCAAACCTACTCCAAAACCAACTACTAAGCCAGCCAGCACGAGCGTCAAACCAAAGCAGCACAAAACCACCAAAGCTTCCGCAACATCCGCCAAATCCAACAACAAAAACGTCATCGCCTATATCGTCGGCGCAGTAGCTGCCGTCGCTTTGATCGTCATTGGTATCATCGCTCTCGCCACCAGCATTAATAATGGTGGTCGGAACAGTCTCACTGTCAAAGACGGCGATGGCAACAAAATCACTACCGAATACCTTGGTTTCGACGATTTCAATTTCCGCCTCAAGATTCCGACCAGTTTCCATGCTATGTCCACTGACGACATCATCGCCAAATACGGCAAAGACAACGCTCCAAAGACCGTCTATTCTAATTCCGACAATACCGTCAACATCGCCATCAGCCCTACCGACAGCACCGTCACCAACGACCAAGTCAAGACCTACCTCAACACCGCCAAAAGCGTCTTCAACGTCGGTGGCGAAATTCTAGCTGATGATTATTTCACGCAGGGGAATCACAATATCGCTACTTTGCAACTCGTCACTATGGGCCAAGGCGGTACATATTACAACAATATGATTTTCTTCTCCCAAAATGACAAACTAACCATGGTCACCTTCAACTGCAAATACGACGAACGCGAAAAATGGCAACCAGTCGGCACTTTCATTCTTAAATCCATCGACTTTACCAAATAACTAACTTTAAGTTCCTCCCACACGAGAGGAACTTTCCACGTGTCCCAAGATTAATATTTAATCTTGCATATCAACTTCGTGAACTTCTTGATTTAAAATTTCCGTTTCCGTGTTAATTGGCTCCGTAAAATATCCTTTTTCTTTCGCCGTTCGTAGTGCCGCCTGCATAATCTGCGCCATAATTTCCCGAAAATCATCATCTTCTACCACCACTTCCTCCGCCGCTTCTGGCAGCATCAGCGCTCGGCCATAAATCCACTTTTCCGCACGATCCGGATCCGGCTGCGCTGGCAGAATTTCCGACAACCGTGCCACCATCCGTACCCAGTATTCCCGCTCATCATCATTAATATATTCTATATAACCCAAATAGTCACAACAATCAACCTTGCAATTAATCTCTTCGAGCAATTCTCGCCGCAAAGCCGCTTCTGCATCTTTATCACCCGGATCAATATGTCCGCCCGTCACCTTGCGCACATTTCCACCTTTATAGCGCAAAAATACCCGGCCATCTTTCGTCACTAATACCGCGTGCACACGCGTCGGCTTTACGCCCTCCGGCAGCGGCTCAGCACGCCAAATCATTTTTTCCATGATTATATTGTAGCACAACTCCCTTTTACTCAGAGAATATTATATAATATATTATATATGGGAAAAGTTTACGCCGCGATCGACCTCAAATCTTTTTACGCTTCCGTCGAATGCGTGGAACGCAGGCTGGATCCGCTTACCACTAATCTCGTCGTCGCCGACGCATCTCGCACCGAAAAAACCATCTGCCTCGCCGTGTCACCTTCACTCAAAAGTTACAGTTTACCCGGTCGCGCTCGTCTTTTTGAAGTCATGAGCAAAGTCAAGCAAATCAATCTAGAGCGCAAACTAAAATCGCCTTTACAGACTTTCCTCGGCAAAAGTTATGATAATACTAAACTTCTGCAAAATCCCAACCTAGAGCTCGACTACATCATCGCCACTCCCCGCATGAAATATTACCTCGACTACAGTTCTAAAATTTACCAAATCTACCTACAGCACGTCGCGCCCGAAGATATCTTCGCCTATTCTGTTGACGAAATCTTTTGCGACCTTACCAGCTACCTCAAACGTTCTGCGCTTACGTCCGCAGAATTCGTCACCAACATGATCATGCAAGTTTACCGCGAAACTGGCATTATCGCCACCGCCGGCATCGGCACCAACATGTTTCTTGCTAAAGTCGCCATGGATGTCCTTGCCAAACACGCCGAGCCTAATTCCGCCGGCGTCCGTATTGCTTCGCTCGACGAAATTTCTTTCCGCGAGCAACTTTGGGCCCATCAGCCCATCACCGACATCTGGCGCGTTGGGCGCGGTTATCGCAAACGCCTAGCTAGTCGCGGTTTATATACTATGGGCGATGTCGCTCGTTGCTCACTGACAAATCCAGAATTATTATATCGGCTCTTTGGCATCAATGCTGAGCTTTTGATCGACCATGCTTGGGGCTACGAGCCTACCGAGATTCGCGACGTCAAACATCACACCCCCGAAACCGAAAGCATCAGCTCTGGCCAAGTATTAAGCTGTCCTTACAATCACCAAAAAGCCCGTGTCATCGTCCAAGAAATGGCCGAAGCTTTATCTTTACAGTTAGTCGAGAAGAATTACCTCACCGACCAGATAGTATTACATGTCGACTACGACCATGAGAACTCCAGCCCCACATCCGTCACCGACCATTACGGTCGCACCGTACCTAAGCCCGCCCACGGGACTTTCCGCCTACCTCTCATGACGGCTTCTACTCAATTACTTATCTCCGGATTTCTCCAAATCTACGACCAGCAGGTCAACCCAGACTTCACTATTCGCAAAGTTACCGTTTGCGCCAATCACCTCATCGACGAGAATATCTATCAGGAAGTTTCTCAACAGCCCGAGCTCATCCAAACCGATATTTTCACCAACTATACCGAATTAGAAAAACAAGCCGCCCACCAAACCGCCCAACTCCAGCGCGAACACAACTTACAAAAAGCCGTCATCAAAATCCGCAAACGTTACGGCCAAAACGCCATCCTCCGCGGTACTAATTTTGAAGACGGCGCCACCGGCATCATTCGTCATCACCAAATCGGAGGACACCGCGCATGAGCACTCCAAACACATCTTACGATGATATTATCCATTCATCGCGACCCATCATCAAAGGTCATCCACCCATGAACCGAGATGCGCGCGCCGCCCAGTTTGCACCCTATGCCGCTTTGGTCGGCCACCGCGAGATTATCCAAAATATCGAAGCAGCCGATAAACTCGATGAGCCCGAAATCATTTTCGAATATCCCGAAGATTACGAATTCCCCGAAGTCGACTAATTATTAATTTATCCAAGGCCAACAACGTCGCCACCAAAGTCAGCTAATCCCACAATTAGATATCCATACTTTCACCCACCGCCAACGGCGCAAACTCCGCCTGCAAATCTGCACAAGCCGCATTGAGCAAATTATCATAAATATTCTTGCCCATCGGTGACAGTAATCCATCGTGCACCGGAATCACATTTTTTGGCTTCGCGATTTTTATAAACTCAATCGTTTCCGACATCTTCGCCCACGGCGCCACTTCCGGCACCAGCAAAGTTTCTACCGTACCATTCAAATCCAGCAAATCAAACGAGTCGCCCGGGTTCGTCAACTTATCATCCACCACTACGCCAATATTCTCGCAGGGAACTTTACCTGCCACCACCGATGCATGGTCCTTACCAAAGAATTTCAAATTAAATCCACCTATTTCCATTTCATCACCACCCGCCACAATTATCGCATCCGGCAAAGTCGCCACCGCATCCGCCGGCGCAATAATTTTTGCGTCTGGATTCAAATCAAGCATCGCGCTAATTCGCTCCGGCTGCAAATGATCGGCATGAATATGTGTAATAATAATTGCCACCACATCGTGTAATTCCGGCAAAGTTTCCGCAAACTCCACCGGATCAAACACAATTTTCTTACCATTCTTGTCCAAAATCATTCCCGAATGTTCTAATTTCGTAATTTGCATAACTCCTCCTTTTTGTACATTATAGCATCAAAGTTGCCATTAATTTCAGTTTTGTAGTATAATAAGCATAAGAATTTTATAAAAAAGGGAGTTATATGGCAACCACTGCGAAGTCTAAAACTACAAAAACCAAACCCGCCAAGAAACCGGCCACTAAGCCAGCTGGCGCGAGTGTCAAACCAAAGCAATACAAAACCGTGACCAAGCCGGCTAAAACCAAGTCCACTGCTAAAGCCGCCCCAGCGTCAGTTTCCAAATCTGCCAAAACCAAAGGTAATTGCCGCAAATGCGAAATCATCTTTGGTATCATTATGATTATTCTGGCCGTCGCCATGATCGCGGGCGCCGTCGCTTGTTTCATCATTAAGCCTTGGCAAGACAACGATGTCGTCATGGTCGAATCCGGCAAAGGCGAGCAAATCGCCACCAAGCTGGTCGAGCTTCCAGATTCACAAGCTCGCGTCTTAGTCCCGAGCGGTTTCAAAAAGTTAAACGATGACGAAATCGCCGAGCTCAAAAAAGCCGAAGCCTCCGAAGACGCCAATATCAAAGTCGCTTACGCCAACGACGATAAATCCGCCATCATCTATTTCACCGAATCCGCCGAAGATGCTTCCGATAACGACGTCAAAGACAGCATGAACGATCTCGCCCGAATATTCAAAGAAGCTGGCATCAAAGATATCAAAACCAGCGTCAAAGACGTCGAAGGCCACACCGTCGGCACTATGCAATTCTCTGGCATGACCTCAGCGACTTATTCTTCTCAATACACCGCTTTCTTCTCTAATAACGGCAAATTCGCTAATGTCGCCTTTGGCTGCAAAACCAATGTCGCCGAAGAATGGGGAAAGATTGGCGAAACCATCATCAATTCATTAACTTTCAGTAAAAAATAATCCTTGTTGCACAAAAGCCTCTCTGCGGAGAGGCTTTTTGCTAGCTTATCGCCCCGCCCCACCCAGAAAGTGCTATAATTAATATTATAATTATGGAAAACTTAATCGATATCGTCGTTTTGATTCTGCTCTATGCTCTTGTATTTTATAAAACCTGGCGCGCCAAAGGGAAGCGCACTTTACTAATCAATACACTCATGTATATCTATCTAGCTGCTGTACTATATTTCACGCTCATGCCCATCATCACATCTTTGCCTTTTATTTTCGATCATCATTACACCCCTATGAACCTCACGCCCTTTATCGACGTATCGTATGGCAGGGGAGATTTCATGCGACAAATCGTCCTCAATATCATCATGACCATCCCATTTGGCTTCCTGCTGCCATTCACCAACCTCCAAAAGGCAAAGTTTTCTAAGACTATCCTACTCACTTTTCTCCTCAGTCTTAGCATCGAAATCATCCAGCCGCTCCTCAGCAGTGCCCGCTCTTCCGACATTACCGATATTATTACTAATGTCCTCGGCGGCGCTATCGGCTATCTCATCTTTCTCGCCTCCCGGCCCTTACTGGTCAAACTCAAAAAACTCGCACCAGAAGTGCAGTTATAACAATTCTTACTCGGCTCCTACGGCACGTGCACCCGCTTACATTTCAAGTCACTACCTGCGCCATACATTCAAGAAGTCGCATTTCTAGTTAGAATTCGTCAGATTGGTGGTTTCTCCGAGTGAAGCGGGTCTACTCAGACCAGCGAACGAGAAAAACCGCCAAGATGGCGGATTATAACAGAAATGTGGTGGGCGAGAAGGGACAGCACATTTTTCTTTCAGAAAAATGCTTGTGTTGGGCGTCGCCTCAAAAGAAAATAAGTAAACTTATTTTCTTTACTCGGCTCCTACAACACGTGCACCCGTTACGATTCAAGTCGCCTACCTGCGCCATACATTCAAAAACTCGCGCAAAAGCGCGATTTTTTGAATGGTGGGCGAGAAGGGACTTGAACCCTTACTCGATTGCTCGAACAAGATTTTGAGTCTAGCGCGTCTACCAGTTCCGCCACTCGCCCATATTATCTAAGTTACCCCATAATTGTACCACAAAACCCGCCTTGAGGGAAGATAAAAATCTCGCAAAATCCACCAATTCTCACTTTTTCTATGTTATAATATATAATATATGGATACAGACAATGGTGGGACTTCTTTTTTACCGCAGCATGAATCAGCTGCCGAAGCCGCTCGCAAAAAAGTTCTTGCGGTTTATTCATCGACTTTAGAAAGTCTTAAACAAAACTCTAACAACCCTCAGAATCCTTTCGTTCGCGACGACAATGGTAGCCGCTACATTACGCCACCACTCCCCCACAATGGCCCCGTTCAGCTTGATTACCGCCCATCCGCAGATGATTCTTCCATCGCCGGCAATGATTACGAACAAGTTCAGCGCCAATACTACACCGGGCCAGATTCCGCCCCAAGCGCAACTAATCCAGATAGCAACGCTCTCAAAAACACCCCCATCAATCAAACCGCCGTCAACGACGAATGGAAGCAATACCACTCCGCCTGGCAAAACTATTACCAAAACTACTATAATGATTATTATTCCAAAGCTGCTCAGAGTTACATCGCCACCGAGAAGCTCAAAAACGAGCGCATCGCAAATGGCACCGTTCAGAAAAAACGTCGCCTGCGTCGCCTTATGCCACTTTTTGCCGGCCTCGCCGTCGTCCTAGTCTTTCTATTTTTACAATACAACCGCCTCATCTTTGCCCCCATCATGGCTTACGTTTCGCCCAACACGGAAGACGTTTCCACTAGCATCGAAGCCGTCGACCCTACCATTACCCAAGCCGTTTCGCCCGAGCCCCGGCTCATCATTCCTAAGCTCAATATCGACGTACCAGTAGCTTTCAATATTTCTACCAACGATGTCATGGAAGCTATGAACCACGGCGTTGCCCAATTCATGATTCCGGGTGCCAATGCCATGCCCGGTCAAGTCGGCAACCTCGTCCTATCTGGTCACTCCGCCGGCGATATCTACAGTAGCAACCCCTACAAGTTCATCTTTTCCGGCCTAGAACGCCTCGAGGCAGGGGATTTAATGTACATCAATTACGAATCCGTACGCTACACTTATCAAATGACCAAAAGTGAAGTTGTCGAGCCTAGCAATGTCGCTGCGCTGATTTACGAAACCAACAAGCCCATGCTCACTTTGATCACCTGTACACCGCTTGGCACTTCACGTTACCGCCTACTTATCACTGGCGAGCAAATCAGCCCTGCCTTCGATTACAACGAAGTCGAAGACCCTGGCCAGCCCGACATTACCGAGCCCACCGCCCCCAGCGGTGCCGAAATGCCATCCAACGAACCATCCTTCTTTGAGAATATCTGGAACGGAATCTTCGGTAACTAAAATCGTACTATTCCCGAATTTTCTCACGCGTTAGTACCATCGCATCATCCTGCTTGACCAGATAATACAGCCAACGATTACTACTTGTCACCATCACTGGAAAATCCGCCACTTCTACTGGCTTATCGGTATCAGTTTTAGCGCTCTTTGCTAAATTACGCTGATTCGTCCCGTCAAAATCCCATACTATAATTTGTTTATCTTTGATTGCATAGAGCATACTCGCATCAAACCATTTCACATCAGCTGCCGGAGCCTCATACTCACTTAGCTCACCCATTTCTAAATCGGTCACCATCAGCTTAGCCCCCTTTTTCGCCACTACAAACTCATTGCCCGGGCTCACAAATACCGTATCCGGCACCTCACTCAAGGTTTCTGCTTCAACCAATTGCGCCAGCCCCGACAGATCCGCACCATTCTCATTATAAGACGGTAAATGACCATATAGTATCTTAATCTCCTGATCCACCGTCCAAATCATATAATCATCACCATAGTAGCTCGACAACGCCACACGGACTTTTCGCCCCTCCGGAACTTCTGCCAGCACCGTGCCCGCTTTCTCATCGTCACGATAGACACCAATTAGCTGCTGTTGCTTTTCTTGATCTTTTGCCACATATATCACATTAGCATCATAGTTAGCAAAACTCTGCACATTTTCCAGCAAAACTCGCGACATCACATTATCATTCGCGTTAATCCGGCGTAGCTGCTGCTTTTCTAGCACATATAGCTGATTCGCCGCACCATCAATTACTTTAATCTCCGCTGTATTGTCTAACCCAAAAACTCGCGTCAAATTAATACTACGCGAAATATCTTTTAGTCGCACCAAAATCCATTCTGTTTTGCCCTCATAAGTCACTTTTACCAAAACATTTTCCTCATTGCCCGACCAAATAATCGTTTCAATTTTACCCTGAAATTGATAAGTATGCGTTTCAATCGTCGTCAAAGTCTTCGCTTTCGGAGTATCCTCCACCATGCCGGGCAGCACTCCCGACAAATCTAGCGGCGTCGACCTAATCACATCACCTTTCACATCTACTAGCTGCCACTCCGCCGCATCATTCTTTGCATACAAAATATAATTACGATTCACTGACGGGGAATAAAACTCCAGCCCCTCCGCTTCTGCCAGCTCCTGCACCGTTTCCGCTATCCGATCTTGCAAAAACAATCTCGGATAATATAGCCTAATCAAAACGCCCGGCCGCACATTGATAGTTTTTTGCCAAGAGTCATACTTATCCCGCGAAATTTCCAAATAATGCTCACCCGCCGACAAAGTCCGACTAAAATTAGTTCGGCTAAAAATCGAGCTACCGTCAATCTTCACGCTCGCCCCCGTCGGCAAAGTGTGCAACTGCATCAGCCCAGACTGTTCAATGCTACCATTGCTCGAAATCACAAACCCCATCGCCGCCAACGTCGACACCACCACAATCGCCGCAATCGCAATCACCATACCAATCTCCGCAATAATCACCCGGATCATTTGGCGTTTACGTTTTTCTTCAAAATCCATACTATATATTATATAACATTTTTCCTCCGAAATCTGAATTTCATAATTGGGGTAACATATATAAAGTTTTCCACAGAACGCGCAAAAAATCAAAATTCGCTCTTGCTTTTTTGTAGTCATTAACGTTATAATAGTACTAAGTATAAACATGATGAGGAGTTAGTGGATGACTAAAATACAACTTGGTTCCGGTGCTTCAAGTTCTACTACTCATCATTTGACACAATCTTCTCAAACCATTGATCGGCGCAGCGTTATTCGTCCTAGCAACCTCGCTATCGAAGAAGCCGCTCGTACTACTACCGCGCGCACAGACGATTTTTCTAGTGCCCGTCCATCACGTTTAGTTAATTTACGCGTCCACGCTGCCGACCTCATCCAGGCCCAGGCTGAGCCACAGACAACCCCATCTTCTACTGCTGATTCACAGCCCATCGTGCCACATGTCGTAGAATTAGGCACCATCGACCGTGCACAGGCTGCCGATTTGCCCCCAGTCGATCTTAGTCGTATGGTACCAGAAGAAGCTCCTGTCGAGGAGATTACTAGCTATACCCCCGCCATCATTAATCCTCCAGTTCCGCCCGCTGCCCCGACTAGCGAAATGGTCTTAGCTTCTAATTCATCCATGGTCGCCGCGCCAGAAATCAATTCGCAAGACCTCGCCATGAACATCGCGGCAGATTACGCCACCGCCAACCTCGGCGCAGTCGAAGCCGCCGACAATTCCATCGACACTATCGCGCGCGCCACTTCCGAAGCCATCGCCGCCATTCGTACCGCCACCGATCCTGCAGAAATCGCCGAGCAGGTTACCTCACTCCAAGCTTTTGCCGACAATATCAAGGCCAGTTCTGCCGCCCCAGAGATGGTAGAGCTCAGCAATACTATCGAAAAGTTCATCCAGGTGGCCATGAAATCCACCAAAGTCCAAGAAGAAGTCCAGAAAAAAGCTACCAAGCAAGCTGCTCAACAAAAAGCCATCGAGAAAAAGTCCGCCCCCAAAGTTACCGCCGTCAAGAAACCTACCGTCACCCACACCACTACGCCAAAAGTTGCCTCTCGCACCGCTACCCGCTCAGCCGCTACTAGACCAGCTACTCCTAAGCGCGCCACCCGCACTACTGCCCGCACCGCGCCCAAGCTCGTCGCCGACGAAGACCGTGCCTTACGCACAGCTCTACGCAACGTTGCCGCTATGGACGACGAGCCAGAAACCAAACCGCTCAAAGCACCCGTCGCACGCAAACGCGGCACCGGCAAGCGCTTAGTCCTAGCTTTCTTCTGCGCCGTCGCTTGCGTTGCCGCCATCGTCTACTTCATCGGTTCTAATATTCCCGACATTTCCGTCAAGGTCGCCGCACTCCAGACTGGCATCGAAGCCTCCTATCCTTCTTACGTTCCGCGCGATTATTCTCTCAGCGATATTAGCTCCGAAGATGGCAAAATCACCATGACCTTCAAGGGCCCCGAGCAGTCCACCTTCACCCTCACCGAAGAAAAATCGTCTTGGGATAGCACCGCATTGCTACGCAACTTCGTCGAACCTACTTGGCAGTCCAACTACGTCACCACTCACGAGCAGGGCATTACTATCTATATCTCTGGCGCTAATGCTGCTTGGGTCAACGGCGGCGTCCTCTACAAAATCACCGCCACCAGCAACAGCCTCACCAAGAAGCAGCTCCGCAACATTGTTACATCTATGTAAACCGCCTATATTGTGCTATAATAATTGTATTATGACAAGAACTCGTTTTGCACCCAGCCCAACTGGCTATATTCACATTGGCAACGTACGCAGCGCAATTTATCCGTATTTATTAGCGCGTCAGAATGACGGCACCTTCATCCTTCGCATCGAAGATACCGACCAAGCTCGCTATGTCGAGGGTGCCACTGAGCTCATCGAAGAAACTCTCGCCTGGCTCAGCCTCCAATGGGACGAAGGTCCAATTGTTGGCGGTCCTAATGCGCCCTATTTCCAGTCCCAGCGCAAAGAAATTTATCACCAATGGGCCAAAAAGCTTATTGCCGCCGGCCGCGCTTATGCCGACTCTACCGATAGCGCCACTATCCAGAAATACCGTGAAGAGTGTACTCAGAACAAAGTTCCATATCTCTACCGTAACTTCCGCCCTGAGAACCCACCCGAGTGGCACGAGGGCCTACCGCTCCGTTTCAAATCCGATCCCAAGCCCCGCCAGTGGCACGACGAAGTCATGGGCGATCTCACAGCTGGTCCCGAAGTCCAGGACGACATCATCCTCATCAAAGCCGATGGTTTGCCCACTTACAACTTCGCTCACATCGTCGATGACGCCGAGATGGGCGTCGACTACGTCATGCGTGGCGTCGAATATCTCTCCAGCACGCCTAATTATCTTGCCATCTACGAAGCTCTTGGTCTCAATGTGCCCAAGCTAGTTTCTTTGCCACACATCCTTGCCCCCACTGGCAACAAAAAGCTCGGCAAACGCGACGGCGCCAAATCAGTCACCGAATACCGTGAAGACGGCATCCTCGCCGAAGCCATGCTCAACTATCTTGCTTGTCTCGGCTGGAACGACGGCACCGAGCAGGAAATCTACACCAAAGATGAGCTCATTGCCAAATTCTCACTTGATCGCATCCAAAGCTCTGGCGCCCGCTATGACGAAACCAAGCTTCTCTGGATGAACGGTCAGTGGATCCGCAAAATCGTCGACGAGCAAGGCGTCCAGAAACTTTACGAACGTACGCTCGGCTTCTGGCCCGACAGTGCCAAAAATTACGACGACACTTATCGCCAAAAGGTCCTTGGCATCATTTACGATCGTCTCAAAACTCTTTCCGACCTGCGCGACATGACCAGCTATTTCTTCACCGACCCAGAGATCGACCTTAATTTATTAGTCAATAATAAATTTCTCAAAAAGTTCAGCGAAGAAGACTTATCTGGCATGCTCATGGCCGCCAGCCGTAAGCTCGAAGACCTAAATACTTGGAACCCAGAAAGCTTACAAATAGCCCTCAACGAACTCTTAGCCGAACTCGATAAAAAACCGGCCGAACTTTTCTCTGTCATCCGCATCGCGCTATCTTTTGCGCCGTTTAGCCCTGCCCTGCATCTCACCATGGATGTATTAGGGAAGAACGTCACCCTCGCCCGCCTGCAAAATACTGCTACCGCCCTAGAAAACGACTAAAATCACAGAAGAAAGACCACCATGACACCAAAACCCATCAAAGAAAAACCTCGTAAATCCAACAAACTTTTTATCACCATCGCCATCATAATCATTATTGTCTTAATTGCAGCTTTCGTCGTACTTTGGCTTTTCAAAGGCAACCTCGACTTTAGCAATATCGGCTGCATTTCTAGCGGCTGCCCCGACAGCCTAGACGAACCCATCCCAGTCTACAGCCACCTCACCGGCCTAGAAATCGCTAACAACAGCCTTAATGCCTCGCCCACTTTTTGCGTCCAGATTCCCAACGGCAGCACCGACGGCGCCCGCCCCCAAGCCGGATTAGACCAAGCCAGCGTAGTTTTTGAAGCCATCGCCGAAACCGGTATCACTCGCTTTGCCGCCATTTTCCAGAATCCAAACACCGGCATTATCGGCCCCATCCGCTCCTTGCGCCCATATTATCTCGACTGGGACACGCCTTTCGACTGCACTGTCGTGCATGACGGTGGCTCACCCGAAGCTCTCGCCGCCGTCGGCAATGGCCGTTATCGTAACCTCGATGAGAACTTTGACTATATGTGGAAAGTCAATGACTACAGCCGTCTCTGGAACAACGTTTTTACTTCGCCAGAGAAGCTACTCGCTTTCAATCGCAGCCATAATTACAATACTTCCAGCCCGAAGACTTTCCCACGCCTCACCCCTACCGAGCTTGAAGACCTCAACGATTCACAGCTAAATTGCGATTCAGAAACTAATGACTGCACAGTAGAAAATCCCGCCACTTCCATCCAGACAGTTTTCACTAACCTATCCGACTACATCGTCAACTATACTTACGACTCCGCCAGCAACACCTACCGGCGCTCCTACGAAGGCACCGGCCCGCATCTCACTTACAGTTGTCCCGCCGACATTACAGACTTTGCTGCCTGCGGCGAACCTATACCGGTAGCCCCTAGTGCCGTCGTCGTCATGCGCGTGCAGGAGCACACCATGTCCGACAACTACCACGAGGCTATCCAGACCACCGGCCAAGGCGTAACTTACGTTTTCCAAAACGGCACTATCACCGAAGGTACTTGGCAGAAATCCAGTCAAGACAGCCAGCTTCAATTCCACGACTTAGCCGGAAATATCATTAAACTAGTCCCTGGGCAAGCCTGGATCGCCGCCGTACCACAGTTTGGCAGCGTCAGCTGGGAATAAAAAATAGCCTCTCGGCCATTTCAATCTTATGGTGATTCCGGCGGGAAACTTCGTTCGCTATCACTCACTCAGCGGCGGGGCGTCGGTTCAAAAATTCTAGAGCCAGCTCTAAAATTTCCTCACACTCCTACCGCCTACGAACCCCTAAAGGGGTTCTTCTCGCCTTCAACCATTAAAGCCAAGAAATACCCTAATCAAAGGATTAGGGTATTTCTTGGTGATTCCGGCGGGAGTCGAACCCGCGATTTTCTGGATGAGAACCAGACGTCCTAGACCACTAGACGACGGAACCATAGCTATATTGTAGCATAGTCTACCGAAAAAGGGAATACCTATCCGCTACAATATCTACCACCTCCATAAACGTATTAGCTTAAGCAGCATCACCTCCCGTTTCATCACCATCTCCCCCACTATCACCTCCGCCTTCAACTTCTTCTCTCGTCTTTCCACAAGAGCACTTGCCACTCTCGTCAAAGACATGCTCATGCACCGGAGGCTCTGGCTCTGGTTCTGGTTCCGGTGTAGGCTCCTGATAATTCGGATTCGGCATTCCACATCCCGAGCACGTCTTACTGTTACCGTCTTCGCCAAAATTATGCTTGTGTTCTTCGCCGCAAATCGTACATTTACCATTCTCATAATTATGCGTATGACTCGGATCAACCGCTCCGCAGATTGTACACTTGCCGCCCTCAAAGACATGCTCATGCTCACTCACCGTCACCGTGAAATCATCTCGATTACCGCTTAGATTATCCCGTATCGTCACTGTCACTGTGCCTGGTTTCTTGCCTACGCAAGTAATATTCGTACCAGTAATATTGCACTCCGCCACCTCAGCATCCGAGCTCGACACGCTAAACTGGTATTCCGCACTCGACGGCACCACCGTCACCGCTATCTGTACATTCTTGCCCGCTTGCACCGTTGCATCGCCCGCCGTCAAGCTGGTCACGCGGTTATTCGGCTTCGCAGTGTTATTGTTAGAATTGCCAGAGTTATTCGTAGTCGTCTGCCGGCGCTCCCACTTCGCCTTCAGCGTGATATTCTCATTCACCGGAGTAGCAAAATTATACACCTTGTCGCCCAAATACCAATCATCAAACACATACCCCACCTTTGTCGGCGCAGTCGGGCGCGTCAGAGTTTTACCCTTCGCCACCTCAATATCATCCACCTTCGTACCGCCGTCGCTATCAAACCTTACCGTCACAATCTCAGTACCGCTATTAGCTTTCCACTTCGCCACTAGGGTCGCATTCTTATAAATACCCGTACTAAAATCGAACGGATCCCCCTCCAATATCCAGCCTTCGAAGCTAAAACCTTCTTTCGTTGGGCTATCCGGCTCTTTCACCGTACGGCCACAAACAATCTCCGTGCCCGCCACCTTCGAGCCACCATTCGACTCAAAATTCACCGCGCACATCTTCTTATTATTACCAAAAATCGCAATCCCTGCAAACCCAATCACCGCCACCACCAGCGCCACACCCACACCGATCAGGGTCGACTTCAGCTTCGAGAACCTCGATTCCGCTTCCTCAGCTTCTTTCTTCTTGACAATCTCTGCCCGCACCTTATCGCGCTGCGCATTTATACTATAAGCCGTATTCACACGACGGCGACTACCCGGACGATTCGCCACCATCCCTGACATTGACTTGCCATTACCGCGCATCCTCGTCACATCCGGCCCCGCATGCTCCGCGGCCGCTGAACGGCTCGCCATCAGTGCCAGTTCCGGATCGATCTGCTTCTCACGCACCACCAGACCACTCTCAGTTTTTGGCTTCTTTACATCCGACTTTACCGCCTTCCTAGTAGTGGCTTTCTTAGTACCAGAGTCGCCAGAAACATTCTCCGTCTTCACGATAATCGTCTTCACCGCCGGTTTTTTCGCGCCGATCTTCACATCAGACACCTCCGCCGAGCTACTACGCTTCGGTTTAGTACTAGACATCTCTTTCGTGTGCTTATTTTTAGAATTCATTTTCACTCCGACCTTATTTGCCACTTCACTATCATTCGGGCCTTTTCCTCGCTGATTACCCGCAATCTCGCCACCGCTCGCAGTTTTCGTGGTGGCCAGTTTGTTAATATTAACTTTGGCCATTTCCCCTATTATACCACACCATTTTCAAAAAACATAGTTTTTATGCTTAATTTTACATAATTCTATTGACTTCTTAGCCAATCTATGCTATAATAGAAAGATAAGGTTATGTAAAATAGCCATTTTCTTCAAAATCTATGGTATAATAATGATAGTTCTTCAACTTATTATATATACTATAATAGGTAAATAAATCACACCATATCTGTAAGTAGCATCCATGATGGGTTAGCTCCTTCCATATGGTGTGGAGCTAGAAGAACACCCTCTGGGTGCTACTTTTGGTTAAAGCCACCTGGAGGAGTGTTAACATAACCAAAAGGAGGCTCCATGC
>CAYUDH010000005.1:0-40118 GCA_964443595.1 uncultured Candidatus Saccharibacteria bacterium
CATGGCGGAAAGTTGCACCTTAGTATCCTAGAGGCTGGCAGGTGGAAAGGAGAATAATGAACTATGGAAATCGAATTTGGTTTTTCTATTTGGTTCGTGAGTGTGAAGTTAAAGATTGCTATCAATAAAAGATAGCAATCTAAAACATTTTCCTTGGTCTAATTATAACACACGATTAGGCTGAATACTAGAGTTTTATGCTTATTTTTTGGATAATGTAGAGAACTCAGTGTGTTCTCTTGAAATTGCTTTCTGCCAGAACCCTGCCGCCCGTGGTAGGAATGAGAGCTAAGTTCTTCCCACCCAGAAGTTAGTTCTCATTTGCGGCAGGAATCTGCTGGCTGAAGTTCCCTAGTGATAGGCTAAGAATACGGAGATGTTCGTAAAAACGAAGAATGTATGGTAAGATGGATATAAGATGAAGAAAAGGATTTTGATAACTGGGGGGACGGGGTATATTGGTTCGCATGCGGCGGTGGAGCTGATAGGGGCGGGCTATGAGGTGGCGATACTAGACAACCTCTATAATAGTAAAGCCGCGGTAATTGACCGAATTGCAGAGATTACGGGAGTGAAGCCGGATTTCTACGAGGTAGATCTGCGCGATGCGGAGGCGTTAGCGAGGGTGTTTGCGGAAAATGAGTTTGATACGGTGATGCACTTTGCTGGGCTGAAGGCGGTAGGTGAATCGGTGGAGCAGCCGCTGCGTTACTATGAAAATAACGTAGGTGGAACGATTAACCTGCTAGAATGTATGCAAGAATATGGAGTGAAAAAGATTGTGTTCTCGTCTTCGGCGACGGTGTATGGCATCCAAGAGTCGCCAAAGTACGTCGAAACGATGCAGACGGGGCCGAATATTTCTAGCCCTTACGGCCATACGAAATATATGATTGAAGAGATCCTCAAAGACACCGCAGCGGCCGATCCGGAATTCCAGGTGACGATTCTAAGATACTTTAACCCAATTGGAGCGCACAGCTCGGGGCTAATCGGCGAAGACCCTAATGACAAGCCGAACAATCTAATGCCGTTCATTATGAAGGTGGCGACAGGAGAGATAGAGGAGCTTTCTATCTATGGGGATGATTATGCGACACCAGATGGGAGCTGTATTCGTGATTATATCCACGTAGTAGACCTGGCGCGGGGACACCTGGCAGCACTAGAGCATATGCAGAAAGGCGTGCAGATCTATAATCTAGGATCGGGCAAAGGCACTTCGGTGCTGGAGATGGTGGCGGCGTTTGATAAGGCGAGCGGAATCAAGCTTCCCCGCCGCGTGACAGAGCGGCGAGCGGGCGATTTGGATGAATTTTTTGCCGATCCGAGCCTAGCGGCGAAAGAATTGGGCTGGAAAACCGAGCTGAGCATAGACGACGCTATGCGAGATACCCTGAAGTTCTTGCAGCATGAGGGGTTGGAACTGAGAAAAGATAACTAGAAATTGATACTCATTAGCAGAGCGATAACTCTATGTTAGCATAAGTGGGTTGATTTGTCAAGACGTCTTGGGCGAATTGGTGTTATTTCCGGGCGGAATATCTTTTCCAAGCGTAGCGGAAAACTGGTTTGCCGAGCAAAAGCGCACGCATGGCGAGTTTGTCACGACGGGAGGCCAGAGGATTCTTCAAAATGTTGTTTTTGTGCTGGCGGAGATATTTGGTGACGTTTTTCTCGGCGTGCTTGAGGGATTTATTATCAATCTCGGGGTCGTCAAGCATAACAATCTGGCGCAAGATACTGAAGCGCGCGTGCATACGGCGTTTGTTAGTAAGGTCGAGTAACTGCTGCTGATCGGCGGTGCTGCGGGTCTTGCCCCAAGCGAGAATATCATCACACATTTGGTCAGTAAGGTCGATTAAATCTAATTTCTTGAGGCTGAAGCTTTGCTGGGTGATAGAGCCAGGAGTTTGGTAATAGTTATAAGCTTTGGCACTAGAAACAGCGATGCGGTCGCATTGTAAAACTAGCTGGTAGGTGGTGCCGACATCTTCGTAGAGGCGGTGCTCAGGAAAACGCACGAGGTCGAACAGTTCACGGGCGTAGAGCTTGCCCCAGGCGGACATAGAGAAGCCATCTTCGCAGAGCATAGCCTTGAGGCAGTCCATGGTGTCGAGAACTTTTTCTTGGGTCTGAGTGGCGGGCTGAATCTTCCCTTCCCCTTCACTTTTGACCTCGAAGAAGCCGCAGATGGACATCTTGGTCTTGTTCTGGAAGCAGAGGCGATGCAAAAGGTCGATCATCTCGGGGCGGATGCTGTCGTCGGAGTCGACAAAGGTGACCCATTTGCCAGTAGCAAGCTTGAGGCCGGCGTTGCGCGCGGCAGATAAGCCTTGGTTGGCTTGGTGGATGACTTTGATACGGCGGTCTTGCTTGGCGAAGACGTCGCAAAAAGTGCCGCTCATATCAGTAGAGCCATCGTCAATTAAGATGATTTCTAGATTGGGATAGACTTGTTTGCGAATGGAGTTGATGCAGCGCTCCAAAATCTTGGCCACGTTATAAACTGGCACGATGACCGAGATGACTGGTAGATAACGATTGTTTCCCGCACCCATCTGACGCTAAAGCCTTTCCCGAAGCTGGTCGAACTGCGCAAGGGCCGAAGCGATGGTTTTGTCCATGTCGTAATAGGCGTACTCGCCGAGGCGGCCGCCAAAAATCACGTTCGGTTCCTCGGCGGCGAGGGCTTGGTATTTTTGCAGCTTGGCGCGGTCGGCAGCGGTGTTGACAGGATAGTAAGGCTCATCTTCACGAGTCCAAGTTTTGCTGTATTCGCGGACAATGACGGTTTGGCCGGAATTCTCGGCATAGGCGGTATTAGCATAGGCGGGGTCATGAATGCGCTCGGGATGGAAATGTTTGAACTCGTGGATGCGGGTGTATTTAGGGTCGAGATCGGCATAGTTCATGACGGGGCAGCCCTGGAAATCGTCGACATTCATGATTTCCTTTTCTAGAGTGAGGCTGCGCCACTGGAGCTCGCCGAATTGATAATGATAGAACTGATCAATCGGGCCAGTGTAGATAGTGAGGGCGCCAGATTTAGTGAGATCCTGCAAATCTGGTGCAGCGAAATAATCCACACCCAGGCGAACTTCGAGCAAATCACCGCAGCCGTCCACCATGCGCTGGAACCAAGCTTCATAGCCGTCGGTGGGCAGACCTTCGTAGGTGTTGTTAAAATAGCGATTATCATAATTATAGCGGACGGGCAAGCGTTTGATAATGTCGGGCGAAAGCTCTTCGGCGGGAGTTTGCCATTGCTTAGCGGTGTAATTCTTGATAAAAGCGTCGAAAAGGGGCTGGCCGATGAGGGAAATTCCCTGCTCAGCGAGATTCTGCGGATGCTCGGGGGCGCTAGCGGACTGCTCGGCGATGAGCTGCTTGGCCTGATCAGGAGTGTAAGCGGCATGGAAAAATTGATTAATGGTGCCGAGATTAATGGGCATAGGGTAGACCTCGCCGCGATGGGTAATGTAGACTTTGTGAACGTAACCCGTAAAGGTAGTGAACCGATTGACATAGTCCCAGACCCGCTGATCAGAAGTGTGGAAGAGGTGGGCGCCGTATTTGTGGCACTCGATGCCGGTGATCGCATCAAACTCAGAGTAGCAATTACCGCCGAGATGGGTGCGCTTGTCGATGAGAAGGACTTTTTTGCCCAGCTCGCTAGTCAGGCGCTCAGCCATGGTGAGGCCAAAAAGCCCGGCACCAACGATGAGAACGTCGGGCCTGGCATTTGCGGCTGGGTGACTAGGCGATTGGTGTTTTACCTGCTTGGCTTGAGCTGATTGGGTCATTTTACCTCCATAAAGTTTATTTCCATAGGTCTTCGTAAGCTTGAGCAACGGTTTCTGGGTCGCCCTCGGCGCGGACTTGGCCGTCTTCGATCAGGATGGCGCGATTGCAAAAGCGGCGGACGCTACCCATATCATGAGTGACGAGGATGACGGTTTGGTCGCCTTTGAGGCTGGCGAAGTAGTCATTGCATTTCTGCTGGAACTCGGCATCGCCAACAGCGAGGACTTCGTCTAGAATCAAGATGTCGCCCTTGGCGCGGATGGCGATGGAAAAAGCAAGGCGGACTTGCATACCCGAGGAGTAATTCTTAAGCTTGGCATCCATGAACTGTTCGAGCTCGGCGAATTTGACAATCTCGTCGTACATAGCGTTCATTTCTTTGCGCGAGAAGCCAAGCAAGGCGCCATTGAGATAGACGTTCTCGCGGCCGGTGAGCTCGGGGTTGAAGCCGACACCGAGCTCGATGAACGGAACGAGGGTGCCATTAACCTGGACCTTGCCCTGCTCGGGATAATAAATCTGGGCGAGGATTTTGAGCAAGGTGGATTTACCAGAGCCATTGCGACCGACGATACCGATGAAGTCGCCCCGGTGAACTTCAAAACTGACGCCCTTGAGAACCTGATGCTCGATGTAGCCCTTGATACCCTTGAGGGCATTGAGGATAGCTTGTTTGAGGCCGGAGGCGCGCTCAGTGGGAAGGCGGAAGCTCTTATGAACATCAGAAACTTTGATCATAACAGGAGTGGATGGCGCTTGATTTTCTACAGCTGGAGATGAGTTTTCCACCGTGGCGGATGCTTTGTCCACATTAGGTGCTGAGCTTTCCACTTTGGCTGGGCATTTTTGCACAGGTTTTCCACTGGTTTTACACAGATTATTGGAAGTTTTGCACAGGTTTTCCACTAGTTTGGTGGACTTTTCCACGTTTTGGGACGGCTTTTCCACACTCTTGGCAGAGTTTTCCACAGATTGGGGCTTTGCTATTGACTTTTTGCCTGAAGTGTGGTATAATGGAAGGTTAGGGTGCTTTTTGCGGGACATTAGACCTCCTCGGCGAAACGTTTAGAGCGATTACGGAAAAAGAGAGCCGCAAGAAGCAAAACTAAGACAACAATCAAAATCGGCATAAGGCAAAGTGGCCACGGGACAACTTCCCAAGTGGTGATAGCAGCATCGGTAATGAGATTGTAGCGAATGTCCTGGATGACTTGAGCGATGGGGTTGATAAGAATGACATTAGCGGCGACACGGCCGAATTCCCCGCGCGCCAAGACCATGGAGATAGGATAAATAATCGGAACGGCATAGAAAAGGGCCTGAGTGAGGACGTCCCAGATAGAAGTGACATCGCGATATTTGACATTGATGGCTCCGAGCAAGAAAGAGATGCCGAGGGCGAAAGCGTATAACTCTAAGACAAGGAATGGTACCAGTAGCCAAGACCAGCTGGGCGTGACGCCGTTGATGAGGGCAAAAATGATGAGGACGCCAAGGTTAATGGCAAGGTTAATCAGGGCGGTGGCAGTTGATGAAACGACGACGATGTATTTGGGAAAGCTGATTTTGCGCAAGAGGTCGCCGCGCTGGACGATGGCTTGGATGCCCTGCCCGGTGCATTCGGTGAAAAAGTTCCAAAGAATGGTGCCAGTCATGAGGTAGACTGGGTAGTGCGGGATGTCGCCGCCCATCTGGAGGAGCTTGGCAAAAACAATGTAGAGGATGGCAAACATCAGAAGCGGCCGGAGGACGGCCCAGAGGTAGCCCAAAACTGAGCCTTGGTAGCGTAGCTTGAAGTCTGTCTTGACTAGCTCTCCCAGCAAGATGCGATTCTTGCGGCACAATATATTTGGAACACGACCCATATATTATATATCTTACCACAGTCTGCAAAGATTGTCTAATGACGACAAGACACGGGCTCCGTTCCATAAGTATATTTATGGAGCTTAGCGGTAGTGACGTTTCCACCAGAGGCGAAGACGGAGAAGGCGGTAGGCGAGCTTGGGATGTTTCACCATCATGCGGGCGGCGAGCCAATCTTTTTTATGGAAATCTTCTGGCCGGATAAGACCCTCTTCGGAGGCGGAGGTGAGCTCTTGGCGCCAAGTCTGGTAAAACTCTTTTGCGAGTTTTTTATCCAAGCGCTGGAAGTTCCAGTGGTAATTGCGGAATTTGGCAGCGTTCATGGTGGCACCGAAATCTGGGAAGATTCCCCGCTCGCAGAGGAAGGTTTCGATCTCGGCGTATTCGTCGACGACGCAATTAACTTTGCCGGGATTATTGACGGAAGAATTAGCGTTATCGATACGGTAGTGGACGAAGGCGTCGGGCAAGAGGACGACTTTTTGGGCTAAAGTCCAGACTTTGAAGCTAAAGCTTAGGTCTTGGTAAGAGGCGCCAGGGGTAGGCAGGAAGTTAATCTTGTTATCCATGAGGAACTCATGGCGGTAGATAGCTGACCAAATGGCTGGCATGAACTGGAAAACCGCGCGATCTTTGCTGGGATGAACGATAGACTTCTCTGTAATCTCGTTGACTTTCTCGTCGATGCTAGCGCCAGTCTTAGGATCGGTGTGAGTACGGTAGAAATTAGTCTTTACAACGTCGGCATCGTGCTTTTTGGCGGCCTGGTACATGGTCTTAAAGGCGTCTTCGTCAATCCAATCGTCGGGCTCGAGAATGCCGATGTAAGTGCCGTGAGCACGTTTCAGAGCTTTGTTCATGCTGTCGCCGTAGCCAGTATTGGGTTTGTCGAGAATGGAAATGCGCGAATCTTTTTTAGCGAAACGGTACAAAATCGCCAGCGAGCCATCAGTGGAACCGTCGTTGACGCAAATAATCTCGATATCTTGTAGGCTCTGGTCGACTAGGCTAGATAGGCACTGGGGGAGGTAGGGCTCGGCGTTGTAGATGGGGACTAAAATTGATATGAGTGGTGTAGGCATAAGATCCTCCTACGGTTTTAGCATCTTGTTAACTTTATTAACCAAACTATGCTGACGGTTTTTCAGAGTACGTGCGCGTAAGACGTTGCTAATTTGCAGGCGATAAGTAGGCATAAATTTGAGTAATAAACGCTTCAAACGCACGGTATTAAAGAACTGGTTGCGTGCATTGAGGCTCATAATCTCGTTGCGGCTGCCGGGCTCGGCTTGAGCGAAACTGGCTTGATGTTGTTCGATGAATTCTCGAGCCTTAGCACGGACTTCGGCGCGGCGTTCGGCGGTCTTGCTGTTGTCAATGGCAAAATATTCGTAGCGTAAGAAAAGTTGCCAGAATACTTCGTTGTAGCGTTCTAATAAGTGATTTTTCTCCAGAAAATCGTAGAGTTTAAATCCTTCGTATAAGTGATCAATGGCACGGTCTTTACTCTTGTCGGTCGACCAAGTATTAGACATAATACTATTGTCGCGGCGGACGTAATTATAGAGCTTTTCGTTAACGAAACAGATGTCTTTGCTAACGCAGAAGTAGGCCACGGTAAAGTAAGCGTCTTCGTAAAGCAAACCTTCGATACAGCGGAGATTATATCGATCCATAAGCGATTTACGGTAGATTTTGTTGTGCATAGAAACGTCCGTGTTCATGATGATTTCGTCGGACATGGCATTTAGACCCATGAACTTTAAGCTATAGTAAAAGTCATCACTGGGCTTCATCTCGCGATGAGCATAATAAATAATATTATCCTCACAGGCGCCAACATCAGCGCCAGTTTTTTGCATGGCGGAATAGAGCTTTTCGCAAGTGTCAGGTTGATAAAAGTCATCTGAATCGCAGAAAGTGAGGTACTCGGCGCGTGCGATAGCAATACCGCGATTACGGGCGCCAGATAAACCGAGGTTTTTTTCGTTGTATAGCGGAACAATGCGGGGATCTTTCTGGGCGTAAGATTGCAGGATTTGCTTAGTGGCATCGGTTGATTGATCTTCGATAACAATAATCTCAATATTATCTAAAGTCTGAGCTAGTAAAGTGTCAAGGCAATGGGCAAGATACTTCTCAACATTATAAGCGGCAACAATGACGCTGACGAGTGGCGTAGGAGTAGACTTGGCGGGGGTGGTTTTCTTTTTGCTCATGAGTTATTTCTCCAACTGTTCTGAAATGATATTAATCTGCTGGTTTAGCATGTTGAACTGAGCTTCGAGCTCATCGAGGGTTTTAGAAATCTCATATTGTTTTTTATAGGACGGGTGTGTCAAGATATATAAGCGTTTAACGACTTTACGCACAGATTGGCGGGCTTTCTTGTGACGTACGAAGCGCATAATCTGGCGCGGAGATTGATGGACTAGCCTCTGAGCAAGATCCCAAAACTTAGGATCGCCAAAATATTCTTGTAATAAGATTCCCTGCTTGTCGGCAGCGATGTACTCTTCTTTGGCTTTGACCAAGAACTCTGGCAGGAGCTGAGGTGATAGGCGAAAGATATTCCAATAGTAGGCCGTAGCCTTAGTAGCCTGCATGAGGGGCGCCATCTCATCATAAAGACCTTGAGCTTTGAGAAACTTTTCGATTTCGTTATATTCGATCTGGACATTGAAAACTTTGCTCGGGGCGTTAATAGATGAAGTTTCATTATCAATCCGATAGTGCAAATAGGCTTCGGTGGTAAAAACTACTCGCCGAGCGAGGGCCCAAACTTTGAAATTGAAACTAGTGTCTTGATATGAAGCGCCTGGAGTTGGCAGGAAGTCGATATGGTTATCTATGAGAAATCGACGCTGGTAAATTGAAGCCCAGATAGCAGGAGGCTGATAAAAAATACTCGTACGGTTGCGGGGGCAGATGGCTTGACCGGTATCCCATATATTGACACCGTAGTATTTTTCGTCACGGTTGGCTTTGTTGCGATAATAATTAGCGCGCACAACTTCGGCATTATAAACTTTAGCGAGGTTATACATTTCCTCGAAAGCATTGGCGTCGATCCAATCGTCAGATTCGACAATGCCGATGTATTCTCCGGTGGCTTTTTTGAGGCCTTGGTTCATGCTGTCGCCGTAGCCGGAGTTTTGCTTGTCAATGAGTACAATGCGCTCGTCTTGAGCCTGAAACTCTTTGATAATATCCAAAGATGAATCAGTAGAGCCATCGTTTAGACAGATAATTTCGATGTCCTGCAACGTCTGCCCGCAGACGCTTTCTAGACATTGGCGCAAATACTTTTCGACATTATAAATCGGGATCAGAATGGATAATTTCGGTTTCATATGTTGATTATAACATGCTTTTCCGCTATAATACAAGGGTGGACACATTACAAAAAACTTCAAAACCAGATGTAGTGGATCGCTTGGTGGCTTGGGGATGCCGATTGTTGCACCTGACCAAATATCAAGGAATTTTGACACAGTTAGCCAAGTTTACCGTCGCTGGCGTAATCAATACGGCGGTTGACTGGGGAATCTTTTTCTCATTGTATAACTTACTACACGTCGACCCAGTATTGTCGCAAGCAATTTCTTTTACGATAGCGACGATTATCAGTTTCTTCATTAATACAATTTGGGTATTCAATACAACAAAGAATAAAACTCGAAGTCGGCTGATTGCGGAGTTTTTTGTGCTGAATTTGATTGCACTGGGAATAACGACAGTACTAATTTACCTATTTATTGATCGGATGCATATGAATGAACTTCTGGCGAAGATTCTCACAACTGTCATTACGATGATTTATAACTATATTACCCGAAAGTTGACACTGGAAGACCGAAAAGCTAAGAACTGACTTTGGCTGGGCGGCTATTGTTAAGGGTGGCGGCGCTGAAGATGACTAATAACGGAACGAAAATTGAAACGTAGCGCGACATGACTTCTACAAATAAAGAGCTGAAGAATAAGCCGCAAAAGCATAGTGCCAAGAAGAAAACGAAGAAGTCGGGTTTGACGTTGTGATCCTGGATAAGTCGCCAGAAGTAAATGAAACTGAGGCCTATCAACACAGTAAGACCGAGCATAAATGAATGGTTGAGCGTCCAATACCATCCTTCCCTGCCGCTCACGGATTTGAACTGCTCTTCTAGATTGCGGATTGGCGTAACTTCGTTAGCCGTGAAGAGCATTTCAGTCTTGTTGATGAGATGAATGCTTAGCTTGCGGATACCCATAGCCTTGTACCGTTGCACGGCCATTCTGGTGAAATCTTCATTAATTTCGGTAGGGGTCATCTCGCCGCTAAATAATCTCGGTGGCATGAGATCCCAATCTTCATAACTCCAGCGGCCCTTACTATCGAAATTGGCGCCAACGAATAAATTCCACCCGAGCGCTCCATGCCCCGTGTCTTGGTAATACGGATTAATGAACTTATAGCTAAAGTCAATCAAACTGCCACCTGTAACAAAAGTTACCAAAAGCAAAGCCACACCACCGATAGTGTAGAGTGTCGTGCGTTTTTGTAATTTGCTGATAACATGCACCGCCAGTAAAATGATGATTGCAATAATAAAGACTGAAAAAATTGGACGCAAGGCATTGCTAAGTGCAAAAATTAAACCACAAGCTGCTGCTAGGAATAGAAACTTCTGGTAATGCTCTCTATGTAGAGCTTGCCAAAGTTCATAAACCATAAAAATACCAATAACGATAAACATATTCACGATTGATAGAGCTAAGGCTTGTGCGCAAAAACTGATACCTAATGGATTCAGTAAATAAAAGGCTACGCCAATAGCAGCGGTGCGTTCATTCTGCCATTTTTTAAGTAGAATAAATAGCACAAGGCTAGCTATGAGGTCGAAGATAATATTTGGTATTAAAACTGACAAATAATTCGCGCCAAACAGCCATTGCGCTAAGACCGTAACATAATTATAGCTCATAAGTTGAGTGTGATAGGATTCATAAATACCGATATCGGACGAGGTGATGGCACCGGTTTTGAGGATTTCTTGTGCGGCATTGTAGTGGACTCCCGTGTCACTAGTAAGGCCGACTGGCGCAAACTCATCAAAAAAGGCAAGAAAAAGTAAACGTAAACTAATGCCCAGTACGATAGAAAAAATGAAGACTAGGCGCCAGAACTTCTGGCTCTGGAAAAGTTGGATGGGGTGCTTGCGGTGATAGGTATAACAAAAGCTAATCAGACAAAAGAGGAGAAAGATAACAAGAAGTTGTTTAGGATTATCGAAAAGTAATCCTTCCTTGATGCGCAAAAATAGAATCCAGGCTAGAACAATTAAAGTAATGCCAATCACTACCCAAAAACAGAATTTGGGAAAGATTTTTCGGAAGGAGCGTTGCTCAGTGGCTACCCGACTGGTGGGGGCTGGGGCGGGTTTTGATACATTTGAGCGCGAGGCGGGCTTAGTCATTAAGAATCTCCGCAATGCAATAGCGCGGGCGAGCTTTGGTTTCGCTGTAAATCTTGCCAATATATTCGCCAATAATTCCTAAGAATAGAGTCTGCATACCACCCATGAGCCAGATCGAGCAGACAATAAAAGTCCAACCCTGCACGGTGTTGCCTATGAGATTCATAATCAATGAATATAGCAAAACGATACCACTAATTGCGGTGATGATAAAACCAAGCACGGCGATAATGCGCAAAGGCTTAACACTGAAGGAGGAGATGCCATCCCAGGCAAAGCTAAGCATCTTGGTCAGAGGGTACTTCGACTCACCGGCTAAGCGTTCGCCACGTTCATAATAGACCACGGCAGATTGGAAACCAATGAGCGGAAAAATCCCCCGCAAAAATAAATTAACTTCTTGGTATTTTTCTAGTTCATCCAAAACCCGGGCGCTGGCTAGGCGATAATCAGCGTGATTAAAAACGACATCGACACCCATGAGCTTCATGAACTTATAAAATCCTTCGGCGGTCGTGCGTTTGAACCAAGAATCTTTTTGGCGAGATGAACGCACGCCGTAGACGATTTCTGCACCGTCTTGATATTGATCGAGCATTTTGTCCATGACGTTAATATCATCTTGTAAGTCGGCATCCATACTAATGACAACGTCAGCCTTTTCTTTGGCTGTCATAAGTCCAGCAAGCAGGGCGTTCTGATGGCCGCGGTTGCGGGAAAGGTTCACTCCGGCGAAAAGATTATCTTTGCGATGCAATTCCTGAATAATTGACCAAGTCTTGTCTTTGCTGCCATCATTAATAAACATGATACGACTGCTGGCAGCGATTTTACCGCGCTTGGTTAATTCCCCCATTTTAGACTGGAGCTGTTTGGCGGTTTCACGCAAAACTTCTTCTTCATTATAACAAGGTATTACTACATACAAAATCGGCTTTTTCATTACTATCTCCACTTCTGATATTTACATTATAGCATGGATGCTTGCCTTTTTATCCACTTTCTGCAATAATGGGAGAAAGTGGAGGTAAAGATGAATTGGCAGAAATTTCGTCAGGCAGAAAATCGGGTTTTAGATTTTTTAGTAAGGCATTATTTGGTGATTCTGGTAGTAGTGGGGACGATTTTGGCATTGTTTTTGCGATATAAGTTTCTGAGATTTGAATCAATTGATTATACTGATTTCTTGTTGCCGTGGTTTAATGATCTGAAAAATGGCGGCGGGCTAGCTGCGATTGCGAATTATACGGGCGACTATAATGCACCGTATGTAACAATTTTGGCTCTTCTAACTTATATACCAATTAACCCACTGTATTTGATTAAGGCAGTATCTATTTTGTTTGATATTGTACTGGCGATTTCGGCGGCTTATCTTGTATATACGATTAAACCTGGACCAAAACGTAAATATTATGTGGCATTGGCTTATTTAATAACTTTATTCCTGCCGCAAGTTTTCTTAAATAGTGCTTGCTGGGGACAGTGTGATGCAATTTATACAAGTTTTTGCTTTTTTGCACTAGCTTGTTTATTTAGGAAGAAGTATACTTGGTCGTTTATTTGGCTGGGAGTAGCGTTTGCTTTTAAACTGCAGTTTGTTTTTATCTTGCCAATCTTTCTCATTGTTTACTTAGTCGAGCGAAAGTTCTCAATCTTAAATTTCTTGATTATACCTTTGACGAATTTCGTGCTGTGTTTACCGGCAATTTTTGCTGGCCGGTCAGTCTGGGATTGTTTTATGGTATACTTTAATCAAACTCAGACCTATAGCTACAGAATAACTTTGAATTATATTAATATTCATCAGATTTTTAATGGAAATCCGGCGTTCTGGAATTGGCCAAGCATCATCCTTGCGGTGATAATATGCGCACTGGCGGTCTTTTGGATTCTGAATCATCATATAAAACTAACTACGGAGAAGTTGTTGGAGCTGGCGATTTGGTTTGCTATCGTCTTGCCTTTCGTATTACCGAGTATGCACGAACGTTATTTGTATATGGGTGAGATACTAGCGGTGATTTACTATTTGGTTTATCGTAAGCATGGTTTGATAATTCTGCTCATCAATACATATGCGTGGATTACATATACTGCGTTCTTAGCGCCGAATGACTATTTTAGCTATCATTACTTAGCCTTGGTTGAGGTATTCGCAATAGCGGGGATGACTAAAAACGTATTCCAGGAACAGCGTGCACCACAACTTTTGGAACACAAAAAGGAATGATATGTTTTTAGTGATTGAACTTTTGCTGTGCATCTTAATTGCGTTAACTCCGTTGTATTATCCACTCTGGAAATGTTTGCGCAGCAAAACGCGGCAGAAATGGAAAAAGTTTTGGCGCACACAACGCAATAATTTGATTGCAGCGGCGATATTATTGATCGGTTCGTTGGTACGACTAGTGGCCATCGAAAGGCTCCCAGGTGGTCTAAACCAGGATGAAGCATCTATTGGTTATGAGGCATACGCCATCATGAATTATGGCATTGACCGTAATGGCAATTCCCTACCTGTGCATTTGGTGGCATGGGCCAGCGGGCAGAATGCTCTGTACGCTTACTTGATAATGCCTTTCGTAGCGATTTTTGGGAATACAACTTTTGCAATTCGTTTACCGATGGCGCTGATTGGCTGCGCTACGTTAATTATTTCTTTTTTCGCTTTGCGAAAAATCTTCGGTGAGAAAAAGTCGCTCTACTTTTTGGCTTTTTTGGCGATTATGCCTTGGCACATCATGAAATCGCGCTGGGGGCTAGAGTCTAATGTATTCCCGGACTTAATCTACTGGGTAACATTGTTGATTTATCGTGGCATCCATGAGAAAAAAATGGGACCGCTAGTCTGGTCTAGTGTGATACTTGGGATTTCGACCTATGCTTATGGAACTTCATATTTGTTTGTGCCGGTTTTCTTTATGCTAGTTTATGGTTACTTATTATGGAAGAAGCGAGTGCAATGGAAAACTGTTTGGGTGAATCTGGCGGTGGTTGGAATGATTGCCTTGCCGATGATTTTGTTTGTTGTGATTAATTATTTTGAACTGAATACGGTAAAGTTGTTTGGTTTTATAACGATTCCGCGCCTTGATTATAACCGTTTTACGGCAATTACGAGTGTGAATGGCAATTTCTTGAGTAACTGCTGGGTAAATATTAAAGAAACTATGAAATTGATTGTCTTCCAAACTGATGGCTCGGTGCTAGGGGCGATCAATTATGCTGGGATTTTTTATGTTTTCTCGTTGCCATTTCTGGCAATAGGAATTTTCTGTGCCATACGCGAGAAAACGAGTTTTTGGAAAATTACTAATTGCGCCATGGTGTCAGCGCTGATTGTGGCGAGTTTCGTGGCGCCAAACATTAACCGCGTTAATACTCTATGGTTGCCAATTTTGATGTATGTGGCGCTTGGCTTCGTGAAAACTTTTGCGCATCAAAAAGAAAACCTAGTGATAATCTCATGCTGCTACTTATTAGCTTTCGGTAGTTTTATGAAAGTTTATTTCACGTCGTATCGGAATAACTTTTGGGATATCGAGGCGAGCGATAGCTGTAACGAAACCTCCAATGGGGTCTGCGATGCAATAAAGTTCGCCAAAACGCAACCGTATGATAATTTATATATCTCTGATCAGATTAATCAGCCGTATATTTATTATCTATGGTGTGCGCAAATTAACCCTTATGATTATTTAGCTCAACGTAAAATCACAGAAAAGAATGTAATGTTCCAGGAAGTTACGAGTATTGGGAAGGTTTACTTTAGGATACCTAGCGGCTTGGAGCGTGGTAATATTTATATCCTAGAAACTCGACGCTTAGATGAATATGATGCTACTAAATTCCAAACTGAGAGATTTGGTAATTATACTGTGATTTATTAGTCGTCAACTTGTTCGTCAACTTTTTGGAAACTCCAACGTTGGGCATTAGTGGTGTTTTTATCCCAAATCTGTATATTGGTACCGTTATGAGTGTTGCCGCCGTTTAAATCGAGGGCTACTGAGTTGTCGCAATCAGAAACAATTTGATATTTTCCATCTCCCATAGAGTAAATATTCCAACGTTGCGCACAGGTCGAATTGACTTCCCAAATCTGGACGTTAGTACCACGATTGCTTTTAGCGCCATAGACATCTAGGTTCTTGCCAGAAACTGGGTTCGTGAGAGCATAAGTCATAGTGTCGGCATCATAGGAAACATGCCATTGCTGGTTCGCACCGCCATGCGTCGACCAGAGGTCTACATTGGCTCCGTTGTACTTGCCGTCATTATAAATCTCTATGGCTGAATTGGCATTGTTCTTAGGTGAGATAATATAAGTGCCATCTTTAATAGTATTATCAGATACGACAAAGTTCCACTCTTGGTGACTTTGGTTTTGGTCACGCTCTATAATGATTAATGTTCCATTCTGAGCGACTCCGTCTAGACTGATAGCGTAATCTTCAGAGCAAGCGGACAGTAACTTATAGGACCCAGTGCTGGTTGGTAAGACCTTCCATTTTTGCGCGCAGGAGGTGTTTTGCTCCCACACTCCAATTTTGGCGCCAGTCTTGGCGATTCCACCATTGAGGTCTAGGGCCTTGCGAGTGTATTGATTAGTAAAGGTGTAGTAATCGGTCTGAGGATCGTATTTCGCAAACCAGCGCTGATTCTCCCCGCCATTACTTTCCCAACTATTAACTTTGCTGCCAAAGTTATTGATATCTAAAGCTTGCGTGGAATCTGACTTAGCAACGATAGAGTAAGCTCCATCGGCAATTGTGCGGCCGGTTTTGAGGGTCCATTTCTGAGCAGAACCACCATGTGATAGCCAGAGTTGAATATTGGTGCCTATGGCGGAGTAGCCACCGTTAATGTCTACCACCATGCCAGCATAGCATGCTGATTCTATGACCAATGAGTTATCTTTGAGCTGATAGATTTTCCAGCGTTGAGTGCAGGCGTTATGGTCTGGGCTATGAACGCTAAGATTACTACCATTTTCGGCATTCATGGCGTCTAGGGCTAAGTTTTGACCGGTGGCCATATTGGTGATGGTATAATAATTGGTGTCAGTTTCGCGTTTGATTTGCCAGCGTTGGTCATTGGTTTCGCTAAGTGCAGATAATACAGCATTATTGTCGGACACGCCCAGGACGCGCTCCGCATAAGCCTTGGAGGCTAAGACATATTCACCATCCTGAATATTGGCTAATTCCCCATCCACGGCGGCTTGGGTGCTGCCAAACCAGTCGGTGAAGTAGAGGTAAAAATTGCGATTGCCATAGGCAGAGCAGCTGTCACCCATACCGTAGCCGGCGTTTAGGGCGGCGGTGTTGGGCTGATACGGCGTGTAGCGATAGAGAGCGGCGGTGGCGCGGTTCTCGATGTAGACTTGGGAGCCGCCACAGCTAGAGGATGGGTTGTAACCGATATAAGATTCGCGGCCTTCTCGGTAAGTGATAGAGCCATTATCTAAAGTGTAACGGAAAAGCTCGGCGGCACGGAAAACTTGGTTCTTAAAGCCGGAATATTTTTTGTCGCAGGCGGCGGTGTCGGGGCAGCCATAGCCAGTGGCTTTGCTGTAATCGAGCGAATTGGGGATTTTATCGGTAATAAGGCTGGATTCCTTCTGCAATAGCACCAAGAGGACTTGAGGATTAATCTTGTTCTCCTGAGCGGCGGTGTAAATAATCTCGGCGGCAGTCATGCCAGAGCCGATTTCGCCATTAGTATCGCCGAACTTTTCTTGCGCCAGACAGACAAAATGGCCATTGTAGGGCTCGCCTTCCCAATGCCAGGTGATATTGTCGTAACGATTGCTAAGCTCAAGATATTCGTTGTAGTTAGTATTGTCACAACGGTTTTTGCTATCGAGGAAGCTCTGGATCTCGGCAAGCGACATGGCGTTGTAATTCCCCATGACGGCATCACTGATAATATTCCCGGCATTAAAACCAGCCGTGCTAGTGGCCGAAGAGGTACGCAAATTGCCAGCGGTAAAGAAAGATGCAACCAGTGCCATGCAAAAAACAAAAACTACAAAAATAAGGTTGCGCGACTGATGAAATTCGGATTGTAGGTGTTTTGTCAATTGGTGCATGTTTGTTTTCCTGATTAGTGTTTTTATATTTGGATGTCTTGAGTAATGATTCCCTCTTTGCCATCGCCAGTCATGATGACTTCGACTTGATAAGTGCCGGCCAGCCCGGTAACTGAGATGTCGAAGGGGCCACAGACGGAGTTGGATGGGTCGTTGCTGGTGACCGATGAGGCGGTGCGCATGATGACATTATTAAGCTTGATATTATACACGCATTGCCCGGGCTCGGATAGTAGCTGATTGAGCATGACAGCGGAATGGAGGATTTCGGTATCGGGGTCAATGTCAATATAGGTAATGTCGCCGGTGAGCTGGCCAAGAGTATTGGGGTCATCGCCCTCGTACTGAGGGGCTTTGTCGGCGGGCTCGTCGGGCTTGGTGACAGGAGGCTGCTCAGGAGGATTAACCACGGTGCTGTTCCCCGGCTGGGGGCTTGGCTGGACATCATTATGATCTTTAAGGTTCTTGCAAATGAAAATCGTCGCAGTCACCACAGCTGCCAGGATGACCAAGAATCCGATGATGATGATTGGTCGTTTGTACGGCGGGACACGGTGAAGGGATGATTTCGACATGACTTTCTCCTAGTACTAGTATAGCAGAGCGAGCAGTGAAAAACAAGGGCTTGGAGGGACTGCTGGGGTATATTTTATGGGAACGGGCGCTCCAACCGTGCAAAACTTGAAAAATGGAAGAAAAGTGGGTTTTCCTATTGACTTTTTTGACGATGTGTGCTATAATGAAAGCATAAGGGGTTATCCTGGCCTCTTAAGTACACCAAAATTTGTTTGAAAGAAAGGAAGATCCTCATGAAAAAACGTATCGTCTGCCTGCTCGTATCTGTTCTGCTCGTGGCCATGATGGTCGCCCCCGCCGCCGCCTCCAGCTATGGTGAGGTGGTAGACACCACTGGGCGCGTCTGGGAGGTCACCTTCTCTGGTGAGGGTAGTCTCACGAGCATGCGCCTGAGCGCCGCCGATAGGCTGGCGGCCCTAACCAGCGCGTTGTACCCGTTTTTTGAGATGGAGCAACGACTGGAGAGCCTGTCCAGCATGCCCGAGAGCGTGGACTATTATGTCCAGCTGCAGGCGGTAGAACCGTTAAGGAAGCTTCTGCTGCAGTTCTACCCCGGGGAGTTCACCCTGATTACTCAGAGCGACCCCAAGACGGTGGTGGGCTTCGCAACGGAGCAGCTCAACTCCGAGGGCGGAAAGGCCTTGAAGGAGGCGATGATACCGCTGGAAACCCACACAGACAGTCTGGATTTCCGGACGGTAGACGATTTGCGATTCGTCTACGCCGACGAGAAGTTGAACCAGATCTACGACAGCCTGGAGGAGGTACTCACCACGTACTATGGCGATACGACCTTTATCCAGCTGCTGGAGTCGATGAAAACTGTCACCTTTGGTGGCTTTGTCGAAGTTCCGGCCAGGCCGGTGCGTCCGGTGCAGAATCCGAAGCCGACTGAGCCGGTACCCCCGACACAGTATCCGATCCCTTGATTTCAGCAAACCTAGCCCCTCTTCGGAGGGGCTTTCCCCTTGGCTGAGATATGAAGCTAGGCTGGATTATCGCCGAGGTCGACGCCGAGGATGTCGGCGGCACGGCGGAGGATGGCTTGATCCTCTGGGCTGGCGTAAAGTAAACTATGCTGGAACAGGGCGGTAGTTTCTGGATAGCTCATGTCGACAATCTCGAGTGAGCGGGCGGCGCCAGGAACTTTTTTAAGGGCGCCTTTTTTGACTAAATTATCAATATGCTCGGCCACTGCGGACACCGAAGATAGGCCAAGGGCAGCCATAATTTCCCGGTAAGTGGGTGATTCCCCCTGGCGAGCGGTGTATTCCTTAATAAAATCTATAATAAGCGCTTGTTTTTTCGTCAGTTTTACTTTCATATGTTATAATAAATATATCACAAAAAGTTTAATTGGGTAAGTCTAGACAAGTGGTCTAGTTTATAATGGTCCAAAATAGGGAGAAAATGGCAAAAACAACAATTGACGGCCTGAAAGTGCGCGAGCCTGAGTCTAATAATCGTCCGGCAAAACCGGTGCGACAGTCTGCGCATGCCATTGATGTGATGCGATCGGCGAGCTCGGCGGGCAAAACTGCTCGGGCGGACAGCGAGTCGCAACGCAAGAGGGCGCTGGATTCGATTGATATGATTAGGCAAAAGAGTAGCGCGGCTAGCTCCTTCCTGGACCCGGTGGAAACTTTTAACTTTGACAGTGAGCCAGAGGCGGCAGATGAGGAGTTTGCGACGGGAGTAGAGGCGGATTGGTCGGACTTGGTGAATGACACCGCAGCGGAAGCGCCAGCTAAGGATACGGCCGAGGAAAATGACTTCCTGAGCGACTGGGGCGAGAGCGAAGATGATGATTTCTTGACGAAAAATGCCTTGATTGATGAAGATGAGGAAGAGGAGCCGGAGGCAAAGCCGGCGCGCAAAGAGCGTAAGAAACAGAAGAAGCATCACTGGGGGAGAGTGATTGCGCTATCCATGCTGTGCTTAGTGGTAATAGCGGGCGGAGTGTTCTATAAGTGGGGCGATGAGCTGATTTCGCGGCTGACTAACGGGAATTCAGGGCTGTTTGACGCGATTCATTCGATGATTTCTGACGAAGTTCCCTTTGCAACGGATAGTAACGGGCGGACGAACGTGCTGGTATTTGGTACGGAAGGCTATAATATGAACGGCGATACTGCTTTTGGCGCGCACGATGGGGCGCAGCTGACAGATTCGATTATGGTGGTGAGCCTAGACCAGAATACGAAGGATGTGGCGCTAATTAGCCTGCCGCGTGACCTGAAAGTTTCGCGGGCTTGCTCAGCCGGAAAGGTGAACGAAGTCTTTTGGTGCCATAATCAAGATGGTACGCACGAGGAAGCCGGCGCGCGAGCCCTGATGGAGCAAGTGGGCGATGTACTGGGGCTGGATTTCCAGTATTATACGCATGTGAACTGGGCGTCGCTGATTGATATTATTGATACGCTGGGCGGGATTACGGTGACGCTGGATGAGAATATTGCGGATTATGGCTTCACGGGCGCAGTGGCGCAGGCGGGGGTGCCGATGCAGGTGAACGGCGAGCAGGCGCTAGGCTTGGCGCGGGCGCGACATGGGACAACGGGTGGAGATTTTACCCGCGGAAATACACAGCAGAAGATTGTGGCGGGCATCGTGGATAAAGTGATGCAAAATGGCATCGGTATGACGGAAGCGTTTAACCTGGTGAATATCTTGGGTGATAACTTGCGGTCGAATTTCTCGACAGATAATATTAAGGCGGGGGTGCGGGTGTTGAGTGGGTTTAACATCAATAATATTCGGCAGATTCCGCTGGTGGATTACGAAACCAATACCTTTTATATGACGACGGCGAATATTAATGACGTTTCCTATGTGGTGCCGTCGGCAGGCGAACGGGATTATAGCAAGATCCGTGAATATGTGGCAGAGATGCTAAGCAGTAACCCGACGGCGCGAGAGCACGCTAGAATATCGGTTTATAACGGAAGCGTGCAGTATGGAGTGGCCGGTGCGGAGCGTGAACGCCTGACGAATGATGGGTACGAAGTGATAAATATCGGGGACACGTCGATGGGCGGCTGTACAGATCAGTATTGCCTATATGCGGCGAACGATAACTTCCCGCACACACAGTTAGACCTAGAGAATAAGTACAGTACGACGGCGCGGAGTTTTGATGAGCTGCCGGGAGATATTGTACCAGGAGAAAGTGATTTTATCATCATCATTGGGCTGGGTGGCAGCGAAGCCTGAAGGGATGATTAGGGGAGCGTCGAAATGTTGGAGATGGCCCAGTGGTGCTGGCGAGGATAATGGTTGTATAGAAGTGATACTTCTATACAAGCGGTGGAGATAAAAAGTTTTCCACAGGGTGCGATTTGCCTGTGGATAACTTGTTGGTTGTAAGTTTAGATAGATTTCTTCTCGAGATGAAGCTGACGTTCCCGACCGACGCCTTCGGAGTGGGTTTCGATATCGGAATAATCCTGGGCAACTTTGTGAACGATACGGCGATCGGCGGCGTTGAGATTGAGGACTTTGGGTCTGCCGGTGGCGCGAACTTCGCGAATCCATTTCTCGGCCTGCTCGGCGATGCGGTCGGCACGCTGGCGCTTGTAATCAGCCACATCAACATTGACACGGGTGAGCTCGGCGCCGCGACTGGTTAAAGCCATGGAAACGACATGCTGCAGAGCGCGTAAATTATTGGCTTCGCGACCGATCAAAAGTGAGTTCATAGAAGTAGAGGGGATAGAAAGCTGAATTACCTCATCGTCTAGAGTAGAATCCACCGCAACATTGATCCCGAAAAACGATAGTAAATCCTCGAGATACTTGGTCGCAAAACGAATTGACTCATCTTTGTTCATAATTAACTCCTTTTCTTCTTATGGGGTTTGCGGCTTTTGGCGGAGATACGGGTGACATTAACCCCGGCTTTGCCATCTTCACTTTTGGCCGCATTCTTACTCTTGACCCACCGATCGTTTTTCGTTTCGCTAACAATCTGACCTTCTTCCATTTTCTTGAGATCACGGATAAGTTTTTTGTCGGCGGTGATGTCCATTTCTTCCTCTTTCTTGCCAAGGATATACTTCTGCTGGACGCCAGTCATTAAATTGCTAATGAGGTAATAGAAAACGAGGGCACCGGGGAGATTAATCATGAGAAGGAGCATCATAATAGGCATCATGAAGGACATTTGGCTAGAAACGATCTGATTGAGCTCGGTCTGGTCGGGCTCTTTGCCATCGGCGGCTTCAGCCATGATCTGACGGAAAGTCTTGCGATCGGATTTCTTAGTGGGGAGCTGCTGGCGAGAAATCCAATACTGCGAGAAGGCAGAAGCTAAGGCGAAGGCTAGAATAATCAGGGCGCTAACCGAGCCAAAGCCAGCCTTGACATCGAGATCAACTATTCCAAAGAGCTTAGGGTGGAAATCGTAAGAAACTTTTTCTAGAGTATCGGCACGCTCGGTTTTCTCTTCATCACTTAGGCTGCCGTCGTTACGAATATTGGCGATTTCCTGCTGATAAGTGAGATATGGCTGCTGGAGCTGGACGACTTCTTCGACGCGCTCGAGCTGACGGACGGGGGCGTAAGCACGGAGCTCGAGATTATCCGTAGGAGTAGGCAAAACCATGACGCGCACCGCGGTATAGAGAGCGATAAAAATAGGCAGCTGGATAATGAGAGTCAACATAGAGCGGAAGGGCTTGATATTGTTGCGCTTATAGAGATCCAGCATTTGAATAGACTCAAGCTGGCGATTGCCGTTGCAATTTTTCTTAATCTCGGCAAGCTGCGGCTGAATCTTGCGCATGAGGCGGGTCTGATGAAGCTGACGCTTGATCAGGGGCCACATCAAAATCTTCACTAAAATAGTGAAGAGAATAATCGCTAAACCAAAATCACCCACCAGGCCGTAAATCAAGAACAGAATGTTCGTAATCGGGCGGACAATAATCATATCAATAAAAGCAAACATGCTTCCATTATACCATGTCTTCCCTGTTTAGGCTAGGTGGGTGAAAAGAGGATTTTAGGTTTTGTTAAGATACCTTTTTACTCTGGGTTATGAATGGTGATTTTTTGACCGGTATGGTCAGTTTTTCATGGGCCTCAGCTACTGGCGCTAAGCGATTCCATATTTTTCGGTCCAGTAAGCCTCTGTTCATCGCGGGCATGGCCAGTGTTTCGACTATGCTGCCCGTATCTAGCTTTCGTACCTGTCGCCTCTAGGTGGGCGAGGCCTCATCTAAAGAATCGTCCTCGCCCAGCCTGGTTAATGTTTACGAGGCGCCAGATAGAAAGCTAGATACTGTTATTTGGCGACGCAGCGGACAGACATTCCCCAGGAACGAACATCATTATTGCCAATCATATGGGAGGCTGTGATTCCTGCTGCATCGAACTGCAAGAAGTAAGCATCTTTAGATGTTCTGGCGCTTGAAGTCCAGTATTCGCCATGATACCCGGTAGAGCTAATGCCGGCTGAAGTTATGTTCCCAGAAGGAATGAAATATAGAGGTGTTTTGCGTAATGCGTCACTGCCGGCATTATTATTGCTACTAGTATTTCTGATGCTGTAAGCTGTTAACAGGGCTCCGAATGAGCCATTGGCGTAAATATTGCTGGGTAGCTTCCAATTCCTGGGGCAGATGCTACTTGTGGCTTCTGCGCTACTCGTAATTGATTTGCCTGTATCTGCGGTTGCGGTGTTCCAGGAGTAGTAGTTACCAACATGGTAATGCTCGCCTCCACTGGTTGCTGAAATCGTCGTAGTCCAACTACCAATATTTGGGCAGTTAGATAGATTGGATGCTACCTGACGAGCGCAGTTGGTCCAACCGGAAACTGGATCTGCTTGATTGAAGGTGTAGTAGTAATTGCCTGGATCCCATGATTGGATGACATCATTTTTATTTGACCATACATTAGTGCTGTCGTTGTCACTGGTTTTTAGATCTCCGACCATAGTGCTGTTTGTAGGCGTCCAGTTTTCTGTTATGTCAGTATTGTCTACAGTGAGTGGTTGGCTTTTATCGAGGTCTAGATCTAGATTTTGTGTCATCCAACAATTGCCATCTGCTAGTTTGCTAACCCAATAATATTTATTGTCGCGGTTGTCTATTAATTGGCGGCTGACGCCGATGTTGGTTTCGTTCTTGCATATTGTGCTGGTCATGTCTTGCATGTATTGGATTCCGCTAAAAACAAGTTGGTCTGGTGAGCCTATTACAGAAAGCATGAGTTGTCCTTGATAGTTGTCCGATGGCATATCATTACCGAATTTTGCGGCAAAGACTAGTTTGTAATTGTCATTAACGGTTGTGCCGCTTGGAATTCCCGTAGAATTAGCTACGTAGGCATCGTTTTCATATGCTGGAACGGTGTTATATGTAAGATTTGCCAGTTCCGCGTCTGTCATAGCGGTGTTTTGCGTAACGGCATAGCCCCAGCTGTTGTTTGTAAAATCTGCTGGGGCGACATTATTGCCTACTCCTGATACTGTGGCAAAAGCATTCTTTTTGCCGCGCAATTCTGATCCATAGCCACGCATAGCGGATAAAATTACTGCGTAAGAGTTATAATTTTGGGCTGTTATGTTAATATTATTGCTACGGTAGGCGACTACGCCAGGTTGTGCGGTAACAACTTCGTTCGGGTCGCCGTCGATGCTTATTGATAGTTTAGCATCGTTGCTTTTTTGATTAGTTACTTTACTGATATCTAGGGCTTTTGCTTTATGCATGGAACTAGTTGGATTGATAGCTATAATTCCACCAATCAGGAGAGCCAAAGCGCAGACACTAGGTACAACATAATTAAGTTTGGAACTTAGTCTAGAACCCCATCGGCAGAAATAAGTACTTTTACTATGAAGCTTATTGTTACTTTTGGTAAGATGAGGATTCTTACCGTTATAACTATGGGTAAAAGTTGATGATGTTCTAGGGTTTTGGGGAGAAGAAGACCTGTTTCCTCCTCCATCAAAAACCTTACGTTGTAGCCTGTGACGCATATATTTGGCTCTCCTTTTGGTTTGTTTAAGTATATACATATCCCCGAAAGGCGACCAAGTTTTTGTCAACAAAAATAACACATATACAGCATATATAATATATGTGTATTTCCCTAACAAAAATGGCACCACGAGGGTGTAGTCAACAGTTAGATAGACCCCACTTTTACATGGAAACTCTCTGCACATGTTGGCCTCATGGTGCCATTTAATCTGTGCAGAAAATTTGAATGGTTATCTAACTGCGACTACAGTTTTATTATAACTTGACTTAACCAGAAAAGCAAGACTATTTTTCTGGTTGCGTTCCCTGTCTTAATTTATATTCGTATTGCCTGGAATATAGAAATCTATATTCCAGTTTAAGGCTCGAAGTTGGAATATGACGAAATCTTATTCCAACTTAGTACTGTTTTTTATTATAAATTAGGCTGCGCTCGAGTAATTCCCTGACCTCGCGGCGGAGCTCGAGGAATGGGATACCGAGAACGGATTGGTGATAAACGATGAAGATACGGTCGATAGGCTCAGGAAAGTCGGCCATTTCTAGGCGGATCGCCTCGTAAACGCGGCGGCGGATGGCGTTGCGGCCGACGGCGGATTTGAGGACTTTTTTCGACACGACGACAGCGAAGCGACGATGGTGGCGAATATTCCGAGTATAAACCACGGAAAACAGAGGCGTGCGGACATTCTTGCCGTGCTGGTAAGTGTATTTGACGCCACCGCGCGAGTGGAACCGGTATTTTCTGGATAACATAACTAGATATATTGTATCAGGTTTTAGTATTTTTAGCAAACCGTTCCGTTTTCTGATATAATGGCAATATGGCTAAGGTAGTAAATCCAGAACAGTGGGTGAAAGAGCATAAGAAAGAGTTTGTAAATCGACTGATAGGGCCTTATCTTACTGCTACCGGTGATATTCCGGTTGCGTTCTTTATGGCGGGATTGCCCGGAGCTGGTAAAACAGAGTTTACGAAAGGTTTTATCCAGAGTACTAGCGCAAAACTTTTGCGTTTAGATATGGATGAAATTGCTTCCCAAATTAGATCCTATAAACCGCAGGCTGCTGATCAATTCCGCAAAGGTGCAACAATTCTGCTAGAGAATGCATTCAACACCAGCATTAACAAAAAGCTTAATTTTATCATGGATGGAACGTTTGGTGGACCAAAAGCGTTATTAAATATTGATCGATGCCTAAAGCGCGGATATCTTGTTAAGGTGATTTATTTATATCAAGACCCGAAAGTTGCTTGGAATTTTACCGTGGCGCGAGAGCGAATCGAGCATCGTGCGATTAATATGGGTGGGTTTATAGATACGTATTTCAGGGTTCTGGCAAATATTACTGCTCTATTGCAGGAAACATCAGACCATCTGAGTGTAAATCTCGTAGTAAAGGATAGCAGTAATAGTATTAGGGAGAAATATAATGATATAACTATACGCAAATTTGACGAGATTTGCAAATTAGATTATAATAGAGATACTTTAAGGAATTATATTAATGGATAGTTTGAGATTAAGGTTTATGAAAAATCAACCAACATTAGTTGATTTAGCAAGCCCTCACCCTAGTAAGGATGCAGAGCTGGTTTTTCGGGTTGCTTTTAAAAAGGCACAGAAGGAGCAGAATAAGCTCTTGCGGCGGGCAAAAGCTTTGGAAAGAAAAGCATCTAGATAGTTTATAAAAATACCTCCGGTAGGAGGTATTTTAAGAGTTAAGCGGTGAGACGGGCGCGGCCTTTGATGCGGCGGCGTTTTAGAACTTTTTGGCCGTTCTTGGTGCTGTTACGCTTCATGAAACCGTGCTCTACTTTGCGCTGGCGTTTGTGCGGCTGATATGTCCTCTTTGGCATAATAAACTTACTCCGATTTAATTACTCTCTTGCTTTTATTCTTGCAATTACTTGTTCTAGTATACACCAGTTTTCCACTTTTTTCAAGAGGTTTTCCACATGGTAAATTAGAGGTTTGGTGGGATTTTGTGGAAAACTCACCCCTATTAAGTGAAAAACATATTAGAACATAGTATGAGAGGATAAAAAACTGTGGAAAAATCCCTCGGGGTTTGGTATAATGTAGGTAATAGGAAGGAGGTCACCAGGTCATGTTGGACGTGTGGAAGAATGTGCTAGCTGAAGTGGAGCAAGCAATTCCGAGCGAACAGTTTTCTACATGGTTCCCTGGCGTAGAACTCCTGTCGGCAGAAAATGGATTAGTGGTAATCGGCGTGCCGAACGTCTTTAAGCGGACGCAATTGCAGGCGAAATATTCGGAGATTATCCAGGCAGCGCTAGAACATAATGAAGTGGTGGTGAAGGAGCTGCGTTACGACATTCTAACCAGGGAGAGGCCAAAAAACCGCCCAGCGACGCGAATCATTAACCCAATTCAATCACTAGCGGATGCGGCGACGAACAATTACCACTCGAATGCACCAGTGAATGGGTCACTGCAGACCGGACTCAATCCGCGCTACACATTAGATAATTTCGTGATTGGCTCAAACAATGATTTGGCGGTAAGCGTGGCGCGAAATGTGATTGAGCACCCAGGGGTGCGATATAATCCATTCTTCCTGTATGGTGGGCCGGGGCTGGGGAAAACGCATCTAGTACAAGCGATTGGCAATGAGATATTGAAACTTAATCCAAAACTAAAAGTCCTCTATACGCCAATCTCGAGCTTTTATTCGGACTTTATTAAGTCGCTACAGAGTAAGAAGAGTGATGATTTTCGGCAGAAGTTCCGCAAACTGGATGTGCTGATTATTGATGATTTCCAGATGATTATGAATAAGGACGCGTCGCAGGCGGAGTTCTTTGATATTTTTAACGAGTTGACGCAGCATGATAAACAGATTATTGTGACGTCGGATAGGCTGCCAGATCAGATTAAATCGGTGGATGAACGGTTGGCTTCGAGGCTATCGCAAGCGGGTGAGTTTGATTTGCAGATGCCACAGTTTGAGGATAGATGTGCAATTCTACGCTCGATGGCAGAGTTCCGGGGGGCGGAGATTGAAGACGAGGCGATTGAGTATATTGCCGAGAATGTGAAAACTAATATCCGGGCGCTAGAAGGCGAACTAACTCATATATTGGCGGTGGCGGACTTTAAGGCGATGACACCGCTAGAAGTGATTAACGAGGGCTACGCTAATACCGTGAGTGCGACGCGAGCAAAAACAGTATCGCCAAAACAAGTAGTGGAAAAGGTGGCGAAGTATTATCAATTAACTACGAAAGAGATGTGCGGAAAGAGCCGGGTGGCACACATTAAGAATGCGCGACAGGTGGCAATGTATATATTATCGAAAGACCTAAGTATGAGTACGCCGAAGATTGCGGCGGAGGTAGGGGTGAAAGACCACACGACGGTGATGCACGGGATTAAAAAGATTGAGAAAGACTTGAAACTAAACTTTAGTCTGCGCGACCAGATTAGTGAGATTAAGGAGAAGATTTATGGCTAGTATGGGAAAGTCGCGGATTCTAGGTGAGCCGGCAGGTGAAGTGCTAGAGAACCCTGTGAGTTTTGTGCGGCCTGTGGATAAGCTGTGGAGAAGTCTGTGGGTAAGCTTGTGGGAAAGCTGTGGGAAAGTTTTGCACATGGGACTGAGGAATGAGTTTTGCACGCAAAAGTGGGTAAAAGTTGATGTTTTCCACGCGAGAGTGGAAAAGTTTTGCAATGGATTTGCACATGGCGTAACAGGGAGAAAAGCAGGGTTTTGCACAGTTTCCACAGGCCCTACTATTACTACTATTAAATATATAATATAGGGGCTAATGATGGAGATTCAAATTACACAGGAAAAATTAGCGAAAGCATTAAGTAATGTAAGTAGGGTGGCAGCAGGAGCGAGAGCAACATTGCCAATCCTGAACAATGTACTGATAAGAGTAGATGATGGTAAGGTTAGTCTAACCACAACCAATCTAGATATGGCGGTGATGAGTTTATTACAGGTAAATAGTAGTAAAAATGGAGTGGTGACAGCACCGGCGCGACTAATGGCGGAGTTCGTGAGTAATCTTCCCCGCGGAGAGATGGTGACGATAATGGCAGAGGGGGCAAAAGTGGAAGTGAAGGCGGGGAGCTGTCGCTCGACGATAAATGGGGCGCTGGCGGATGATTTCCCGGAATTGCCAGAGCTGGAAACGGATAAAGCGGTAAGTTTTACGCTGAAAACGGAAGATTTTAAGGCGGGGCTGTCACAAGTAATGATGGCGGCAAGTAGTGATATGACGCGGCCGGCGCTAACTGGAGTGTATTTTAATACGTTTGAGGGGGCGTTGTATGTGGCGGCGACAGATGGGTATAGATTGGCGGAGCGGAAATTAGTGGATAAAGTAGAGGCGGAAGTGGCGGCGATTGTGCCGGCGAGTTCGCTGCAGGAAGTGATGCGGTCGCTAGATGAAACGGAGGAAGAGATTGAGATTTTATTTGATGAAACGCAGGTGAAGTTCCGGCTGGGGAGTGTAGAGGTGACCTCAAAATTAGTGGATGGGTCGTTCCCTGATTATCGGCAATTGATACCGAAAGAATCGGAAATTAATGTGGAGCTGGGGAAAAGTGAACTGGTGCGGGTAACGAAACTGGCGGCGTTATTTGCAAGAGAAGTAGGTGGGTCGGTGGTCTGCAGCACAAGTGTGGAAAACGGAAGTTTTGCGATAGCGGCGGTGGCGAATGAGTTAGGAGAAAATAGCTCGGAGATAAAAACCGAGGTAGATGCGGATGGAAAAGTAACCCTGAACTCGCGGTTCTTGCTGGATGCGCTAAATGCGATAAGTGAAGATAAGGTGAAGATTGGTTTTGCGAATAAGTTGGATCCGGTGGTGGTGAGAGGGGATGGAGATAGAAATTATATCCACATTGTGATGCCACTAAAAAGTTAACTATGATTGTTCGGTCGGTAAAACTTACAAATTTCCGGAGTCATGAGAGTTTTGCGCTGGAGTGCGAAACGCAGACGACGACGATTGTGGGCGAGAATGGATGCGGAAAGACGTCGGTGCTGGAGGCGGTGTGCGAAGCCTTAAGAGGAAAAAGTTTTCGGGCGACAGATAAGGAGATTTTGCGGCGGGGGGCGGAGTTTTATCGAGTGGAGCTAGAGTATAGCGATGGCCGGAAAGTGGTAGTAGTGTATGATGGGGTGAAGAAAGAGTTCCTGGCAGAAGATAAGAAGACGCGGCGCTTGCCGAAGAAAGCGCAATATCCGATAGTGCTATTTGAGCCGGATGATTTGCATTTGGTAGGGGCGAGCCCAACGAGCCGGCGGACGTATTTTGATCGGGTGTTTGGGCAATTATCGGAAAAGTATAGTACAGACTTAGCGCGGTATAATAAAGTGCTGAAACAGAGGAATGATTTATTGAAGGATGAGAATGTGCGGCAGGAGGATTTGTTTTCTTGGGATATTTTGCTGGTAAAACATGGGATGGGGCTGGCGGAGCTAAGGCGGAAGATGGTGGAAAAGATGAATGCGCGACTAACGGAAGTGTATCAGTCGATAGCGGAAAATGATGATCAGGTGAGGCTGGAATACGAGAGTGAAGTAACCAGCGAAAGTGATTTCTTGCAGAGGCTGGAAAGAAATTTTATGCGTGATTCCCTGCTGGGGCATACGAGCTTTGGGGTGCATCATGATAATTATGAGTTTGTGTTTAACCAAGTAAAAGCGAATGGTTCGGCGAGCCGGGGTGAAGTGCGTTCGAGTGTATTGGCACTGAAGTTTATTGAGTCGGAATTGGTTTTGGAAACATTAGGAAAAAGGCCGGTGGTGCTGTTGGATGATGTGTTTTCGGAGCTGGACGAGATGCGGCAGCGGTGTTTGGTGAAGAACTTCCGGGATAATCAGATTATCTTGACTTCCGTGGGGAGCCAAGAGGATTTGGCGGGGTGTGTCACACTAAAGAGAAGATAGACTTCTTTTTAGTGTTTTCCTCGCCTGTTTGGATTATATTGATTTCGGTATCTGGTTGGGCTTTGTTTTTTCTTGGGCTGCTCCGGGGCGCTTGTTCAAGTCTTAGGCCCTGCGAAAAAGGTATTTATGAAACATCACCTCACTTATTGGGGTGGTGCGAGTTTGTTCTTTGTGGAAAAGTTAGTGGAAAAGTGGAAAACTATGATGATTATTTGGGCGATTGTCCCCTGATGGTGGCTTGGTTGGGTGATGGGTGTGGAGTTTTCCACAGAAGGTGTGGAAGAGGTGTATAAAAGTGGAAAACTTTGGGTGGTAATGGTATAGATGTGGGGTGGGGTTAAATTATGGGTGGTGATGGTTGTGGCTTTGTTCGGGATATAGTGGAGGGAGATTTAGGAGCGTTTTCCACACCCGTGGAAAAGTAGTGGATTACAAGATGGTAGAAATGTGGTGTAATATGGATGTGGCGTGTTCGGGTTTGGCGAAGGTTGTTCTGGTTTACGGATAGGTGAGGTTGTGGTGAGATATAGTTGGCTGAAGTTAGTAGTAGTGTTGTGGCTAGAGTTTTGTTCTGGTAATAATTGTGATATAGGTGTAGTTTACTTTTGCTAGCGCTTATGGCAGATTAGGAGTAGGTTTGTGAGGTGGTTAATGCTAATAATAATTGGAGTAGAAATGGAAGCGAAAAAGGTTTGATAATGGAACGAGAAGAAAAAGCAAATGTACGGTGCGGCGCATGATCATATAATTAGTGAGGGTGAAGTGTATTGGTGTGGGTTCGGTGAGAATGTGGGCGTGGAGATAAATGGTAAGAATGAGATGTTTTCTGGACCGGTGTTGGTTTACAAGAAATTAAGTTGGTATGGATTCTTAGGCATTCCGCTATCAACGCAACCGCATGAGGGGTCTTGGTATGTTCCCCTTTACTTTCAGAATAAGCAGCAAGTGGCGGTTTTGGCACAAAGACGAGTGTTTAGTGTGTATAGATTTATGGTAAGATGGGCCATATTGATGATAGTGATATGATTAAAGTGAAGGATGGGTTTCGTAGGTTGTATTGTGAGTGAAAATATTCCCCTAACCTTGCGATTAGGGGGATGCGGGAAAATCCCGAATATGTATCTATTGTAGCACGCGTAAGCGGAAATGTCAAGAGGGCTTGAATATTATTTGATTAGGATTCTGGTGGGCGGCCGGTTTCTTCACTGTAGTCTTGATAGATGATGTTGTAATCTTTTGGGTTGTAACCTAGATTGGTGATGCGCTGAATGGCGTCGTCGTAGTTACCACCGGTGTAGTCGGTGATGAGGACGGAAAAGGTTTGCTTACTCTTATCTTCGTTATATCCAAAATCACTAGATATAGTGTAGTGGGTATAGGCGCCATAGCCGTCTGCATAATATTCAATATCGATGGGTAGGACTTTCATGATTGGAAAGCGCTCTAATATATCATTAGTTTCGTTTTCTTGTTCGATGACGGCATCGGTGCAAACGAAGTTGTTATATATAACTTTATCGCCGTGTACGCATGTAATGAGCATGGAGTCGCCGTATAAAACAGCTTTTCTGTCTTCAGTCCAAGCAAATTGGACATTGTATGATTGTTGAATCTCGGCGATATCGACGATGAAGCTGCCGTAGTAATTTTGGAGGTCTTCATTGTAATTAGATTGCGCAGTGTTTTCGCGGATGATGGCGCCAGATTTAGGTATAATTGCATCGGGCTTAGAGTTGCTGGCTATCATATCGTGTAGACTGCTAAAGACAGCATCGCGACGGTCCCTTGGGACTTGCGGGTAGTATTCGGTGAAGTTGTTAATTTTGATTTCTTCACCGTAAGGGTTTTTGTGGAAGATCTGTTGGAGGGTGATTACTATTAAAATAATAACAATAATGCAGAAGAGAGCAATGGCTCCATTTTTGATGGTTCGAGGGCTAAGCGTAGTTGGTGGCTGCGGTTGTGGTTGCATGTTTTTAATTTCCTCCTATAGCTTGACTGAGGGCGGCGGCGTTGACGATGCCATCGGTATAAGCATACCAGTGTTTTCCGTTGGTGTATTTATCGAGATCATATGCAATGGTTGTTACGAAGGGACTATTGAGTGATGTGCCATAACCGGTTTGTCCGATATAGATTTTGTTATTGGCTTGGTCAATGCCTAGCACGACACCCGTGTGACCACAAGGAACTCCATTGTCGTAGACTGTGCTTTCTGTATTACTAAAGATGGCAAATGGTCTTGGTTCGAAACCGCCATAGGTGAAACCTTGTGAGCTATAATTAACATTAGACCTATAGGTGTATTTGCCAACATGGACAGTTTGTCCAGTGAGGCTACTTACAACCCATCCGCCATGACCGAGATTGCCAATGGTGGCAGACGTGAAGCGTTTAATGAAGTATTGCACAAAAGTGACACAGTTGGCTAGAGGGCCGCCAGAGCTGCCATGGCTACAGTAAAGGCCGTAGGTACTGCAGTATTCTGGATGGCTAGTATAATCATTCATGAAGGCTTTAGCTTGTTCGAAAGTAAGACCGCCGGAAGAAATGCCGCCACCAGCAGTAACAATGTTGCCATTGCTGTCTACATAGGTGCCGCCGATACAGAGGTCACCAGGGACTCCAGGGGTGCTACCGTTACTGCCGCCAAGAGCGACGTAGACGGTGTAGGCGCCAAAGGTTTGGGAAACCGCACCGGAATTATAAACACCATCACGGACAAATAAACCTCTCCAGTTCGGATCCATGGTGGCTTCGCGACTTGGGTCGCGGGCGGCATCATATTTATTCATGACGTAGGGTGACCCCTCACCATTATTAGCCTGTGTTTCACTGAAGCCCATGTTTAGAGCTTTTTGTTTATAGTAGCTGTTGATGCCATTGTACCCGTAAAAGAGTTTTTTAACGCCGCCATCAGTAGAAAGGTCGAGATTTTGGGCTCTTGGAATGATTGCAACTTCGAGGGCTAGTTTGGCTTGTTCGACGACTTCGCTTTCGGATAGTGCTTGGCCGGTGTGGGGGAAGGCACCGGGGTGGGAGCTGACATAGGAGGCGAGCTGGAAAATTCCTTGACCGTTCTTAGGATTAGCCCAACCTAAGGCAGTTTCTTTGTAGTGGATGGTGGCGAGTATTTGCCAGGTGATGCCGTATTGGCTGGCATTTGTTTCTTCGATGGCTTTTTGGTATAGGGGGATGCTACGTTCGAGCTGTTCGATTTGATGATCTGTGAATATTCGATCGCCGGCGTAGTTGGTATAGCTACCATTAGGGCCGGCAGTAACGCTGGTAGTGCCGCCGACGTATTGGTCGATAAGTTTGGCGAAGAGCTGTTTCCCTTCTTCTGTAGGGTGCACATTGAGTCCGTCGCTGGTGGAGATGTATGCATCGGGATCCTTGGCGGCTTCGTCGGCCCATGGTATGACGCTGACATTGGAGTTTTGAGCGGCGGCGGCGAGCTTGCTGTTGTTGTTTGTATAGGTTGTATTTTTGTTACCAGCTTCCAGCTTGTAGTTAGAAATAAAGAAGATGGTGCGGTTTTGGAGTAACTCAAGGAGGTCATTAACTTGCGTGGTGGTGAGGCCGGAATTGTTGGTACCAAGCGCGTAGACAACGGTGGAGCCAAGTGTACCTTGATCTAATAGATATTTGACGATACTGAAGCCGGAGGGGCCGCCCTTGTTGGAATCGGGTTCGGAGTCTGGAGCCTTAGGTTCATCTCCGAGGCTACCAAACTGCTTGGAATATTGAGCGTAGATTTGAGCGTCTGGGAGTAACTCACTAATAGCACTTTTTGCGCTAGCGGTGATAGAGTCGCCAATGATGGTGATACCACTGCCAGTAGTGTTGTTGCTGCCGATACAATTGAAACCGAATAGGCCGGTGGGGTCGGCGCCGGTGGGGTCGTAATATGGAATATCATTAAGATCGAAAAAGTCAAGAGTAGCTTCGTCTGGTTTGGCGGAAACTGGTGAAACGACGATGAGAGTAGCCAAAAGTGAACAGAGGGCGGTTTTGAGAATTAGCTTGAAGTGGGTGAAGGTTTTCATGCGGCGTAACTCCTATTGCGTAAATCGTAGTAAGCGATGTATTCATATTTGGTGGCGTTGGTTTCAAGTGGGTTGTAGACGGGGTTGGCATCTTCGAATAACGTAACGTTGCTGGCGATTTCGGTGCTGGCTGCTTCCCCGTCCTGATGGTCACTAGTATGGCCAGTCATGGCAATACGGGTGGCTGGGTCGTAGTTATCGATGAAGTTTTGATAGATGGCGAAGGCGAGGACGGTTTCGGTGTTTTCTGGGGTGAGGCCGGAGATACGGGAGAGATAGCCGATATAGGAATTATCAGTGGGGTGTTCCTTTTCGTACCATTCTTCGTAGGCGAGAACGGGGTTTTTGCTATCCTCGTAGGCGCCCATTTGATCGAGAATGCGTTGATCCTCAACATAACGTTGATAGTATTTCATTTCGTCCCAATCTTTGTTTTCTGCGGTATTGGCGCATTTGGCGCCAGTGGCCCAATCCATGTTTTTGAGATCGGTGGCATTATTAATAATATCTACGATGTCACCGACAATTGGTATAGAGTTAAGAACGACGTTGTTGGCAACGTCACTTTGCATGGCGCCGAGGATGTTTTGGTCGACTACGCCGAATGGAGAGTCGCGGTTGTCGCAGTAAGATATGTAGCGAGCTAAATTAGAATCGGTCTTGATACTACAATTGCCGTCAGCGTCGCAATTCTCAGTACTCTTCTGGATGGTTTCGGTATATTTTGAATCAGTAGGCTCGAGGTCAATTAACTCCATATCGGTGGTGACGATAGGATTGCAGAAGAGGTCGCCCTTGACTCCAATTTCTTCAAGTAGTGGACAGTCACCAAAGGTGGTCATATAGGATGAGTTTTCGCCTTCGGCGGAAACGCCGTGGCGGATAAGTGATGACATAGAAGAAGCGGTGGAGCGGATAAAGGAAGCTATGCCAGTGGTACTGGTAGAAGTGATGGTCGGAAGCAAGCTATAGGCAATGCTACCGAAGAAAGTGTTGCGATTAGTAATGTCGAATGGGCTATGGGTGAGGCGATCTTGCTCGGCTTCCATGGCGAGGACGGTATTGGTGCCCTGATTGAACACTAGAATGGCGTTCTCATCGGATGGTGATTGGCCGCTGCCGGAACGCCCGTTGCGTGAGTTGGAAGCATAGGCGCCTTGGGCGATGAGGTTGCCGGCGGTAATGCCAGTGGCGTTATCATAGATGTTAGTAAAGAGGGCGCGGGCGATAGTAGGAATAAGGAAGCCAAGGGCGGCGGATATGGCTATTTGGGTGGCGGCGGCGATACCGGCCTTGAGGATAAAGCTGCCGAGAATAGATGGAATACCGCCTGTGAATATGGTAGAGATAGTAACAACGCTATTAATGATATTGTTGGCAATGTTGACGCCAGCACAGGCGGCTACGGTTTTGCCGGAAAACATGGCAGCTCCGCCCATAGCTTTGATGGTGCGTTCTAGTGAATAATTGGCGGCGTCTTCTGGGGTGGCGTTGGCTCCGGATAGCATCTTTAGGAGAAGAGGGGCTTCAATGGGTGCGCCGGTGGATTGTTCTTCTGGAGGGTTGCTAGTGTCGGCGCCAGGGTTCATTGAAACTAACCCTAAAGCTTTGAAATCGGTAGTACTAGAAGGGGCTTTGGTAGATAAGATATTTAATTGACTATTGATACCGGACTCCATGCCGTAGCCAGCCATCATTTTGCTGGGGCCCTCGAGCTCTCCCATGAAGTAATCAATGGACTGGTAAATCTCGTTGGCAGCTACAGTGATAGCGATCATATTACCAACCTTCATTAAAGTGCAGGCGGCGCTACCGATGCTGGCGACTGCCCCGGCGACTTTGCTAATGAAGGAGCTAGCGCTGCCTTTGGCGGCTTCGATATCATTGCTACCGCTAGAGCTTGAACTGGCGTCGGTTCTGTCGGTGTCAGTTTTGACGACAGTTTCTTGAACGCCGTTTTTGTCTAGGACTGGGTTACCGTCTTCGTCGAAGACGCCCTCCCTATGGTCATATTCGGTATTGGTGCGGACATTGGTTCTGCCGTCGGGGTCAAAGCGGGCGCTTAAAGTATCGTTGAGGTTCTTGAGGTCAGTATCGGCATCGCCGGTATCGCGGAGATTGGCGCGCCAGTTGCGGCTGATTCCTAGTTTTTGATAGAGTTTATTGGCGGCATTATCGAAAAAGGTGGCGACGCGTCCACGTTTGGCTTTGGTATAGGCTTCGCGGAATTCGACATTAGTGTTGTATTTGTTGACGAAATCTCCGGCACTAATATCTTCTCCGTTCCAGCGTAATTTGGTATCAGCGCCACTACCAATGACTTCGATGTCGTTCTTGGCGAGGCGAGTTCTCATATATTGAGGAATCTTGGAGTATTTAACTTGTCCAGTCCAGCCGGTAGTAACGGCATCAGCTCCGGTACCTTTGAGCATGCCATTCGTAATGAATCTGGTGCGTAAAATATAGCTAGTGTAGTTAGTTTGGGTGGCGCTGGTGGTGAGGGCGCTGAGCGCGGGAGCGAGGAGGGAGTTGGATGACCCTAAAAAGGTGCCGATGCCGCCGAGGGCGAGGAGGATGGTAATTAAAGCGCCGACTTTTTTCTTGTTCCCTTTGGCTTTTTTGTTGTCAAGGCGAGGATTGCGGCCGTTACCAGTATAGTAAGATTGCTCTTGGCTGGAAGCGGCGCTATTTTCGGCTTGGCGGAGGCTGCTAACGGCGGCGTTGCGATTGACTATGGCGTCATTAGAGCTAGAGCGTTCTTCGTGGTCGCGGCCATTGCCGTTACTGCTACCTCTAGTGAAGTTTTTACCGTTATCCCTGGAGTCAGAGTAGTAATCATCACCATTATCTTGGTGGGTAGGAGTGCCAGTTTCTTCATTCCAGACATCATAATCAGGGCGGTAGGAACTGCCCTTTTCTGATTTGGAATTAGTGTTGGCACTAGATGGCATAGTTAGCTTTTATCTCCTGGTCGAGTGGTGATGAGGGATTCTTCGGTTTCGGAAGCGATAATCTGAAGATGGACGTGGTTAGCGCCGGCAAAGAAGAGGCCATGCCCAACTGGGAAGTTGGCGAGGCGTTTCTTTTCCTCGCTGGTGAGCTTGAAGACGTCAGATAAGACATCGACGGCAGAGGCGGACTGCTTGAGGAGGAGCTGCATGGAAGAGTTGGCGACGATGGCGCGACCCATTTTGGTGCTCATGAAATCTTCGACGTCCTGGGTGACGGTGGTAAGACCAAGGTAGTATTTGCGAGCACGCTTAGCAAGGCTAAAGAGGAAGTTGGCGGAATCGTCGTGCTGCATGAGCTGCCAGGCCTCATCGACGATGAGGAGGCGACGACGCTGGTCGGCGCGGACGATGTTCCAGATATGAGAAAGGACGATATAGATAGCAACCGGACGGAGCTCGTCCTCGAGGTCGCGAATATTGAAGACGACCATTTGGTTGTTAATATCAATATTAGACTGCTGGGAGAAAATACCAGCAAAGGTACCAGTGGTATATTTGCGCAGACGCTGAGCGAGCTGCGGGCCGGAGCCGCCCATGTGAAGTAAAGTATCGTAAAGATTAATGATGGTAGGCGGCATATTCTGATGAGTGGTAGGATCGCTGGTGATGCCGGCGCGAGCATAAGTATCAATGAGGGCTTGGTCGAGGTCGGCTTCCTCATTAGCAGTGAGGGCGGGGACGATTTGACCGTTGGGGCCGACTTGGTTGCCACCGAGCATGAGCCGGAAGAGGCCGTGCAAAGTAACTAAATTAGCACGCAAAGCATCGTTAGCGTCTTCGCTATCAACTACTTTTGGAAGATCGAAAGGATTAATACGGACGTCGGAGTTGAGCGATAAGCGGATGTAACTGCCGCCGACGGCGTCGCAAAGCCGTTGATATTCGTTCTCGGGGTCGATAATGAGAATCTCGGCGCCAATCATCATGGAGCGGAGAGCTTCGAGCTTGACAGCGAAAGATTTACCAGCACCAGACTTAGCGAAGACGACTAAGTTGGCGTTCTCTAGGCTAAAGCGGTCGAAGATGACGAGGCCATTATTGTGCATGTTGACGCCGTAGAGGATGCCCTTCTCCTGGGTGAGATCGGCGGAAGTGAAGGGAAAGCTGGTGGAAATAGCGCCGGTGTTCATGTTGCGGCGAATCTGGAGCTGATCGGTACACTGAGGCATGCAGCTGTTCATGCCCTGCTCTTGCTGGGAGCTAGCGACTTTGGAGAAGACCATTTGCTGACCGAGCATGGTTTCGATCTTGTGCTGGACGAAACTGAGCTCATCGAGTGAGTCGGCCCAGAGAGTGATATAAAGACCAAAGCGGAAGAACTTCTCGGCGCCGACCTGAAGCTTATCGCGGAGTTCCTCGGCATCGTTGATGGCGGCTTCGATTTCTGGATCACGGACTTTGCCACGTTCAGCGTTGACATTATAAGAAGCTTCGAGCTGGGTGACTTTTTTGCGGAGGTTCTTCATGATGATGGCGGTTTCGACAGGATAAATATACATAGAAACATCAAGAACTTCGTCGACGTTGATGAGGGGAGAAATCCAGCCAGTGTAGAGCGAGCGCGGGTAGCCGTAAACATAGATGGTGCGACCGTATTTGGTGCCGAGGCGGAAATAGCCAGAGTGAATCTCGATGGAGCTGGGTGAAATAAGGTCGCGCAAGGTAGTAATGCCCTGCTCGAAGGCTTGCTGGATTTCGGCTTCTTCGGCGGCTTGTGACTGGACAGCAATCTCGGCCGCAGTTAATTTGTTCTTATCTTTCCTGCTCATTGGGCTTGGTTCCTTTCGTCACATAAGTGGTGGCTAGTTTGGTAAAATCGACTAATGGTTCGCGGACGGCAGTGTCGGGGTTGTTGAAGTTGTAGTAGAGCTCGGCGAGTTCGCGAGTATTGAGGCGGACGGATTGAATACCGATGCGGAAAAGTCCGGAAATGACGGTTTCGACACGGTTATTAAGCTCGTCGACGGCTTTGTTGTAGGTGTCACGGTTGATTTTGGTGACATTGGGGGCTTTTTTGCCGAAGGTCTTGAAGAGATTTTTGGTCTGGTTGACGAAGGCTTCGGCATCGGCAGAACTATAATAAGGGATAACAATGAAGAAGGACTTGTCCATAATGTTGGCTTCTTGGGATAGGACGTCGATGAAGTTGATGTAATCGTCCATGAGGACGCCAAGGAGCATGTTGTCATTATTACGGCGAATCATAGATAAACGCTCGATGTAAGGGCCAATATCAACGCGCTGGGAGCGAACGAGAATCTGGACGGTGAAATTGAGAGAGTTGAGGAAGTTTTGGTAGCTATACTCGACACCTTCGCGCTCTTGCTCGGACA
>CAYUDH010000006.1:0-38126 GCA_964443595.1 uncultured Candidatus Saccharibacteria bacterium
CTTAATATCGGTGATAATCATAGAATCGCCGGTGATTTTCAGCGCGTCGGCTTTGCCGCGAAGATCTACACCTTCAGCTTTGGCGTACATTTCGACTTCGTGCTTGAAGCCGTCGCCGGTCAGATATTCTTTGGCGTGCGGATGTTCTGTGATGTGTTCATAAATCGCTTCGACTGCCGCCCATTGCGCTTTCGTAACGATGTTTTTGCCGTTGGCCTTTTGCTCGTCTCGCCAGTCGCGTGCTGCTTTGGTTCGGTAATCGTCGAACTCGCAAATTGCGAACGTATCTTCGCCGCCAAGAATAAGCATATGCGTAAGCTGACCGAGATCTATGGCTTCGCTTTGCGGGCCGGGAATTAAGCCAATTTTTCCAGCAACGGCGTAGTCGATCCCGGATTCCAAGATCTTTTTCATTGAGGAGTAGCTCCACTCCGGACGTTTGTGATAATCTACTGCTGCAACCATTACCACCCCCTCGCAGCCAATGCCGCCATCGTTTCTCGTTGAATATCAGCCTGCGCTTCTTCCTGCGCCGTTGGCTCGAACGATTCTTGTGCTTCTTTGTAGGCTTTATCGTAGTTCTCATCAAAGAACTGCCGTGCTACTTTCTGACATTTTTCGTCTGGCCAGCTTTGGTAATCTTCGCTAATTATTTCCGTGAGCCTTTCAACGCAGTTTCCCGAACTCACTTCTTGGATCTCCTCTACGCAACTCTCAAAGATCGTCGTGTAGAGGTCGTTTCTTGTATCTTTTCTAAGTCTCATATCGTTAAAAAACCTTCCGAAAACCCTCGTCAAAAATAAACAGGAATAATAAGATTCCTAATGCTAAAAGCCCGAGGTTTTCATTAAAATTGATATACGCAGACATTAAAAGGGCGCTGCTAACTCCCAATAAAAAGATTGTAATTTTCTTTACTTGAGGCTCTCCTGCCGGTAAGATAATTACAACTTCGTCTTTTTTGTTTTCTTTTTCATTTTTCATAATTTTTCTCCATTTTTTGTGTTAGCCGCTTATCATCTCGGCGGTAAGCATCAGGTGCGAAAAGGCGCAATATCAGCTTTAGGAGGCAAATAAAATGCCTTCTCACGGCAAAATAACCAATGCCCACCGCTGAGATGATAAACATTTTGATAATAGGAGCGAAGATACGTCCGTCTGTCTAAGCTCAAAAACAAATACATAGCCTGGCTCCATAGACGTATCGTCGCTCAGTTAAAACTTCAAACGATCTTCCAAATTGTTAAAATCCTTAAACTGGGGATTTTACAGATTGGCTTTTTGATTCTATGGAGTCATTAAGATAGCTGTTCCGATTAGTAACCTAACAACCCCAATGGAACCAAAAAACCACGATTTCTCGTGGTTAGGCTATGCTTAAAATGATATAAGTTTTACGAGGTCTTATATTATAGCATATTCTGGTATATAATAATATATATGTTCAGAGAAGATGCGAAAAAAATCCTGGCAGTGTCGGGAGGAGTTGATTCGATGGTGATGCTGGATATTTTTCAGCATGATGATATTGTGGTGGCGCATTTTAACCACGGGACAAGACAATCAGCAGAAACAGACGCCAGTTTTGTGGGGCGAATCGTCAAAGCTAAACGGCTCACTTATTCTTATGGCGAAGCTTGTCTAGGTGAACAAGTATCCGAGGAAACTGCACGCACTAAGCGCTATGAGTTCTTACGGGAAACTCGTTCAGTATCTAAAGTCAATCAGATTTATACGGCGCACCACTTGGATGATTTAGTAGAAAGTATTGCAATTAACTTAATTCGCGGTACGGGCTGGCGAGGTTTAGCCGTGCTGGACGCGCCAGGAGTGCGTCGGCCATTCTTAGAACCAGAATTATTGCCAGAAAACTTGCGCGCAAAGGCACCGTTTGATAAAAAAGCGATTTATAAATATGCTACACAGCATAATATTACCTTTCGCCAAGACCCGACGAACTATGAAGATCAGTATCTAAGGAATCGTGTGCGCGTTAAGCTAGAAAACTTTACGGACAAGTTGGAACTTTATAATTTATGGCAAGCTCAAAAAAAGTTAAAAACAGAAATTGATGAAATTGTGAATTACTTGCTGCCAAAGGTCAATCAACCTTGGCAGAGGGAGTGGTTCCGAGATTTGGATCAAAAAGTCGCGCTGGAACTTTTGCGCGCCGGGACGATGCGCGCGGGAGTGTCTGCGACGCGGCCGCAGCTAGAGGATTTCCGGCAAGCGATTCTAACTTACAAGCCAGGAAAGTCATTCAACCTGCCGGGCGATAAGCTAGTTAGACTTAGTAAAACGGAGTTTTATTTGTGATTTTGAGATTGTTTTGAACTTAGTATGCTATAATGAGGGCAGTTTTAAGTGGAGTTTGAGTTATGATTACAAAAGCAATTATTCCAGTCGCCGGGTGGGGTACGAGGAGGTTGCCGATTACTAAAATTATCGAGAAGTCAATGCTACCAGTGGGCAACCGGCCACTGGTAGACTATTCGGTGCAGGAGCTCATTGACGCAGGTGTGACCGACATTTACATGGTGATTTCTAACGTGGAGCCATGCCAAGTGAAAGCTTTTTATCATGACAATATTGCGCTAAATCAATATTTGACCGAACGCGGCAAAACTGACCGTTTGCAGCTGGCCAAGACTTTGCCGGACAATGTGAAGATTCATTACATTGCGCAGGACCCGGCAGGCAAATATGGCACTGCAGTGCCGATTGCGATGGCAGTAGAAGAATATAATATCAATGAGCCGGTCTTGGTGTTTATGGGGGATGATTTTATCTGGAATCCGGGTGGCGAATCTGCCGCTAAATCATTACTCAAAACTCTGCAAAGCGAAACCGATTCGGCAATTCTGGGCGTAGAAATTCCAAAGTCCGAGGTGGAGAAATATGGGGTGTTTTCAGTGGAAAATGGTTTACTAAAAGCTGTAGTAGAAAAGCCGTCAGTCGAAGAGACGCCATCTAATTTGATTAATGTGAGTAAATATATAATGTCACCAGAATTGCTGCAGGAAATCGTGCAATATGTGAAGGAGAATGATTTTGGGCCAAAAGATCAAGAATTTGTAGTAACGGACCCAATTGACACCTACATTAAAAACGGTGGAATTATGCACGTGGCGACGACCGATGGGGAGTATCTGGACGGCGGAAGCTTAGAGGGCTGGGTACACGCTAATGATGTGGTTTGTGCACAAAAGTAGTATATCATAGCACGAATAATTATTTTTATCAAGTCTGTGTTTTTTGGGGAATTTTTGGGATTTTATGGATTTTTTATTCATTCTGTGATATAATGGTTTTATGAGTAAGACATTCACAGAGCCAAGTTATCAAGAAGCAATCGGTCGCGTAGTGGAGCGGTTGCGGACCGAAAAAGGTTGGACTCAAGCTCAGCTGGCTGAGGCGATCGGTAGCAGTCAGTCTGCAATTCATCGGATTGAAAAAGGGCGACAGAATATTTCGCTGGATTTGACCAAGAAATTGTCACGCGCGCTAGGCGGGCAGATTCTCTCGGTAAATGATTCCGTATCGCAGAGCTACCGAATTAACGGTGGCAAAGAGCTGCACGGAGAAGCTACGATTAATACTAGCAAAAATGCTGCGGTGGCGCTGCTTTGTGCTTCTCTGCTCAACGCCGGGACGACGACGCTAAAGCATTTGGCGCGAATTGAGGAGGTTTTCCGGATTATTGAAGTACTAGAGTCGATTGGCGTGAGATGCCGCTGGATTAATGATAATCGTGACTTGGAAATTACACCGCCGATTAAGTTGCAGCTGAAAAATATCGACATTGAGGCGGCGCGCAAAACTCGTTCGATTCTGATGTTTATGGGACCTTTGCTGCATAAGTTTAAATACTTCCGTTTGCCGTATGCTGGCGGCTGCACACTAGGTACGCGAACGATCGAGCCGCACTTGCGGGCTTTGTCAGAGTTTGGGCTGAAAGTGGACGCGGCAAGCTGTAGTGGATTTTATGAAACGACAGTTGAGGAAAAGAAAATTCGCCAAGAACAACTGCAACATTCGCGTTCGATTGAATCGGTGCGTTCGTCTTTCCCGCCGAAGCGAATTGTGTTGATCGAGCGGGGCGATACGGTGACAGAGAATGTCTTGATGGCGGCGGCGCTATATCCGGGCGAAACTACGGTAGTGGGGGCCTCTTCGAACTATATGGTGCAGGATTTATGCTTTTTCCTAGAAAAGCTGGGAGTGAAGATTCGAGGGATTGGCTCGACGACTTTGACGATTCACGGTCGCGCAGAAATTAATATGGATGTAGAATATTCCCCGGCTGAGGACCCGATCGAGGCAATGTCGTTCATTGCAGTGGCACTAGTGACGAAGTCGGTTCTGACAATCCGCCGGGCACCGATTGAGTTCCTAGAAATTGAGCTAGAAGTTTTGAAAAGTATGGGAGCGAAAATTACTTGTTCACCAGAATATTACAGTGCGAATGGGCGGACGCGCTTGGTAGATTTGAAAATTCATAAGTCAGAATTGGTAGCGCCGACGGATAAAATTGCGCCAATGCCATTCCCGGGACTAAACATCGACAACTTGCCATTTTTCTCGGTGATTGCCGCTACAGCAAAAGGCCGCACCCTGATTCATGACTGGGTGTTTGAAAATCGCGCAGTATATATTACCTATCTAGAAAACCTAAATGCGCGAGTAGAGTTGCTGGATGCACACCGAGTTTATATAGAAGGGCCGACAAATTGGCGGGCAGCGGAATTAGTAGCGCCACCAGCACTGCGCCCGGCGGTGGTAGTATTGATTGCGATGCTGGCAGCTCCGGGTACTTCAATTCTAAGAAATATTTATTCGATTAACCGCGGTTATCAGGATTTTGCGGCGCGTTTGAATCAACTGGGGGCGGATATTAAACCGCTACTGGAAATCTAGAAAAGATTTTTGTTGCTAGTGCTTGTACCTCTGTAGCCCTTTGTGGTATAATGACGGTTTTTGGAGCAAAACTAGACTTGAACAAGATGATTTTATGAAATGGCTAAAAGTTTCATGCTAGTGCTTGTTATTTTGAGATTTTTTGCTATATAATCGGCAACATGGGCGGAAAGTATTTGGCAGCATAGAGTCAGTATTTTCGTTCAAACATGTTATAATTATATTAATAAAGGAAGGTAATATGACGAAAAAAGTTACAAAAGCAGAAACTAGTGAAAATTCCGGTAAAAAGCAGGCTCTTGATCTGGCAATACAGCAAATCACCAAACAGTTCGGTACGGGTGCAATTATGCGATTGGGCGACACTCGCAAGATTGATGTTGAATTATTACCGTCCGGTTCGCTTTCGCTGGATTTGGCGCTGGGTGGCGGCTATCCGAAGGGGCGCATTATTGAAATCTATGGTCCAGAATCTTCGGGTAAGACTACTCTGGCACTACATGCGATTGCCGAGATGCAAAAACAAGGCGGCCAGGCAGCCTTCATTGATGCAGAGCACGCGCTGGATCCGTCTTATGCGAAGAAAATTGGCGTGGATACAGATAATTTATATATCTCGCAGCCAGATAATGGCGAACAGGCGCTGGAGATTTGCGAAACTTTGGTTCGCAGCGGCGCGGTTGATTTGATTGTGGTTGACTCGGTGGCGGCGTTGGTACCGCAAGCGGAGATTGATGGCGACATGGGCGATGCGCAAATGGGCTTGCAGGCAAGGTTGATGTCGCAGGCGATGCGGAAACTGACGGGTATTATTTCTAAATCGAAGGCGACGGTAATCTTTATCAATCAGATTCGGATGAAGATTGGGGTGATGTTTGGTAACCCGGAAACTACGACAGGTGGTAATGCTTTGAAGTTCTACGCTTCGGTGCGGATGGATATTCGGCGGATTGGTCAGATTAAGAACGGTGAAGATATTGCCGGTAACCGCACTAAGGTTAAAATTGTAAAGAATAAAATCGCGGCACCGTTCAGGACAGCAGAATTTGACATTATGTACAATGAGGGAATTAGCAAGACTGGTGATGTCTTGGACTTGGCAATTCAGAAAAACATTATAGAAAAAGCAGGTGCGTTTCTGAAGTACAAAGGCGAAACTATCGCGCAGGGTCGCGAAAATGCGAAAGATCTGCTAAAGAAAAACCCAGAGCTGATGCAAGAGATTGAGCACCAAGTACGGGTAGCGGCCAAGCTTGACTCCGATGATAACGATGACGTTGACGCCGCTGAGAATACTGAGGCGCCAGCTGAAGAAACTGCTGCTAAAGCATAATGTTAGACATTAAAAGCCTGAGCGACGATATTGCTGCGCCCGTTAAACATGACGAGCATAAACTAGTCATTACGCAGATTACTTCCGGCGTGCGTGACCCGAATCGCGTGAATGTCTATGTCAACGGTAAGTTTAGCCTGTCGCTAGATATTAAACAAGTAGTTGACCTGCAGATCAAAGTAGGCAAAGTGCTTTCTGAAGCGGAACTGCAAGAGCTACATAGCGCATCAGAGTTTGGTAAACTTTATCAGCGCGCGCTAGAGTGGGCCTTGATGCGCCCGCGGTCGGTCTGGGAAACGCGTGATTATCTCAAGCGCCGTCAGTTGAAACGTTTGCAACTAAATAGAAAACGTGGGCACGAGGAGCTAAAGCCGTTACCGGAGATCCAAAATTCGGCGATTGATTCGGTAATCGAGAGGTTGACTTCGCGCGGATACGTGGATGACTATAAGTTTGCAGAGTTTTATATCGAAAACCGTTTTGTCAAAAAAGGAGTGAGTAGACGTAGGCTAGAAATGGAGCTACACAAAAAGCACGTGCCGGATAATATCGTGAGTGAAGTCTTGGCGAACTCTACGCGTGACGAGGATGAAGAACTAGCAAAAATGATTGCGAAGAAACGTAATAAGTACGACACGCCAAAGCTGATTCGATATTTGGTAGGCCAAGGGTTTGATTATCAGACGGTAAAAGATGCGGTTGAGAAGCTTGATGAAGAGTCATGATTCCCGCTCGAAGTATTTTGTGCTGTTTGAGAACAATAACTTATCTTGAATATAGTCGGAAGTTTTAAGAAAGTTATGCTATAATAAAAGTATGTTAATCAGTGGTTCGAGATTAGTCAGCTGCCCAGTACTGAGCCTGCATGTTGGCGGGGAGATTGCGCGCGTAGCTGAACCGATCGTCGATCCAAACAGCCTAAAAATTATTGGGTTTAAACTTGAAGGCAAAATGATCCGGGATGATGTAGGTGATGTCTTGCCAATTGAGAGTGTGCGAGAGTTCTCTAGGATGGGGATGATTGTAGACTCGATTGATGAGTTTGTGCAAGGTGACGAAATCATTAAGATTAAGAACGTGCTAGAACTAAATTTTAACTTGGTAGGACTAAAAGTTGTCACACGACAAAAAACCAAACTAGGTAAAGTGCTGGATTATACAGTGGATGCGGAGGCGTGGTATATTCAGCAAATCATAGTGCAGCGTCCGGCAATTAAAGCTTTCTTTGATCCGGAGCTGATAATTCCGCGCAAACAAATTATCGAGGTAGATGATTATCAGGTGGTAGTCAAAGATGAGCACGAAAAAGTAAAAAGTAAAGTAATGAAAGTCGAGCCGACTGCGACTTTTGTGCCGAATTTCGTGAATCCGTTCCGCGAGCCAGACTTTGCTAATGAAAAGAAAACCGACCAGTAACAAACCTGCTACTGGTCAGACCGACTTAGTAAGTTTTATTTGAGCTTGATGAGTGGTTTTTGCCAAGTGGCAGGGTAATCCGGTAGGCCAAGCAAAGTAGCAATAGTGGCGGCGACGTTAGCTAGACCAGGGGTCTTGAGTCCGGCACTTTTGTAAAGTTTAGCATTCTTAGTATTATCATAGAAGATGCAGGGCACGGGGTTGGTGGTGTGAGAAGTTTTGGCGATTCCATTTTTGTCTAATAGTTCTTCGGCGTTACCGTGATCAGCGGTGATGAGAAGCATGCCGCCTAAGTGATCGACTTTCTCAGCTAAACGCTTGAGCTGGAGGTCGATAGCTTCGATAGCGGCAATAGTAGGCTCGAGCTCGCCAAAATGACCAACCATATCACCACCGGGAAAATTAAGGCGGATGAATTTGATTTTGTCCATAGCGAGCAGAGCGGCATCGGTAATCTCGGCAGATTTCATCCAGGGACGAGTATTAAATGGCAAGGTATCGGACAGAATCTCGACTTGCCCTTCGCGCGGAGCCTTTTTGTAACTGTTGCCATTGAAATAGTACGTGATGTGTCCGAATTTCACGGTTTCAGAAATGGCGAGTTGAGAAACCTTATTCTTGCCTAAGAAAACATTGAGCGGGTCGTTGATTTTGACGGGTGGAACTAGAATATTCTTAGGGATATGCCGATCGGAGTTATATTCGGTGAGGCCGGCAAAGTAAATATTTGGCAGCCAATTGCTAGAAGGTTTGACGGATTTTTGATCTTTGCCGCCAAGTTTCATGCCTTGCTTAGTGCGGATAGATAGTTTGCCATCTTCGACTTTAGCAGCGGCGGTTTTTGTTTTACTAACTTTGGCGCCGGGAGTTTTGCGATCGAACTTATCAAATTCAACTTCAGTGAAAGCCTGCGCGATCTCGACGGCGCGGTCGGCCCGGAAATCATAATAGATAAAGGCGTCGCCGTCTTTGACTTTGCCAATCGGCGTAACTTTGCGACCAGATTTAGAACTAGAGGCGCGAGCCATAATTGCCCGAGCTGCCAAAGCAGAGTGTGCAGCTAGATCTTCGACGATGACGAAATCGGGAAGGTATTGATCCTGAACTTGTGGATTCTCCTTGCGGAGAGTGCGGATGGCTTCGGTAGCATTCTTGAACTGACGAGAAGCATAGCCATGCACCATTATATCCCAACCGCGCTTAACCATGCCCCAGTCGCTCTCGTAGCGGTCGGCAGTAGCCACCATACGACCAGCGCCGGAAGCGATGCGGAAATCGGCGTCTTTGAACTTTTTGCAATAGTTCTCAATGCGTTCAATATACTTGGGCTCTGACTGCGGCGAAACATCGCGGCCATCAAAGACGCAGTGAATCCGAATCCGACGGACACCTTCGTCATAGGCCTGTGCAATCATTTTCTCGAGATGCTTGATGTCGCTATGGACACCGCCATCGGAAAAGATTCCAGCGAAGTGCAGCGTATGATTGGTAATGACTTTGCCTTGCCCAGCACCAAGAAACTTCATGGCACCCGCCCAAGCTTTGGAGCGCCAAATATCGCTAGAATTAAAAGCCTCTTCGACCTGGGCGACACCTTGCTTGATGATTTGCCCGGAACCTAAGGCGTTATGACCAACTTCGGAATTTCCCATCTGCCCTGGCATAATGCCAACTGCCTCGCCGGAAGCGGCCAGAGGAATATTAAGGTAATTTAGCATGGCATAATCAAGAAACTCGGTGTGCGCCTGGCGCACAGCATTGCCACTGCGATTAGGCGATAGGCCAACGCCATCCATCACTACTAAAACAATCGGCCCATCATAATGTAACTTTTGCATAATACTATTATAGCATAAGAATTTCGTTCGAATAAAAGAATCCTCCATAAGCCCTTTGGAAGAGTCGGAGGATTCTTGGCGCCAAGTTTCTATTTATGGCTTGGGGACTTGTTGGGTAATGCAGTGAATATTACCACCACCAAGCAAAATCTCGCGGGCATAGATAGGTTCAATCTTTTTGTAGGGGAAGAGCTGCTGCAGAGTATCAATAGCAGCTTGATCATGCTCGTCGCCGAAAACTGGCAGAATGACAGCGCCATTACAGTTGTAATAATTAACGTAGCTGGCTGGCAAGCGATCGCCTTCGTTGCGGGGGAAAGTGCCTTCGACGATGTCAACACCTTCGGACTCTTCGGCGGTGATAGTAATAGGATTCGGGACGTGGATTTTGACAATTTCAATTTTGCGACCCTGGGCGTCAGTTTCACTCTCGAGATATTCTAGTGCAGCTTTAGAGCGTTCGTATTGCGGATCGTTTTCGTTGTCTTCCCAAGCGAGTACAACTTTGCCTGGTGCGACGAACTGACAAATATTATCTACGTGGCCATTGGTGTCTTCATCCATGTAAATACCCTTTGGCAGCCACAAAACTTTCTCGGCACCGAGATATTCTTTGAGCTTGGCTTCGATTTCTTCTTTGGACATATTAGGATTGCGACCGGGATCAAGTAAACATTCTTCGGTAGTGAGAATAGTGCCTTCACCGTCGCTGTGAATTGATCCGCCTTCGAGGACGAAGTCGCTAAGACGATAACGATTGACGGCTTCGATGGCGCACATTTTGGCGGCAACTAAATCATCTTGGTCCCATGGGAAATAAAGACCGTTGACTAAGCCACCCCAAGCGTTAAAAGTCCAGTCAACAGCGCGCATGTTACCTTTGCCGTTAATGACAAAAGTGGCGCCACAATCACGAATCCAAGAATCATTATTAGAAATCTCGACTACTTGGACGTTGGGCATGTTCATTTCCAGAACATGTGGGTATTGGCCGGGGTTGACGCCAACTACAACTGGCTCGTACTTGGCAATAGTTTCGATAACTTCACGGAAAACGTTTTGAGCGTTCTCGGCATTGTTACGCCAGTTGTCGCCGCGTTCTGGCCACAGGACGTAAGTACAACGATGTTCGGCCAACTCAGATGGCATATAGAATCCATCTTGCTTTGGCGTAGTATCCATAATTCGCATATTTTCTCCTTCTTCATTGAGGTATAGTTGCAAGGGGCTCTATGTGAAGCCCCTCATTGCAACTTTTGGTCTCGAAGTTATTATTATAATTTTAACTTAGCGTGAAGCCCTAGCGCGGACCCGCTTGGTCTTCTTGGTTGTTTTAGCAAGTTTTTGTTTGCGTCCCATATTCCAGACCATAAACTCACCAATGATAATCGCTAATGCAGCGCCAGTGATGAGCGGCCATTGATATTCAAACATCTCGAGATTGAACTCCGGGAAGAGCGTAAAGAAGAGCGCAATCAGGATGAGGATAAATGGCACGATACCGAAGAGAGTGATCTTGATTTTGCCACCACTAATCCAATAGCCTTTCTTGACGGCTGGACCTTTTTTGTGAAGTTTGAGGAAGGCTAGGAACATTGGCAAGTACGACAGAAGTAGAGTTACTAGGCTAAGCGAGAAGAAAGTCCAGAAGAGGTTGGAAATGTCGGGGAAGAATTGTGAAACAATGATACCCGCGATAGCAATGATGCCACCGACGATACCAGTCCAGATGGAAACAACATAAGGCACACCGTTTTTGTTGCGTTTGGCCCAAGACTTCGGGAAAGTGCCATCCTCAGCAGCGCAAGCAATGACGGAGTTGACGCCAAAGTTCCAAGAAGAAATGTTGGCCACCAAAGTGTAGATGAACATGCCACCGATGACAACGGTAATAGCTTTGATAGCAGCGGCAGAGAAGCCAGCGGTCGTAAGTAAGATATTATAGCTATCAAGCAAGCCGGAATCAGTACTAATCTCTTCGAGCGGGATGGCCACGCCAATACCAAACGAAGCTAGCAAATAGAAGACAGCAATCAAGACACCACCAACGATGACGGCTTTTGGAATTTCTTTTTTCGGATTATCCATGTCTTCACTAAAGGTAGAGACAACTTCGAAACCAAGCATATTAAAGATAATCAAAGCCACGAAGCCAAGCCCAGTAAAGTCAAACTTACCATCAGCGCCGACCATTGGTAAGAAGTCAGTCCAAGAATTGACGGGATTAGCACTACCCTGGGTAACTAAGACGTAAATACCGAGCGCACCAATACCAGCCATGAAGATGAACTTACAGATCGCACCAAGATTGGATAGCCAAGCACTCTGTGAAATGCGCAAGACGCCAAGCACGCTAACAAGCACGATGTAGCCAACCTGAATGGCTAAAATTAGTGGCCAAGTCATCTCGACACCAAGCATCTGCAATAGGTAAGTCGTGACGAGATCAGCGAGCGAAGCCACCCAGAGTGGATAGTTGACCCAGTAGTACCAGGCAACCCGGCCAGCCCACTTTTCGCCGAAAGCTTTTTTGACCCAGGTATACATACCGCCTTCGGATGGGTATTGTGTACCGAGCTCGGCAGAAATCAAGCCGTATGGCACAAAGAAACCAATTAGCATGATGATCCACCAAATGTACTGTGAATTACCAATCGAGGCAGTCGGTGCTACAGCATCACCTACCAAGATGATACAGACTGTCGCAAGTACAGCACTAAACAGCCTGAACTTATGTTTTTTATTTTTAGGCATTACTTATCCTCCTTATGCCTCTTAATCGTATCGAGCGCTGTCTGCGCTACACCACCAAAATACAAAACTAAACCGCGCTGAGCCGTCAAACGGTTTTCTGCTTGATCCCAACAAATTGAGGCTGGGCCATCCATCACACTATCGGTAACCTCTTCGCCACGCATGGCTGGGAGACAGTGCATGAACTTAACTTCGGGATTGTGAGTGACAGCCAGCATTTCGTCATTAACTTGATACTTAGGATAAAACTCGCGCATATAAACTTCTTTGGGAGTTTCTTTGTCGTAAAGGCCATACCAGACGTCGGTATAAATGAAATCTGCGCCTTCGAGAACTTCGGGATTATCAGAAACGTGCACGCTGCCACCGTAAAGCTGGACGTTGGCGCGGCCAAGTTTGAGATAGTCATCATTAAGCCATTTAGCAGGAGGGGCGTACTGGACGAAATTCATGCCCATCTTAGTTACGATCATCATAAGCGAAGCACAAACCTGAGTGCAGTCGCCGACGAAGATGACTTTGATTTGATTGAGCGGTTTGTCCTTAGGTAAGTGATCAAAAATGGTGATAATATCGCCGAGCTCTTGAGTGGGGTGATTGTAATCGGACATACCATTGATGACGGGGACGGTAGACTTTTCGGCTAGCTCAACCACGCTAGCATGACGATCGACGCGAGCCATAATCATATCCACCATGCGACAGAGAACTTTGGCAGTATCACCGATGGACTCATGTGCGCCTAACTGAATAGCACCGGGAGCGAGGTTGAGTGCATGACCACCAAGCTGTTCCATCGCCACTTCAAAAGAAACACGAGTGCGTGTAGACTTTTGCTCAAAGATCATGGCTAAGTTTTTGTGAAAAAGAGTTTCTAGAGTGGCGCCAGATTTGATATAGCTGCGAACTACAGTAGAAACTTTGACCATGTCGAGCATCTCGGACTGATCAAAATCGGTCGTATCGAGATAATCTTTCTTGGTCGGGGTTTTATGATCTAGTTCATAAGGATTATACATAATCTTATTATACCGGAATTATCAGATAAACACAAGCGGGAAATGTTGTTTTTCGACCCTTCGAAAAAGATATTTATGAAGCAGCCTCTCCGATTACATGGTATAATGAAGCTATGGGAATTGAGAGGTCTACCGATATAGAAAAACCGCGCCGGGTGTTGGACACTACGGTGAATGAGGATGATCTTTCTGAACAGGCTGAAGAAGTAACTTTGCGTCCGCTGACTTTTGCGGATTATATTGGTCAGGACCGGCTAAAGAATAATTTGAAATTAGCAATTGACGCAGTGAAGAAACGCGATGATGGTACAACGTTAGACCATGTGCTGCTCTATGGGCCGCCGGGACTAGGCAAAACCACGATGGCAAATATTATCGCGCACGAGCTAGGCGCTAGCCTGCGAGTAACAAGTGGGCCGGCGATTGAACGGGCGGGAGATTTAGCTTCAATCTTAACTAATTTGCAGAGTGGTGATGTGCTATTCATCGACGAGATCCACCGCCTGAAACGCGCGGTGGAAGAAGTCTTATACTCGGCGATGGAAGATTATAAACTAGATATAGTAATTGGCAAAGGCCCAGCCGCGAGATCGGTGCGGCTAGACTTGCCGAACTTCACGGTAGTTGGCGCGACAACTAAGACTGGTTCCCTAGCGGGGCCGCTGCGCGACCGGTTTGGTCTGGTACATCGTTTGGAATATTACAAGATTCCGGAGATTGAGCGGATTATTACGCGGACGGCGAGTATCCTAGGGACCAAAATCGATGCCGAAGCTACGGCGTTACTTGCCACTCGCTCGCGCTTGACTCCACGGATTGCGAACCGTTTAACCAAGCGCGTGCGTGATTATGCGGAGGTGCATGGCGATGGCTACATTAGCACGGAACTAGCGCAGGGGGCGCTGGACTTAATGGAGATAGATGAGCTAGGCTTGGACCCGGCGGATCGCAACATGTTAGAATTAATGTTAGAAAACTATGGCGACCGCCCGGTGGGCTTATCAACAATTGCAGCCTTGACTGGCGATGAGGCGGCGACGATTGAAGATTATTATGAACCGTATATGCTGCAGTTGGGTTTGATTGAGCGGACTCCGCGCGGCCGTTCGGTAACGCTGAAGGCTAGGGAGCACCTGGAAAAAGTCCGCAACTCACTGCATAAGTAGCGAAAAGTTGCGACGACTAGTTTGGCCAAGTGTGCTATAATAATATCAGTAAAGAGAGGAGTTACATGAAGAAATTAGAAAAAGATAGTAAGACTTGGAAAAATCTGGAAACTGCGTTTGCTGGTGAGTCGCAAGCTGCGATGAAGTATCAGTACTTTGCTTCAAAGGCAAAGAAAGAAGGCTACGAACAGATTAGTGCAATTTTTACCGAAACATCCGGTAATGAAAAAGAGCACGCGAAAGTTTGGTTTAAGTATTTGCATGATGGCGAGATTCCATCGACCAGCGATAATCTAGAAGCGGCAGCCGAGGGCGAAAATTATGAGTGGACAGATATGTATAATAATTTCGCCAAGGAAGCTCGCGAGGAGGGTTACGATGAAATTGCCGCGAAGTTTGAGCTAGTGGCTGGAATTGAGAAGGAGCATGAAGCGCGCTATCTCAAGCTGAAAGCTAATGTAGATGATGATATGGTATTTAAGAGCGACAAGGTAACAGTTTGGAAATGTCGTAACTGTGGTTATGTCTACACGGGCGAGAAAGCACCAGAAATCTGCCCAGCTTGCAGCCATCCACAAGCTTTCTTTGAGATTCGGGCGACGAATTACTAATATATTAGTAAAACTAATTGTAGATCACCTGCCGGATAATACCGGCAGGTGATTTAGTAGGAAGCATGAATAGGTATAAGTGTGAGCTGCGGTTAATGGGCGTTACTATTACTGTTGTTGTTACAGGTGCCAGCATCAAAGTTGTCATCGTTTTTGCGGGCGTACCAACAGTTGACGGTGATCCAGAAGTCCTTGTTTAATTTTCCATTATCTCCGCCATCACCGAGATCAAGAGCGTACATTGGATAGGGGAAGTAAAGGTCGGAAGGCTCAAGACGAGTTTCGATGCGGCGAAAAAGTTGACCAGTGCGACCGGTAGAGTCGACCGAAACCTGCGAGCCCTGGAAGTAAACTAGATTGTCGGCATTTTCATCCCCGCCGGCTGGGGTTTTGTACATTGAAACGGAGAAGTCGGCAATAGTTTCGCCGTAGGGGAGGGAGGCGACGAGGAAAACACTATCATTAGTACCAAAATTTACGGCGAGGTCGACAGTACAGGCAAATTCGGCAGAAGTGGAGCATTCAACAGGAATCGGTTCATGCTTGCTGTCACGGCCGTTATTCCCAGCCTTATATAGCGCGTCAGGCTCAACTACAGTTCTGGCAGAGCCCTGGGAGGAAGGTAGCAAAGCCAAAGTAGCATAGTTTGAACCGTTATTAGCTTTGTGAAAGTCGGCTGGATCGTTATTCTCGTCATTAAGGACTATAAGAGTTAGCGTTATAGTTGGCGGAATAGTAGAGTTATCAGCATTACCAAATTTCTTGCTGCCGTCGAGATTCTTAAAGTCATGGCTACCGCCATATTCACTGCCTTCATTGAGCTGTGAAAACCAGCTAAACCGGACCCGTTTGACATTTGCGATATTGCTATTACTATTAATCTCGCTGTTGGCGTTTTTTACATTAAGAGGAATCACGCGCGTGCGAGTGTCGCTGGTTAGAGTACCACGATAATCGGGCGTGACATCACTAACGATAACGCAGGTGTAGGCTTGGTCGGAGTTGTTGTCTTGGTTATTTTCCTGGACTAGAACTTCTGGAGTTTCGTCGGATGGGGCATAGTCCGAATAAAGATACCTGGCAACGCCGATCGAGTCGTCGCAGTCCTTTTGGAATATTTTTGCTTTGGCGGCAGAGTCACAGTTGCTATTGGGGCTAGCTAGACACCTGTAATAACGGTTGACGGCGGTACGGGCATCTTCGACGCCGGCCATGGCAGCATCATAGGCGGAGCGAGATAAATCATCCTCGCTACTCTGAGTAACTTCGGACAGCATGATGCGCATGCAGCTAAGAGAAACGATACCGAATAGCATAGTGGCAAAAATTACGACATAGAGTGAAGCAACACCGCGCTTGGCAGTAGCCTTTTTCTTCAAACATAACCTTTTCATATTTATATTATAGCACACCTTTCTATATTATTTGATGACGTTGCCAGAAGTGCGGGCGGCGAAATTAAAACGATTAACAGCACAATAATTAAACTCGGAGCCTAAATCTAATACGCTACCGTTACCGCCATAGTCAGGGTTATCGCCAAAATCAAGGACTGCATTAGGATTACAATAATCTCCGGAGCGGAAGATGTTAACATCACCGCGGTCAGTCGCCAGGATAAAAGTACCGGAGAAGAAAGCGCGCAGAGTGACGGAATCTTGAGAAATTGGGAATACAGTCAATTCGTAAAGGTAAAGCTCAGTGTCAGTGCTGTCGAGAAACCCCGTGACTGGCGCTTCATGGATGTAATTGGTGGCGCCGTTAGGGAGTTCCCTAATATCAATTTCCCTAACGCCGCCGGCTTCGTGACTACTCTGCATAGCTGCGCAGGTGCGGTAGTTGCGATCTTCAAAACGAATAATTTTGAAGTTATCCTCCGTTGTCCGATTCATATCGCTTGGGCTAACATTATATCTGAGCCTTAAAGTATGCCCTTGGTCAATTCCCGGATAGGTGTTCCAAAGGTAAGTGTATCGGCCGGTACATAAAGCGCCGTAATATTGGATAGCGCTTTCTTCGCCCGGCGTTTGATAACTTCTCGAGCCGGTTCCGCTCTGAAAAATATACTCAAAAGCACCGCTCTCGAGGCATTCGTCTTTGTTTGATGCTAATGTGTTGCAAATGCTCGTGCTATCAATAGACGGGGCGGCATTGATGGCATTAGTAAGCTCACTAACAATGTTGCGCCCAACACTATTAACCGACTTGACGGTGAGGCCTTTTTGATACAAAGCAAAAATATTAACTAGGATCATAGCAATGGCGATAATAAGCATGCCAATGAAAGCTAGCGACAAAGTTACCTCGACGATAGTAAAGCCGGACTTAGTGTGGTTCTTGATGGTTCGATTATAGATGTTTTTCATAGATTAGTTACTCTTTGGATTATATAATCTTACGACGGTATCAATAGAAGTCGGCGAGGGTGAGCCAGAACCATTCCAGCAAGTACCGACATAAAAGTCGTAATATTGCGGATTAGCACTGCTAGCATTCGCACCGCCTTTGACACCGACTACCCAAATGCCTTCGGCGCGAGCAGCGTCGGTGAACTGCTGCAGGGGGTTATTGTTGTTGCCGAGGGCACCAGTTGAGTTGTTGCCACCATCTTCACTATCGCCGCTACTATTGGTATAAATAATACGAGCATTGAGTGGCGCGACGGCAAAAACGTCTGGGTGTTCACTGGCAGAAATGTAGGCAACATTGCCATTATTCTGCGAGGAAGGCAGCTTGCGTGTGTTGAGAATGAAAGCATTGTTGTTTCTGAGGAGCTGAGCATCACTGTCGTAAATAGTATTACAGTCTGTAACTGGCAGGCTAATGGTATAAGAACTGGGCGAAAGCGCGTTATTAGTGATTGTTTCCCAGAGGCTTTTGTATTGCTGACATTTGATAGCATGTTTGCCTTCGTCGCACGTTTCTGGTAAAGTCAATTCGGCAACATAGGAGCTATGAATAAAGCGCAAGGCTTCGACTTGGGCGTTCATTTCATTACGAACGACCGTGACCTCGAGTGAACGCTCAGCGGCGGCGACGCCTAAGTTCATCATGGTGACTGTAATAATCGCCACCAGAGAGAATATCGCGAAGGCAAACATAACCTCGACAATAGTATCGCCACGGCGGGTTGCGCGATGGTTTAGCGACATCGACTATTCTCCTCGTCTAAGACTTTAACGGCGGAAGTATTGCGGCCGTTAGCGGCAATCTGAACTTCGCGCGAAACAGCGTTACCATCAATTTTGATACAGATACCGGTAGGGCGCTCTAAGCTGGCTTCGAGAGAATGTTGGTTGTTATCTAATAGCGACTGAATCTGCTCGCCAGCGGAGTTACTATTCGGCTGGCAATTGTCGCGCAGGTTCAACTCAGCTTCGGGATTATTATCTAAGAAGACTGTATGAACAACGGCCGAAGTGAGCGAGCGCGCGATAATCATGGTACCTCGGAACTGATTATTACTATTGCCGGAGCCATCATTAGCTTGCGTAAGTTTGGCTTGCCAAAGCGGAGTATATTCCTGAACGGTGCTGCCCTGGCCGCTATTGTTGCCACAGATAAGTTTGACATCAGAATTGTCCTTGGTGAGAGTGTCGAGGAAACTTTCAGCGACAGAAACAGTAGTGGAGTAGTTGGCATTACCAACGATAGTAGCGGAATAGACTTTGTTGTCATCGCCAATGCCAAAAGCTAGAACTTTGCCAATGACGGCTTCGTTCATGGAGTTGCCGATGCCAAAAGATTGCGGACTGATGGCTTCGCTATAAATCGTACGCATATACTCTGCGAAGTCACGCAAAGCATCGCTATACCGCTGCTGGCCGATGGAAACATAGACCCCGCCAATCACGCCGATCAGCATCAAGGCGCTGATAGCTACTGCCAACATTACCTCGATAATAGTGAAGCCGGGTTGTGTAGGACGGGCAGCTGTGCTCTGTGCAGGTTTTTTCATCAGTTAGTACCTCGGCGGAAGTTCGCGCGAATAAACTTCGGAATAGCTAGAATCATAACGGCCGGACTGCGCATAAGCCCAGAGGTAAGAGTCGGCACTGAGATTGAAAACTTCGGCGGTGGCAGCGCGAGTATCGTTATTTGTATCAACTAGATCTTTGTCTTCATTACTGATACCATCGGCGCCGTAGGTGCGATTAAGTTTGACATTCTTGGCGAAAACCGGACCGTTGATGGTGAGCGATTTGAAGCACTTTTCTTTGCCGTCGCCGGTCGCATTAGTAATTTTGGCTGAGGTTTCCCCTTCCGCAAAGACACCGCAAGTATTGAGCGTTTCCCCGGCGATGAGCCAAGCGTCGATCTGCTCGACATCGGGACCGATTTCAATATTGCCGCTTGCATAAATCAAGACTTGAGGCAAGGTATAAATGGAGTCGTGTGCGTCATTTTTAAGCTTAATATCATGGTCGATCTTTAGGTTGCCGGTTTTCGAAATGATGTAAGTTTTGTTAATGTCTTCGGTAGAAGCAGGCAGGTCGGTCAGCACCTCGATGTCATTATTAAGAGTATTGTTATTGCTGAAGAAGTAGTCTTGCAGACGTTGCCTTAGGATAAGATCATTGGAAAGCCCGGAATGGCCAAGTTCGCTGGCATTATCAGTTTTGTTCGCAATGGTGAGCGGAGAGTTTTCTAGAATGTCAAGAGCCTCTGTAAACCCACCGGATAAAACGGTGCCGGAAGTAAGCCCCTGGATTCCCTGGCCGACTACGGCTAGGTATTCGGACCAAGAGCCGAAGTGGGTTTTGGTGTCTTTGACTTCTTCCACTGCGGTGTAGACGGCATTTCTCCCCTTTTCGTCGCCAACTTTATAACGCGTCGCGAGAGAAGTCATAACATTGCTGCCAGTAAAGAGGCTGCCGTTCCAGAAGGCCACGGAAGGCTTCTTAGCAATAGTGCGGACGGCGGAGTTATAAATATCCCAGTAGTGCTCTTTAGGAAATGGTGTCCATTTGCATCCGCCGCCTTCAGTCGGTACGCATCTCCATATCTCCATGTAATATCCAGCGGTATTAGCATGTTTCCGACCAACTTCGTTTGGGGAAACTATGTTAACGGAAGCATTCAGCTCATGAAAATATGTATACTCGTTGCCATCGCTATCAAAGTCGGTTTCTGTTTTTTCACCTTCTGAAGGATACGGGACATCGGGGTTACATAGCCCAGATAACGAGCCACGTATTGGTGCATAGAATTCACAAATCTTAGTAACGACTTTCCCGCGACGCCCTGAAGGGTCATTTAATAGGCCGGCTTTACCTTTTAATAAGTCGTTGTCTTTATTAGCGTTCGGAGGCATGACGTAATTCGTAGCCTGAAAGTCGGCAATTCGATTGGTTATGCTCCCTGAAGTCCAAACATTCCAGCCTATAGGCGTTTCTTCACCTGCGTACATAGGTCGTGCGCTTGCTTCGCCACCTTCATCTCCAGACCAAGGAGTACCTTCTGGTTCAGTGGGTCGGAAAATAGCAATGCAAGCCTGGGAATAGTCACTGTCTGTGCCGTTCTGTTTTTCATATACTCCGCCCCCCTTGGAGCTAAAATAGACTGTTTTAGGTTTGTATTCGATAGTGCTGCATACTAAAGTTGTTTGACCTTTACCTAGCTCCACGGTAACTTTTATAGGCTCGTCCGGTATTGGCCCTTTTGAAGTTGCCTTTTTACTGTCCTCTACCGTATAGGCGTCCTTTGTCGTAGAGATAGTTGTCCAGCTGCTATCGCTTGGGTGCTTATTTTCTTTTGTGCGTTTGCCAGACGTCTTAACTTCTGTTGTAATCGTCCATTCGGTCGATGCTGCCGGTACAGTGTCACTATCTCTAAATGCGCCTGGCGGATCTAGGTTATAGAAAAGTTTATGCCAAAACTCTAAATCAATAGTTCCTTGATCGATGCCTACATTCGTGATTGCAAGGCCTGCTCCTCCAGCATAGCGGTCAATAGTCATAACAGGAGCGTCCTTATTTTCTAGCTTTCCATCAATTTTGCTGGCGGGCTCTAGCACCATTTTTTCTTGACCGCTGATTTCAGTTTCGACTTTGCCAAAGGATTGCGAGGAGAAGATGCCTTTGATGTCGGCGGGTTCTTCAGTTTCGCCAATAACTAATTTAATTCTGCTGTCATCACCATAACATGTTACGTTCTTACCATCGCCTGGACGATTTTTGTAGGCTCCAATCGCATTATAACAACGGTTCACAGATACGAATGCTTCGTAGCTTTTCCTACCGTCCCCTAAGTCCGTCACTGTGCCATTTTGCTCAGCATATTCCTTAAACCCTGGCACGTTTAACGTTAAGCCTTCGCTGGTGTAGCCCTGAGTCCACCTGTAGGTGCCGAAGTTGCCGTAATTTTCGGACCAAGAACCTCGCGTTAGGTCAAATAATTGAACCGATGAGCTGCTACCTCGATACACAAAGTCTACTCTGCCGGGGAAACTACCTTTGCTACTATCCCCGATATATTGACCACTTTGAGCAAACCAGACATAGTAACCAATGCTAGTACTAGGTTTATTTATGTTTTGTCGGCAGCTATACGCGCTACCCCAAATCTGTATAGGTATTGTCTGCGCATCAGGATCAGTTACTTCAACAACATCAGAGTTGCTATTGCCGGGGCTGTTATTAAACCACATCGTCCCACGAGCTGCCGTAAACGAGCCGCTTAGACACAAGTTGCATCCTTCTTGGACCGAAAGTACATCCGGGTTTCCGCTGTTTGCTAGACAATCATTATATGTGACTTCAGACTGAGCGTGAACCTCCTTCGCGCCTAAAATACTATTGTATCCTAAAATGCTTATAATTACAGAGCAAAGGACCGTTGTTATTACGCTAATGTATTTTCTTTTAGTTTCCCTATTACAATCTTTCATATTTTTACCATTTTAGTTTAACTAGTTGCCTCCACCTAATACGTTAGCAATATTCGAAATTGCCCACGCTCCCCGCTCATCGTTACCAAGACTATAATACGCGTTCGCCATCATGCCCCAATACTCATCTCTTGCGGATTCTTGCATATTGTCTACATTAATTTCCTCTCCGACGCGCACCAAGTCCTCATTACGCCCCTTGAGTGCATAGGTCCGCATTTCAATGAGGACGAGCTGGTTTTTCTTCACTTCATCTTCCGTTTTATCTTTTTGCTCATTGTAATAGTCTGAAACTGCATTCAGTGCATCCTGCACGGCTTCATCGTTAGGTTGCTCGACTGAGCCGCTGGCATTGCTACCATGTTGATTATAGAACTTTTGCAACTGTTCTTGGTAAACATTTTGTGCCGCCTCAGAGATCTCTGCAGCGCCGTCACTGCCGAGCGCTAGATTGTCCGGTAGCTTTGACTGATTATTTAGAAGTGTGATGATTATCATCACCAGCCCAAAGATAGCTAGGCCAATGGCGACGGCGGCAGCGGCAACTACGACGTACGGAGTGGCCTTTTTGCGGGCTTCGGCTTGTTTTTGTTTTTTGGCAGCGGCTTTGCGGTTTTGCTCGGCAAAGGGGTTTTCTTGCTTGGCTGCCCAGCGGCCGATATTCTCAGTGGTAAACTGAGTTTCTGGCTTGGCTGTGGTTGGTTTTTTTGGCAATGCAGAATCGCTCATATTTATATTTTAGCATAACTTTGATAAACTTGAAAACTTTTTAATGGAAAAATGTACTAGAATAAAAACCTAGGAGCAAGGGCACTGTTATCGGCATCATTATCAGGAGGGCTCTGTCAACAGCAGCGAGCTGCTCAACTCTCTTATCTTAAAAGCTTATCGGTTGATAATACGCTTTCAGCAATGAACATTGCCAAAAGGTCGTAATTTTTAGTTTGATCAGCTTTTTCGAGATATTTATAGTAAGCTCGTTTACGCTCTTTTAAGACAAACGGTGGCACTATGCCATATTGCATAGCTTGCGTAAACATTATTAAGCGCCCCGTACGGTCATTGCCGTCGCCAAATGGGTGTATTAGCTCAAAAATGGCGTGGGTTTTTGCTAGCCTCTCTATGCTGTCGTTGGTTGGAGTGTTCATATAAGCCACTAAGTCATCGATCTTTCGCGGCACGCTTATGTGGTTAGCACGGGCTACATTGCTACCCAAAACTCTCACTCCATATTTACGGTACTCGCCCGCGTCGTCCATCAGGCTGTTCATTAGGCGCTTATGAATCTCTAAAATTAAGCCCGACGACCACTTAAAGTTTTTGCCCTCTAGCTTGAGTCGGTCCAGCAAAAACAAAAAGGCGGTACGATGGTTACGTGCCTCAGCTTGCTCACGATAAGACTTGTTGGCGATAATGGCGTTTTCATCGTCTAGGACGGTTGCTACATCGTCTAGCGTCATGGTGCTGCCCTCAATATTATTAGTGTGATATGTAAGATAAAGAGTGGCTATTTTCAGCAATTCCTCGTTGTTTAATAGTTCTTTAAGGTCTAGATGCGTGGCCGTGGCCTTTCTTTTTAAATCGTTAAGCAGAGTTTTATCTACTTCCGTTCTGCCCACAATATCAAAATATAAATCCCTTATCTTCTCTAGGTGTTTGTCTCTAGGCTCGGCTTTACCCGTAATCCAAAAACTAAGTGTCTTAGGGGCTACATCAAGACGGTGGGCCAAATCACCTTGCGACCACTTAGCCGCGGCTAGAATTAGTTTTAATTGTTCCCTTGTATTCATAATTGTATTATATCAAAAGGTAATTACTTTTGCAAACTCGTAATTACCTTTTCGATATAGTAATTACTTTTGCTGTTCTATATGGCTCTTCCATTTTCCTATCTATAGCATTATTGCTGATGTTTTACGCTAAACATTCTAATAGAATGATGCGTAACTTGGCTTGGTTAAGCCTCACATTCCAAACAAAAACATCATCCACTGCTCGACATTACTCAAAGTTGCGGTGGCGATGTCGGCGGTTTCTGTGTCATTGGAAGTTTTATGCTTACTAAGGGCGGCTTCGGAATTGTCTGGCAGATAGATCATCGTTTCCCCGGGGAGCATTTTGCCCTGATATTTGCGGGCGGCGAGCTCTTGGTATTCGGGAGAAGCATAGTATTCGTTTTCTAGCTCGAGAGTTTCTACTTCGAGCTCAAGGACGGCTTTTTCGCGCTGGCGGCTCATGAGCTCCTGCGCTAGGGACCAGTTGCGGGTCATGGCGTCGATTGAGCCCCAAGTCCATGCCAGGCAGCAAACCGCGGCTACTATCAAAACTACCCTTTCAAAAGTAAAGAGTTCGTTTTTGATCCAATACTGGGCTTTGCGAATTTTAGTCCGGAACTCGCTCATGGTATAATTATAACACATTCTGTAATGTGATGAAGATGAGTGATTGTGTGGTATAATTATATATGTGTACACAGGCTGCCTTTCGTAAAAGCAGCAGCGACAAGTGCGGGCGTAGCTCAGGGGTTAGAGCAGGCGGCTCATAACCGCTTGGTCGTTGGTTCGAACCCAACCGCCCGCACCATTTTTGTGCAAAGGTTAGAGCAGGCGGCTCATAACCGCTTGGTCGTTGGTTCTGGTTTCTAGGGCGAAACCTTTTTATTAAGTCGCCTGCGAGTAGCTAGTACCTCTGTTATTTTATAGTTGAACTTGTATAGCAAATACAAGTTCAACCTTCCATGCCTTAATATTCGCGGTCGACCCTAGTATAAGCAGTTGGCTCGTAAACAGTTCCCATGAACCAAATGGTCCCAGATTCTTTGTCGCGAATGAGGAAAAGATACGGGTTGTCAAAAGTTAGATCAATCTTCTCCACTGGAACATCAAAATTATATCTGAAGCCACATCCTTGGGCGCCTCTACCGCCAACCAGAGCCGTAGCCGCTGAAGCTTTAATCCCATCGTTGCTAAAGTCCACCGTAGTTTGGTGTACGGCTTGATTGATATATAAGCCCGTGGAATCATTGACTAGGTTAGATAAGTCGGCCTGCTTTTCACTAAAAACATCTGTAATACCAATACCCTTCAGCGTGCTCACTAAATCCAACTTATCCTGAAATTTAAAAACTGGGATATAAGCATCAATGTCTGTCACGACTCCGTCTTTGAAATTCTCAAGAGCGATAGATTTAAGCTGGCTAATTGTCGATGTGAGTTTGTCCGTAGTAAGGTTTTGAATGTAATCATTTAGCGAAGTAGTTTTAGGCATAATACCTACATATTGCAAAGTAATATCATCGTACGTTTGCAAATCTTTGGCGAAAACTTTGATTTCGTCGTTGTCGTAAAGTGAGAAATCCGTAGAGCTTGCAACGGTTTTATAACCGCCAGCACCGAGTTTCTCGAGATATTCCTCAACATAAACTTCTGGAGCAGGCCAACCCTCAGTACAGACACCATCATTCAGCCAATCTGTGTATTCATCAATAACAGTTTGACGGATATTATCAACGCCTAGTTCGTTCAAAATATCATATTTATTGATGGTGGCAGCAAGGTGCAAGGAATTAACCTCCATAGCAGAATTATTAAATGGTAACGCGCTGAAGCCAGTTTCCCAGAAATTTAAAACCGAGGAATTGTAGTTAATGTTCGGGAAACTAACATAGTATTCTTTGCCTTTATCATTAGGCTGAATTTTGTTAATCCATTCCATATCAATTGCCAGCGCATTAACTAAGGCAAAATATTGCTCTGGCCCGCCATCTGATTTAAGCATTTCGTCGGTGAGCAAATTTTTAATAAGGCCAAAAGTCTTGTCGCTGACCCAGTTATTAATTGGAACCGCAGAAGTAAAGGGAACCCGCAAGGCTTCTGCCCCAAACCGCGCATTGATAACATCAGTGTAAGAACTTTTAATCACGTCATCGGGAAGGTTATTATTAATAAAAAGCGCATTCGCAAAAGACATGTTTTTATTATTCGGATACTTCTGAGGCGTAAGCGAACCGATAGCGGTTTCAATTTGTTGCCGAGAGTTGCCTGCTGCGCCAGCTTCAAGCATACCTAAAGCGTATTTGATAGAGAGCGGACTATAGAGCTGGTTCGCCTCTTTATTTTCCAAAAAAGCTAAGTCGAAATCCGTAATCTGGCGAGGAGTAGTGCTAGCGGATTGGTTTTCTGAGTTGTCGTCAGTTTTACCTTGGTTGAGAACTAGCGCGCAGACAGTGCCGCCTAGGCCGAGGGCAACAAGCGCAATTGCAGTAGCAATCATTAATTTTTTATGAGATTGTTTCGATTTAGCAGAGGTATTGTCGGCTGCGGTATTATTGTTGGGCGCAAGTGATTGGGAATCTTGCGGTTTAGTCGTAGTAGTTTCAGTTGTAGCCGGCTGCGAAGCTGACTCCGCATCTTGCAACTCAGTTTGTGATTCAGCCTGCGGTTCAGTTTGTGGTTCTAATGAACTAGTTTCAGTAGGAACTGGTTGCAGCTCATCGTCTTTCATATATTCTCCTCTATATTTATTTTCATTATAGCATAAACGTTCTAGAGTTTAAATAGTAGTAGAGGATATTTCGTGGATTAGTATCGTGTGAGTTTTGGCTGTCGTTTATTCTCTCTGGCAGGTGTAATATCTTGGTCGTTTTGTAGAGGCGGCGAGAAATAGTAGTGTTTTTAACTTACAAACTTAATTCTTATGTTATAATAAGGATTATGGATGGTCATGACGATGATAAAAATGTAAACGGTGCTGGTGGTTCCCCTACGCAAGGGATTTTTAGCACGCCAGAGCTGTCGGTGGATGCCGAAAAAATTGCACAGGATAATACTGCAGCGGCGGCGGAATCGAGCCGAGCGAAGATTGCTTCGATTTTTGCGAATACGGAAACTGGCAAACAGGCTCAGCGCCTGAATGATGCGATGATTGCAAACACCGTTCCAGCGACGGAAGATATTGTGCTGGATAACGGTCCCAAAAAGCGCCGCAAATGGCCGATTGTGCTGGCGGTCGTGGTGCTGCTGGCGGTGGTTGGGGGAGCGGTGGGGTATTTTGTGGTGGGGGGGGTACCGGAAGAGAAAAAACGGGAAACATTGGCGTCACTGTTTGGCGACTATCGCAAATATTTGGTGGATGGTCCGGAGAGTATTGACGAGAATGAGGATGCTGAGGACACTGCTAATACAGGTAGCGAGTGGTTTTTGTTTAACTTAGAAAATTCTGACTTAACCACCTCGGAGCAGGATGGTTATATTACAGAACTAAAAAAACGCTATCGGGTTTTTGCAGACACAGCAAAAGAGAAAAATGTAATTCCTAGAGAGCAATTATCAATGTATACCGGTACATTGAATGCGTTAGTTAGTATTTTGCAAATTAACGTATTATCACAAAAAGTTCTGGATAGCTTTTTGGAAGGCGGGGCGGGTACAGCTTATAGATATGTTGAGGAGATTTCTAATGATATCTATGATGATTCGGCATCAAATAGCCTCACCGTCGTCGCTAATGCATTAAAAGATTTTTTATCAGCACAGCTTACTTTAATAGAAATTTATTCTAATAATCAGTGCATTGAGAATGGGTTAATTGATTATACATGCAACTTTATTGGTGATGGCGCGAATTCTGCCGTGTCCGAAGCGCAACAGCAACAGGATAGTGCTAGCTTAGTTATGCAATATAACCTTTCTAATTTGGAAAATTCTTTAAAAACAAATACTAGGGTAATTGGCGATGTCCTGGAGGCACAAAATGAGTAAGAGGTGTAAGCTACTTATAAAAGTTATTAGCGCAGGAGTTTCCTTGTGTGCTGTCGTGGCGTTCTCTTTGAGTTTTATAGTTCCAGATGCAGTAGCTATTTCTGATAGTGATTTGCAGAAAAAAGTTTTATATAATGCTTTAGGGACATGCATAAATTCATATATGCAATCTCCTATTGATGGCACGAAAACTTTTTCGATTACTAATGTAGTAAAAGATTCACCAAAAAGTATCGTTATGCCGACCTATGCGAGTAATGGTGCTGATTTAAAGATTGATTGTAAGCAGCTATTTGTTGGGACAACGACGATACGGAAAAAACCATCTAAATATACAGTTACTGGGTTATTAAATAATTTAACTCCTACTGCTACAGATTTGGGATACGTTGAGAGCGGGACTAGCACCAGTAAGAAATGCATATCGGTAAAGTACAATTCCCAAGCAGCTGGATCGGCTCACTCAGAAACCCTAACGACAAACGCAGTTTGTTTCCCGGTTGATGGAAATACAATTAAGGTACAAAACGCGAGCGAGGTGACAGTGGAGGGGAGCTGCCCAGATGAGGCAGGCAAAATGTGCTTAGGCTACGACACGATTGGCATCACGTGGATTGCACCTGGGTCGATTGCATATTCTGGTTATTTGGCTTACCCGAATAATGGAACAACGATAGATGAACTAAAGGATTACATTAACAAAAATATAATAGAGCCTGGCACCTCGCCAATGATTCCGAGTGGCGCCATAGTAACCATTACTGGCTATGACGTTACAAATAGTTCAAGCTCGGTTTCTACTGAGTATAAGTTGGATTCTTCTTCAAGCGCGCTCAAGGCCTTGCGGTATGTAGCTGGTCCAAATGAGGATTATAAAACTGTTGCATTGACGGATAATGATTATTACCAACTCTACAAGAGCTACATGAACTATGTAACTGATGCTTATAGGGGGCAAGTCAGCATTAATAAAAGCAACTGTTCAACTGATAAAAATGTTGTCGCTTATGTGTGGACGGAAGATGGAACGAATTGGTGCGAAGTAACCGGAGTAGATAGTGTAACTGAATCGTTCGGTGGCCGAGGTAGCGGCGGATGGGCAAAAGGTCTTACAGTTATGGACTTTAGAGGAGTTTTAAGCAGTGCAAAGAGCTTAAATCTCGGTAAAGTTGATTCTGGTTCTTTTGGGACTATTTCGGGCCAACCAGGGTCGGGTGATGATACCCCCGGTGGTGGCTCAGACGAGCCCGGTGGCGGAAATGAAGAATCCGGTTTGGCGGTGTGCTATGAGGGTACAGGTGTGCTGGGGTGGATTGCCTGTCCGGTGATTGAACTAGTGGGGAATGCTACATCCTATCTTTATGAGCATTTTATTGAGCCGTCGTTACAGATTAAGGCTGTGAGCATTATGTCTCCTAGTGGGCCTGTCCATACCGCATGGGAGCAATTCCGTGGCTTTGCCAATATCCTGTTTGCGGTTGCGTTTGCAGTTATTATCTTGGCGCAGCTGACTGGAATTGGGATTTCTAACTATAATATTAAGAAAATGTTGCCGCGATTGATTGTGGTGGCAGTGCTGGTGAATATTTCCTTTATTCTCTGTCAGATAGCAGTTGATCTTTCTAATATACTGGGCGTTGCCCTGAAGGATCTATTCCTTGATATGGCGGAAGGAGTTGGACTCGGTGGGGCCTCGAGGGGCAATTTGGCGGGAGGTATTGCTGGTAGTATAGTGGCGGCCCTACTGGCCGTTGGTGCGACTGCTACGACGGTTACTATCGTAGGTGCTTCTGTCGTTGCAGCAACATTGTCGTCTTGGATTGTGCCGATTCTAGTGGCACTTTTGGGCTGTGTTGTTGCCGTGATATTCTTCTTCATTCTGTTGGGGGTTCGTCAGGCTGGAGTTGTGATTCTCGTCGTGCTTACGCCGCTAGCGATAGTTTGCTATGCGTTACCGAATACGAAGTCGTTCTTTGATAAGTGGAAAAAAATGTTCACAGGCTTGCTCCTCTTGTATCCAATCTGTGGAGCAATGATGGGGGCCGGTGAATATGCAGGAGCGTTGCTACTGCAGGTAGCTGGTGAAGGAGATCAAGGAATGTTTTATGCCCTGGTGGCTATGTTGATTAATGTGGTACCATTCTTCTTTATTCCAACTTTACTAAAACAATCCATGTTAGCTATGGGCAATCTGGGCGTTAAAATATCTAACCTTGGCAACAATCTGGGTCGTGGACTCACTAGCAATATACAGAGATCGCGTGCTTTCCAAGAGCATCAAGGTGAGGCGCAGCGCAGGCTCAACCTCAAACGTGATGAAACCCGTGTCGACCGTTTGGGGACTGCTGGTAGCGGTAAAAGCCTGATTGCTAAGGCTCGTCGTGGCCTGGGAATGAACAGCAACTTGAGCCGTGCCCAGTCGATGCGTATGGCAATCGCTCAGAGTAATATTGATAAATCTACCGACACCGGTGCACAAATGATTCGTGCACGCTGGGACAGTGATGGCACATCCAACAACTTCGGTGATATTGATCACCTAGACGGTGATGACACCAGCTTGGTTTCTAGGTATATTAGTGCCACCAGAAGATTGTTCAGAGATCCTACGGATCATGATGCGCTGGAGGAGCAGAAGGCGGCGGCAGCTGTTCTCGCGTCTAATAAATTCGGTCGCAATCAGCTAAGGCGTGCCAACAACTTGTTGGGGGCAGAAATAGCTGGGATGAGCGACGAAACACAACAGCGTACTGCTAAACAAATCATGCAGCGTACCGCCACGAACCTGCGTCGTACTAATAGCGGTGATATTGCTAAGTCGCCACTTCTGGACGAACAAGTTACTGGTATGCAGGATATAGCTAGAACCGATTACGGTAAGTTGGATCAGGAGTCACTGATTAGCTCAATCGGCAAGCTCAAAGCTAAAACCATGTCTGGTCTATCAAAGCAAGATCTCGAAGCTTATGTGGACGCGCTAAATACGCCCGGTTTGCTCGATGAGGACCAGCGTGATAAGTTGATTAGCGCTGCTAGCGAAACATTGAACGACCCGCGATATAAAAACGATATCGAGCGGGATGCGAGAAAGCCCATGCATCAGATTGCTAACAGCAGGTACTCTCGCAAGTTTAATAGCACCGCTACGCCAGAAGAGAGGCAGAAGGCGCAAGATAAGAGTATCATGGCGATGGCTGGAGCGGGCGAGGTAGAGTTAAATCGTGTTCGATCACGTATTCAGAGTGACGATACCAGTGAAGCCGAACGGAATGATCTTTTGAATACTGTCGGACAGACTTTAGTAAGAGCTGCCAACCCATCGAGCGGCGTTAAGTTATCTGCAAGTCAAGCAAATCAAATGTTACAAACTCTCAATGATAATAAGTACGACCTGGATGGCTTGGCTCGGCAAGGCGGCATGGCCGATGCTGCACAACTGCAGGAAAGACTGGATGTTGCAACTGGCATAAAAATCCAGCGTGCGCCGCGTACGCAGACACTGCGTGAGCGGCATGCCAATTGGCAAAGAGCTACGGCGACTCAGGCCACGTCAAGCGGCGGGAAGTTTAACCAGGGTGACTGGATTAATACGACTACTGGACGACGGCTGAACCAGAGGGATGCAATGGAAGCAGACATGCTAGAGGCACGTGACGTAGAGGCGCAGCGGCATGATGTGCAAGAGAAAATTGATCGTGATGATGCTGCTTACATACGTAGCCGGACGCCAATACCTGTGCCGCCGTCACCTTCTGGTACTCCTGATACTTCCGCTCCTACTCCGACTCCAGCCCCTGCGCCAACTCCAACTCCAGTTCGCCGCCGACGATCTGAGCCATTGCCGTCTGATACTCCTGCTCCAATTCCGCCAGTTCCGTCAGATGATAGATCGATACCGCCAACTCCATCAGGAGATGGTACGCCGACACCGTCTGGCCATCCGATTCCACCAGATGATACACCGGGCGACACATCGGCACCGTCAGGTTCTTAACCTATAAAGCTCCTCCGATCGGGGAGCTTTATAATAAAAACATTTGTGCTTGCAAAAAAATTCTCGTTAGCATACAATACTACTAGTGACGCAGTTTTGGAACAATGTAAGGTTCTAGAGCTAGCCTAGAACCTTACATGAAGTCAGAGATCAAAAATTCTGTTTCTAAAGAAAGGGGTCATGAAAAATGTCAACAACTTGTCGGGTGTGCGGAAAAGATGTGCCTTTCCTCCGCTGTGATGATTGCTACGAGCGTTATCGGGAAGACATACGCACCGGCCACATTCCACCCCGATTCCTCGCAGAAGGGGTCGATTTCGAGTTCGATGATTGGGTTCATATTAAAGTGACCGAGAAGAGGTGCGCGAACTTGGGAATGCCTCTCGACGAGGCCCGCCGCGAAGTGGACTTTGCGTGCAGCGAGCGCATTGCATACCATACCACGATGGCACTTAGCCAATCACCTGCGGCCCGCGCCAAAAAAGCTGCTGATGAACGCATCAAAAAGTACTCCACCTACTAACAACCTTCACCCAGCGCCTTGGTCAGCCCTAGTCCTCAGACATTTCGTCTAGAAATTTTCGGTTTTGGGCATCCTTTAGCTTCCCTGGCGCAAACTCGCGTTTTTATCTCTACGACTTTGAACATGTACGGAATCACAGTTATTTCCGTCTGTTCGCCCCAAAAAGTTTATGGCCGCCCCGCCTTCAAGGGCGGTCATTTTCTAGCTCGGTGCTTTCAAGATAGCTCGGCGCTTCAAAGTGTTCATGCTCTTCAAAGCACTTCCCTACTACTTTGAACTTTCGCCCTACCAAAAGACCCCTCTCAGATGAGAAGGGTCTTTTGTCGTATGGAGCGATCAAACTCTACCGATTAACTCTTGGTCGCTAGCCAGGGTGGGCTGAGCTAGACCAGGGTTAGTTAGTCTTATTTGCGTAAGCTACGGCGACTAGTAATGAAGTAGCCAGCAGCAGTTACAACTGAACCAGCGGCGACTGCGCCACCAGCGACAGCTTCCGGACCAGTATTTGGGAGTTCGGGTTGGTTCTCGCAGGCCAAGTTGACGCGGACGGTAGCGTAGTCTTGGATGACTTTCTCGCCGACACCACCTTGGGCCCAGTTGACCAAATTGTTCGTACCGCATTGTAGAGATTTGTTTTCTACGACAGCGGTGAAGTCTACTAAGGCGTTAGCACCGGCATTATAGTGGCCGATGTTGATACCGCTAGTAACTAAAGTGTCTTGATTGATAGCAAGAGCGTAGTTAGCATTGGTGAGCTTAGTAGTACCAGGTACGTAAGTCAAGTTCTTTGGTAAGATATCCTTGATCATCACGCTATTTTGAGTCTTGTCGCTAGTATTCTTGTACAGAATGCGGAACTCAAGTTTGTCGCCAACGTTAGCTTCGACATTGGTTTTCCATTCGGTAGTACCGGCTTTGCGGACACGCTGCTCGATACGGTAATCAGTATCAAAGACAGCTTTGACGCGAATGGTAATGTAGCTAGCGTAGCCATAGCAGCCCGGAATCTTGCCATCACCTTCCTGATCGAAACCGATCCGGACGCCCTTCTCAGAAGCGGCTTTGGTGACAATCTCGTCGCCAAGCTTCTTCGGGCCACCATTCTCAGTGGAAGCATAGCCACGGTTCTCGATTAAGGCAGAACCATAGACATACTCCAGGTGGAAGGCTTGGTCACTATTGAAGTTGACGTAATCCCAGTACTCGCTCGGGACAGCGTTATCAGAATAAATGTAACCATTTACCTGAACTTGCTTAGCCGAGATAGTAGGAATATTGAAGGCTACGCGGGTGTTCTCAGACACAGCAGCGCGGTCTTTCGGGCTGTTGTTGTGAACGTAAAGACGGATCAAGTATTCTTGACCATCTTTGACGGTAATGTCGTTACCGTTCCAGACGTTTTTGGCGCCAGCGTTCACGCCAGTGTTCTCACGGGCACCGACGAAGTTCTTCTCGTTGCCAATGACACTGTTGCTAATGGTGTTGAAGACGATACGATCGCCGAGGACACCATTATTAATCTCCTCGATGGTGTGCGATTCGCGGCCACCACCGTTGTCACCCCAAGCTGATACCAGCGAAGGAGTGGCTGCACCAGCCATAGCTACCAAACCAGCAGTTACAGCTAAGGTGCTTTTAACAGCTTTATTCATAATAATCTCCTCTCAAAAGATTAATATTAATTAATAATGCATTGTTAATTAAGTTTAATATTCTGGTCCGATTTGTTAAGCTCCATTGAATCCTGCAACCGAATCATCTCAAACACAATATTATAGATCTTGGGTTATCCCCGGGGGCCGCAGCCCCCAGGGATAAGGTACGTCCCACTCGCTATATGCGAAGTTTAGGGAAAAACTTTAATATATAGAAGCCGGCCTTGATACCGGCGTAACGTGTTATTGCAGTTACCATCCAGGGTCCACCTCTCCGCTGACGGGAGGCTGATCCTCGGGTTTAACCGTATCGCCCGGTTGCACGGTGCTAGCCGGCGGATCACTGTTGCCGGGGTTATTGTTCCCGGTATCTCCGCCAGGATTGGTCTGGATCACAGTACCAGAGGTATTGGGATCTTTCTCAATCGGCTTAGTCGTATCAGGAGGATCCGAGTTGTCGTTCAAACTGGCGTCCGGATCTATCACCGGGTGATCCTGTCCTCCAGTTCCGAAGGAATTGCCTTCGTGGGTTTCATCGCCCACATCCGGTCTGACCGGATCGCTCGACGGCGTATGCGTATTGATTACCGGATTCTCTGAGGGAGTTGACGGGTAATCACTGGGCTGAGGTTTAGTGGGCTGGTGAGTACCAGTCCCATCGGTGGGCTTGTTTTTACCCCCACCGATGTTGGCGTCACCATGGTTGACCGGATCTTCGGCAGGGTCCTTCGGAGTAGGCTTCGGTGTCGGAGTTGGGGTCGGTGTGGGGGTCGGGGACGGGCTGGGGGAAGGGGAGGGACTAGGACTCGGGGACGGGGACGGTGAAGGACTGGGCGTCGGAGTCGGAGTCGGTGTCGGTGTAGGCGTGGGTGTCGGGGTAGGGGTAGGAGTAGGCGTCGGAGTTGGGGTCGGTGTGGGGGTCGGGGTAGGACTCGGGGACGGGCTGGGGGAAGGTTTCGGAGAAGGCTGGGGGCTCGGCTGAGGCCGATACGAAGGTGTCGGAGTCGGAGTCGCCTCGGGCACAGGATCGGGCGTACCAGGCGTGAAAATCTCAAGCCGGGAATCATACCGATTGAACCCGATGAGTGTCCGCTCATTGCCGGACTTCGCGATACACGACAGAATCAGTACATCGCGGTCCTCGACCTCATCGTCCTTGATCATGCGGACCAAGGAATTCAAATTGTTAGACGCGTTATCTGTCCAACAAATGTCACATGGTCTTTCCACCACCATCGCTCCGCTAGTGCGGAACGAGTAGAGCCTGAGCACGGAACTGACGCGAGCCATGAGCCTAGCCCATTCCTCGCGTACAACTTCGCCGCCGTCCAAGCTGGTCGATTTCACGACCAAGTAGTCGAGGCCCTTGAACTTACTGTCCAACTTGGGAATGCTAGCCAGTTCCAACGCCTGCTTCGCCGTATCTGTAGGTGGCGTGTAGGTGCCAGCATACATCTGGCTCAGCAGCTCGAGATTCCCGTCAATCCAACTTTGGTTGTTGCGGTAGATATACGGAATCTCCTTCATCCCTTCCAGGACCATAATCCCGAAGGGGACGTTGCCGGTCATTTCCCTGTCTAAGGCATCGAAAAATGCCTTTTCCAGCTCCAGCCGCTCTGCTAGTGACAGCTTAGAGTTCAGGAGCTGATCAAACTCCGGGAACCATTCCCGGATGGGATAGTTCACGCATTCGGTAAACGCCCGCTCTTTGCAGGCGTTTGTATATAACAATACTGCCTGCTTACGAGCTTGCCGGTAATCTCCGGCCAAACTCCGCTTGATAAAGGTCAAGTCGGTTTTGTCGATGAAGGCTTTATACTGCTCTTCCGTCAGGCAAACTGGCTCGAGAAATTCTTCATCACTTGCGGGAGTCGGGGTCGGGGACGGAGTCGAACTGGGTGTAGGCGTGGGCGTCGTTACAGCTTTGCCGACGCACTGCCCGATGTCTTTTGCGCAGACTTCGCAGTCGGCGTTTTTGGCATCGTCGGTGCACTTTTCGGTGCAGGTGCAAACGGGCACCTGCACAGGCTCCTTAGGGCCGTTTCTGGCGGCAAAGGTTGTGCCGCCCCACAATAGCCACATGACAATTGCGATAACAATCGCGACGATCATGACGACCCTGCGGGTGTGGATGACATCAACGCTGATGCCCCCATCGTTCCTGCCGCGCACATAGCGCACGGCAGCGAATGCGGCTAACAGTGTCAAAACGACACCGAGCCACAACCATAGCGTAGGATTTAACATATCAATACCTCCTGTTTTTCCGTAAATTTTTGTTGATTACTTCAAAAACAGGGTGTACCAAGCCCTGTTCTCGAACTAAGTTGGGATAGGGTCTTGCTACGCAGATGCTTCCTCTCTGCTTCTATATATAAAACAGATACCATGTAAAACACATTGTATCTGAGATGATTCGGCTGTAAATGGACCTCTGGCGAGATTGCTCCCACAATCTTTCCAGACTAGTTCCATTGTAGCACACAATGCTAAAAAAGTCAAGGCTAAAATTGTATTTTTAGCATAATTTGTAAAGGCGGCTCTGAACTTAAGCGTAACAGGAGTAAAATGTTTATTCTTGGCCTGTGGCCGCCTATGTTCTACAGGGGCGGCGAATGGTTGACATAGCTTGATAGTTGTGGTTATGTTTATTGTATAGTATAAGCGTTTTAGTACGGGCTATGAAGTGGTGATTCCCGGCTAGTGGGGCGTGGAAAAACCGCCCCAAAAGATGGGGCGGTTCGTAAAGAGCGGAAGGGGTTTAGGGAGTGGTAGGGGACTGCTGATGGTCGTGCGGAGGCTCCAACGGAGCAGAAGTTTCGGTGTGCCCCGGAGTGGTAGCCATGGCTCGGGCCAAATCCTGAGCGTTCAGGCCGCCACCAGACACGACTTCTCTTGCCAGCTGAGCGTAGAACGCATTGCGTTCCGACGAAGGCAGCGCGGCAATGATGGCTTCCAGGCCGATGGCCGGAGGCTGCGATGCCGGCATAGGGGCCGGAGCAGGCGCGGGGGCCGGTGCCGGTTCAGCAGGCTGAGGCGCGGGCTCGGGATTGGGCTCGGAGTGCGGGGCGGGTACGTCTGCCGGAGGCGAATCTGGCGGAGCTGCGGGTGCCCTGGCAGGGGCCCCAGTCGGGGGCCCAAAGATGGCGTCCACTTCAGCTCCCAAATCGCCGGACGGCGCAGGAGCGCCTGCGGCCGGGGTCGGCGTTTCGGCGGGCGAATCGGGTGTGGGCTCAGTAGGCGGCGCAGGCTGCGGAGCCGGAACGGAGTCCGGGGCAGGCGGAGCCGTGGTAGCATCGGGCTGCGGGTCGGGAGCCGGAGAATCCGGCTGGTCCTCTCCCGTTGCTTTGCGGTATTGCTGCCACAGGGCAACGGCGATCGGGTGATCCGACGACAGCTCTTCAATGGGCTCACCGCCGAAATCCAGCATCATCGGTACGACAGCCAAGCGCCCAGATTCAATGTCCCGGGCAATTAACTGACTAACTTCGGCGTCCGTCTTGTCGGGGTTCTCGTAAGTGTAGTACCCCCTGAGATCCAAAACGTCATAAAAGACGTTTGGTCTACTGTCCCGTGCGTTATCGAGGCGACGACGCCAACGCATAGCGTAGCCCCGGAACAACTGCTGCAGCTCTGCGTCGAGCTGCCCAGCTGCTGCTTCGGGCTGCGGTTGCGTGCTGTCGGCGCGGCGCTGGTAGGGGTTGTCGGGCTTCTCCTGAGCACCATCTTGGGCGTCAGCAGGAGCGCTGGGCGGGGCCGGCACAGTCGAATCCGGCTGAGTGGCACCGTCCGCGGGGTCGGCGTCGTCGAACGGGTTGGGTTCTGCGGGCGGCTTAGGCTTGATGCGGACGACGTTAGGCGCCGGTCCGACATCAGCCTTATTTCTGAATGGGTTATACCCGTCGTCGCGCCGGCGGCCGCTGCCGCCAAAGAGGACATCCAATCCTTCAGTGAATCTACTCATTGTGCTTCCCTCCTGTAATGTTCTAAGGTTGATAGCTGCTAGGCGCATGGAAAAATTACCGGGGCTAAACTCCCTTCACTGTTCTCATTGTAGCACACGATGGCGAAATTGTCAAGTGCTTTAACATAGTTTACGGAGATTTGGTAAATACAGGGCCGTTTAGCCAGTCTGAGCGGCATAAAAAATAAGCCCATTTTAGAGCTGTCCTCTGTATGGTGCGAGTGGAGAGGGTTGAACTCTCATCTCAAGTTTGGAAAACTTGCATACTAACCGCTGTACTACACTCGC
>CAYUDH010000007.1:0-11994 GCA_964443595.1 uncultured Candidatus Saccharibacteria bacterium
CATGGCGGAAAGTTGCACCTTAGTATCCTAGAGGCTGGCAGGTGGAAAGGAGAATTCATGATTCTATGGAGTTCATTATCGGATTCAAAATTGGAAAAGTGAGTGTGGAATGGAAATTCTCTATCCATAAAGGATAGAGAATCCAACAATTTTCCTTAGCCTAATTATAGCACACGATTAGGCTGAATACTAGAGTTTTATGCTTATTTTTTGAATGAGTGTGAAGCTTAGTGTGTTCTCTTAAAATTGCTTTCTGCCAGAACCCTGCCGCCCGTGGTAGGAATGAGAGCTAATTTCTCCCCACCCAGAAGTTAGTTCTCATTTGCGGCAGGAATCTGCTGGCTTGGCTTAAGAGCTTACATAGCGACGGCGGTTAGAGTGACCTGCGTAGAATACTGGCCACTGGGTAAGCTAGAATCTACAGCAATAGCCACTGGGAAGGTGAGGTCTTCCGAAGCGGCACTGGTGGAAGTATAGAATAATTCTTTATTACCATTAATACCAACTGGGCTATATGTAGTACTCTCATTTACGGTAGTATCAGTGGGTGAGGATAGTTTCTTAATACCCCAACTATTAGTACCTTTTACTATAGTTTGCTCTGATGGAATCATGGGAATGGTTTGATCGGTCTTAGGATTAGTTAAATCACTTTTATCCGTACTAAGTAATAATTGATATGGTTGATTAGAACCTACTCTAGCTATAATCGTACTAGTAGCTACTTTGGTGAAATCTACTGCCATATCATTAGCATCTTTGGTAACGTCGATGCTAATCACTGGGCTGACTGTGATTGCGACGTTGGCTTGGTTGTCATCGAGCACTGGTTCGTCTGGATAGATATTAGCGGCGACGCAGCGGATAGGAAAGCCAGCGGCACGATGTGCATTAAAAGATGGATATATGTAGTTACTACTGAAGGCTAGATGGTGGGCATTATCTGCACTGCTAGTGGTGGAGGACCAATAGTATCCACCGATACCAACACTACCAGTTGTGCCTGAGTTAATGTTTCCGCTATATTGAAAGTGGAGTGGGTTGCCAGTGAGCTTGCTATAATTTGTATCGACGGAAATGTTGTAGGCATTTATGAGGTTGCCAAAGGATTTGCTATTGTCATTGCCGCTGGTTGGAAGTTGCCATTTGTCTGGGCAGACGCCTTGAATTTCATCTCCGCCAGAACCATTTTGTACCGCAGCTGGCCAGTTGTAATAATTACCTTGAGATTCATGAACTCCATTTTTATGTTTGCCTATGGCAAAGTATTTTTCCTTAATATCATTTAGCCAGCTACCGGAATAGCAGTGGGCGTCATTTTCGGTACTGCTTAGCGTGCATGAGATTCCAACCTCGTCTTTGTCGGTTCCGCTGTAAGCTAGGTTTTGCGTCATCCAGCATTCGCCTTTTTCTTTAGTTCCCACGGCATCACCTTTGAGCTTAGCTACATAATATTTCTTGTGGTCACGGGTATCTTCCAATATTGTTTCTTCCTCAATCTCGCTGTTCTCGCAAATTTTGGCATTCATTTGCTGCATTGTGTTAATATCGGATAGAGTGCGGGTTTCCCAGTCGTATTCTGCGAAGACTTGTTTCGGAATGAAAGTTAAATATGAAAATAAAAACATACCACCGACAGCTATGGCGCTAGATATTAGTGGTATTTTGTATCTTTTAAGGTTGGTATGATTTGTTTTAAGCATGTAGCCTCCTTTTGGTTAGTATTCACCGTTAGGAAGTATGCTTAAAATCTAAAAGCAGCATCCTAAACGGGGAAACTATCTGGCTCCACAATCATACGAAAGGAACCACCACCAGAATAGGGTGCTGCTCTCAGGCATGATTGTATTTTATTTTCTTTCCTCATTGACCGAGGAAAGTGATAGTTCACTTTTTATTATAGCATAGATTTCCAAAGTTAATATATAAAGTGAGATATTTTAGCCTAAACAAAAACCCGAACCAAAGTTCGGAGTTCTGCTTGGCTGGGCTGGCAGGCAGCGGATTTCTTGCAAAATCCTTTTCCATTGGGCGTCAGTTCGGAAGAAAATGCAAGCATTTTCTTCACTCACTTTCTACAATGGTCGAACCTACGGTTCGTAGCCTGCTCAGTAATGCAGGAAAATACTCCTACATATGTAGGAGTATTTTCCTGGCTGGGCCGGCAGGATTCGAACCTGCGAATGTCGGGACCAAAACCCGGTGCCTTACCACTTGGCGACGGCCCATTAAATTACTAATTGTAGTATATCACAGCTTGTTGGTTTTGTACAGGTCTGTTACAATGAATATATGAATAATGAAACTTTTACACTGAAAGCGGCGAGTGAGATACTAGGTGTGTCGGTGTATGAAGTGCGGCATTATTGTGACCGTGGGTTAGTGCGCGGAGTGAAACGTTGGCGGAATGGCTATCGTTATTTAGATATGGCGCAGCTGGAATGGATTGGCGTATTAGTGAAGCTGCGTAAGTGCGGGTTTGGTGTGAAGGAGATGAAGAAATATGCGCGGCTGACTTGGCAGGGAAATAAGACACTGCCAGAAAGGAAGGCAATGCTGGAAACGCAGAAAAGACAGCTCTGGCAGGAAATCTATGCTTTGCAGGAGGGAATAGACGCAGCGGAGCGGCTAGGAGAATTGATTGACAAAACTTAAGCTCCGAGCTTAGGTTTTGACGTGATACCACCCCTGTAGAGAGGGTGAAAAAGCTAAGCTCGGGGGTTAGGTTAGTGGATTATTTGGCTTCGATGCGGGCTTCGAGGGGCTCGGTTTCGCGGAGATTGGGGAGCTCCTCGATGATGACTTTGATGCAGCCGGCGATAGGGATGGCGATGATAGCGCCGACTAAGCCAAACATATACATGCCGATGACAATGGCGGTGAGGATGAGGGCGGTGGGGAGATTGAGGGCGTCGCCTTGGATTTTCGGGGCGATGAAATTGTTCTCAATCTGCTGGTAGATGATGTAGAAGATGATAAAGATGACGGCGGCGATCGGTGCGCTGAATAGCAGTAACAGGCTGATTAGGATGCAGCTGATGATAGGGCCGAACATAGGGATAAGATAGAAGACGAAAGAAGTGAGGCCCATGGGGATGGCAAGGCTACTAGAGAAGCCGCAAGTGATGGATAAGAGGAGGATAGCGACGGCGACGACACAGCCATCGAGCATGGCGACGGAAACTTGCTTAGAAACGTAGGTGCCGATGACGCCGGCAATGCGCTGAGAGAGGCGCTGCCAAGCGCGGACGGAGGAGTTTTTGTGCTTGCCTTCGACGATGGTCCAGAATTGTTTCATGATACTGGGGCCTTCGATGGCAAAGAGGAGAGTGAGGACGAGAACGAGGATGACATTGGTGGTGACTTGGGCGATGGCGCTGACGCTAGAAACGAGGACGTTGCCAAAATCGGCGACGAAGTTATTAGAGAAATTATTGATGGCGGTGAAGATTTCGCCTTGCAGGTTTTCGATACCGAGGGTTTGGCCGAAGCTATTGATGCCTTCCCAGCCGCCGATAGTGTGCTCGAAAGTTTCGGGGAGCTGGCGGACGAACTGGACGGACTGGTCGATGACGACTGGTACAATGACTGACATGATTAACCCTAAGATGACGATGACGATACCGTAGGCGACGACTGAGGAGAGGGAAGAATCGTCTTTTTTTAGTAATTTCTGGATGCGCCCGGCGAGAGGCTGGATGGCGACGGCGAGAAAGATGGCAATGCCGACGATGATGAGCCCGGTGAGGGCTTTCCAGATGAAAAGGCCGAGTATCGCGAAGCCCATGATGACTAGCCAGAATCTGACGAAAGTCTTGGTGTCGACTTCGATTGTTTTCTTGTACATGATTGTCCTCCGTTTAGGTTAATTATAGCATAGTCTGAGAAATAATGGGACTAATTGGAAGGGTCATTATAATAATAGCGGCGCAAGAAGTCGCGTTTGTATTGGTCGAAAGAGCCTTCGAGGATGGCGGTGCGGATTTCTTCGGTGAGGCGGACGATGAAGCGGAGATTGTGAATAGAGGCAAGGCGGTAGAATTTGCGCTTTTGCCCAGGGTCGCCAGAACGCCACATGGCGCGGAGGCTGCCGAGAGTCCAGCCGGCACGGCAGGTAGCGCAGTCGCAGCCAGGATCGAGGACGCTGCCGACGTTGGCAAATTTGCGGAGGTTGAGGCTGCCGTCCTTGGTGTAGATTTTGCCATGGCGAGCTTCGCGAGTAGGAGCGACGCAGTCGAAGGTGTCGGCACCCATTTCGGCGCCAATGAGAATGTCGTCGGGGTGGGAAAGGCCGAGCAAATGACGGGGCTTGTCGAAGGGAAGCTCTTCGTTGCACCAGCGGAGGATTTCGCCTAAATCTTCTTTGAGGAAGGCACCGCCAAGGCCAAAACCGTCAAACTCGACACTATCGATGGACATCTGACTGAGGGTCTGGGCGGTGTGGCGGCGGAGGTCTTCCCAACGGCCGCCCTGGAGGATGCCGTAGAGGTTTTGGCGGTAGCCGAGGTCGTCGCGGTGCTGGATGTGCTCGCGCAAGCTGCGCTCGGCCCAGCGCTCGGTGCGCGCGAGGGCTTCGACATTATACTCATAAGTATCGGCCAGGGAAGTAAGTTCATCAAAAGCCATGTGGATGTCGGCGCCAATGCGACATTGGATTTGCATGGATTCTTCGGGGCCGATGAAGTCGGGCTGGCTGTCAAAGGGGTCGATGAAGCTAACGCCGTCTTCGGAAACGTGAGCCAGGCGTTCCTGGTGGGCAGTATTGGTGACGTGGCGCTCTTTTTCCATGGAAACAACTTTGCCAAGGCCAGAGCCGAGGGACATGACCTGGAAGCCGCCGGAATCGGTAAGAGTGGGGCCGAGCCAAGCAGTATCGTCCTGTCCGTCTTGGCGGCCTGGTGACCAGTTAGCTAGTCCGCCAGCTTCCGCGATAGCGGAAGATTCGCGACGGAGATGGTAGCCGTTAGATAGCATAGCCTGGGCGCCGAGGTCGTGCAAATCTGCGGACGAAACGAAACGCACATAGCCAGTAGTGCCCACGCACATGAAGGCAGGGGTCTTAATTTCGCCGTGGGCGGTCTGGATGGTGCCAGCGCGGCCGAGGCCGTTTGGCAGAGTTTTCTCGACGTGAAATTGCATATATTATATATTATAGCACAAAAGGGAAGATATTGCACAATATATTCTAGGGAAGTCAAGAGTAAGAAAAGCCCCTCTCGAGTGAGAGGGGCGGGTCCAAGAGATTAATCTTGGAGGTGGGAGAGAGATTGGCGCAGGGAATGGGCAATGCGGCCGGTGAATAGCAGCGTCAAGACAGTTTCTACGACCATGCCGGCAAGGTATGAGGTAAGAAACTGATGTGCGAGAGCGGGTAGGCTAGCATAGCCGGCGAACGCCAGAAAGGTAAACAGGGCACTATCGGGGATGTGAGCAAAAAAGCTCGATACCCAGGCGCGGCGTGTGATGGCTTGCTTGCTGACGGCGTGCCGAGATTTATAGCGGCGCATGCGATCGTAAATATAATTATTCACGATGGTGCTGACGACAGTGCCGATAACGCTGGCAATCATGATGCGTGACGACAGCCCTAAGGCTTGGCTGGGCTCAACGTGCATGACGCCAGGAGCCGGCGGCAAGAATGCGGTGAGTTTGAGGGCGAAAAAGGCAATCAAATTAACCAAGCAGCAGCAGATGACGATAAAGTTGGCTACGCGTCGGTAATAGAGCTCCACCAAGATGTCGGTAATGACATAGGTAAGCGGGAACAGAATGAAGCCGCCATCGAGAATGATGGGGCCGAGCGCCCAGACTTTGGTGGCCAAGATGTTGGACATACACATGCAACCGCTCAAAATTAGCGAGAGCAGCGCGATCGTGATGGCGTTATAACGGACGGATGGCTGGGCGAGCAATGGGGAAATGCCTTGGTCGGCGTCAGCGTGGATTTCTCGGTTAGATTGCTTGACGCGGTCGGTGCGGGTGCGATGGGGATGTTGGGACTGAGGGTGCTGAGTATAGGCAGGCATCTTGCGCTGGGAACGGTAAGTGTCGGAATTGATGATGCGCTCTTGGGGGTTGATATTATCGTGTTTGGTGGTATCGGTAGCTGGAGGGGTGTAATGCCCCTGAGAATAGCCACCACGACCAACGAATCCGGGAGGACCTCCCGAGTGCAAGCCGAAGCCTCCACCATGAATGCCGCCCGGCCCAAAACCGCCAGGTCCGCCATGACCGGGGCCGTGAGCGCCAGGGCCAAAGCCGCCAGGGCCTCCAAAACCGGGTCCACCCGGGCCGCAGCCGAAGCCGCCAGGACCTACTCCGTGAGCCATAAATATTTCCTCCTTGTCAAAGAACTTGTAGCAAATGATAGTTGATTTTGGGATTTTGCTACACCAAACTAGACCGGATACGGCCTTATTCTTAGTGTAGCACAGACTGGGGGATTTGTCAAGAGGCTGACATACATATACGCTAAGTGATTCCATTTTTAACGAAACATTCGCCTTAACTATTGAGAGCGGGGAATTAGCGAAAATAAATAATACCTTAAAGAATAAAATTTTGTCTATGGAACAGGGAAGGAAAGTGAGTCTGGGAGTCTTGACAGGGCAAAAAATTAACGTTAAAATGGTCTGTATGTTGAAACTTTTTCGTTATCTTAAACCCTATTGGTGGCAGGTAATTATCCTACTGGTGGCCATTGCGACGCAGTCTTGGTTGGTGATACAGTTGCCGGCGATTATGGCGGGGATTGTGAATGACGGCATCGTGGCGGGGGATTTGAATTACATCTGGAATGCGGGGATGAAGATGGTGGTGATTGCGCTGGTTGCGTCGGCATGTGCGGTGGTGGCAAATCTGCTGTCGTCGATCGTGGGGACGGGGTTTGCGCGGGATCTGAGGAATGACGTGTTCCAGAAGGTGCTGAGTTTTTCGGTGGCGGATTTGAAGAATTTTTCGACGGCTTCGTTGATTACGCGGACGACGAATGATGTGATGCAGGTGCAGCAGGCAGCAATTATGTGTATGACGATGCTGGTGCGGGCGCCGATGATGGCGGTGATGGCGATTATTCAGGCGGTGATTACAGCGCCAGATATGACTTGGATTATTGCGCTGGCGGTGGTAGTGCTGCTGGTGCTGGTGGTGACGATTATGGGCATCGTGATGCCGAAGTTTAAGGTTTTTCAGCAATTGATTGATAAAATTACGCTGTTGACGCGGGAGAATTTGACGGGGCTGAGGGTAATCCGGGCGTTTAACAATGAAAAGCTAGAGCAGAAGAAGTTTGACAAGACAAATACCGAGCTGACGGACTTGTCGATTTGGATTGATAAGATGATGGCTCTGCAAAATCCATTGATTAACTTGGTGTTTAACGGGACGACGATTTTGTGTATTTGGATTGGTGTGTCTTTGATTACGAAAGATATTTCGTATCTGGGGAATATGATGGCGTTCATGCAATATGCGATTCAGGTGATTATGTCGTTCTTGTTCCTGACGATGCTGTTTATTATTTTGCCGCGGGCGAATGTGTCAGCGAAACGGATTAACGAAATTATGAATACGAAGCCGAAGATTGCCTGGAAGGACAAGACGATTGGCAAGCCGGATTTGGCGCCGTCGGTGGAGTTTGAGAACGTGGGTTTTGCCTATGAAAAGGCGGAAGAGAAGGTACTGTCGGGGGTAAGTTTTGTGGCGAAAGCGGGCGAAACGACGGCGTTTATTGGTTCGACGGGGTCGGGCAAGTCAACTTTGATTAACTTGGTGCCGAGATTCTACGAGGCGACGACAGGGAAGATTAAGATTAACGGAATTGATATTAAAGATTATGCGCAGGATGATTTGATGCGGCGGATTGGCTATGTGCCGCAGAAGGGGATTTTGTTTGCGGGGACGGTGAGAAGTAATATTACTTTTGGCGCGCCAGAGATTAGCGATGAAGCAATGCACGAGGCGGCACGAATTGCGCAGGCAGAAGAGTTTATCGAGAAACTGGATAAGAAATATGAATCGCATATCGCGCAGGGTGGTAGTAACGTGTCGGGTGGTCAGAAACAGCGGCTGTCGATAGCGCGGGCGGTGGCGAAGAATCCAGATATCTATATCTTTGATGATTCATTCTCGGCGCTAGATATGAAAACTGATGCAAAGCTACGTCAGGCGCTGAAGCCAGTGACGCAGAATGCAGTGACTTTGATTGTGGCGCAGCGGGTTAGTACAATCAAAGACGCGGATCAGATTGTGGTGCTGAATGAAGGTAAAGTAGTAGGGAAGGGAACTCACCACGAGTTGCTGCAGAGCTGTGGGGTGTATCGTGAAATTGCGAAGTCGCAGCTATCGGAGGAAGAGTTTGCTAAAGAGCTAAAGCGCGGGGAAGTAAAAAATGAGAAAATCGTGAAAGCGGGTAAAGTAAAAGGAGGTCAAAATGCCTAGAATGAGCCAAGGTGCAGAAAAACCAAAAGATTTTGGCAAGACTTTTCGGACTTTTTTGCGAGATTTGAAACAGTGGCGAATTTTGATTATTGTATCGGTGATTTTGACGATTGTTTCGACGGTTTTGTCGCTGTTTGGGCCGTTGATTTTGGGGGAGATTACGACTGAAGCGGTAAATAGCTTTATGTCGACTGGGGCGATTGATTGGGGCGTAATTACTTCGCTAATTATTCGGTTGATTATTCTGTATGTAGTTTCGGGGATTTTGGGGTATATACAGGGGATGGTCTTAGCAATCGCGACGGAGCAGTACGGCAATCAGTTGCGCAATGATATTGTGGAGAAGATTGCGCGGTTGCCGATTTCTTATTTTGATAAAAATCAGTTTGGCGATACTCTGTCGCGGATGAACAATGATGTGGACACAGTAACAGGGTCGTTGGCGCGGATTTTGTCGGAAGTTTTGTCGGACGTGACGACGATTATCGGGATTTTTGTCATGATGTTGACGATTTCGGTGCCGCTGGCGATTCTGGCATTCTTGATTTTGCCAATTTCGCTACTGGCGATTAGTCGTTTGGCAAAGAAAGCACAGAATCTTTATCGCGTAAATCGGACAACTTTAGGCGAACTGAACAACTCGATTGAGGAAGATTATGCTGGCCAGTCAATTATCAAGGCAAACTCGCATGAAGAGATTTCGATTGAGAAGTTTGAGAAGACGAATCAGCGCTTGTATGAAACGGGTTGGAAGGCGCAGTTCTTGTCGGCGCTGGCATATCCGATTATCCACGTTTTGACGAATCTAAGCTATGCCGTGGTCTGTGTGTTGGGCGGCGATATGGTGATTAAGGGCAAGATGGCAATTGGCGATGTGCAAGCGTTTATCCAATATGTGAGCCAGTTTAACCAGCCGATCCAGGGGGTGTCACAGATTGCTTCGAATATTCAGTCGACGATGGCGGCGGCGGAGCGGGTGTTTGGCTTCCTAGAAGAAACGGAAGAAACGCCTGATGCGGATCCAGCGCAAGCGATTGAAGAGGTGAAGGGCGAGGTGGAGTTTCACCAGGTGGACTTTGCTTATAATCCGGGCGAAGAGATTATCAAGGATTTCTCGGTGAAGATTAAGCCAGGTATGCAAGTGGCGATTGTGGGGCCGACCGGAGCAGGGAAGACGACGATTATTAACCTGTTGATGCGGTTTTATGACCCGGTGAGTGGCTATATTGCGATTGATGGGGTGCCGACGCGCGAGATGAAGCGAGCGGATGTGCGGAAGTTGTTCGGGATGGTGCTACAGGATACGTGGCTGTTCTCAGGGACGATTGAGGAAAATTTGCGCTATGGCAATACTACGGCGACGCATGAGGATATCGTGCGAGCAACTAAGATGAGCAGCATTCATCACTTTATCGAAAGTCTGCCGCATGGATACAAGACAGAGATTAGTGAAGATTCGGACAATGTTTCGGCAGGGGAGAAGCAGCTACTCACGATTGCGCGGGCGATGGTGGCGAACCCGCCAATGATGATTCTAGACGAGGCAACTTCCAATGTGGATACGCGGACCGAGCAATTGATTCAGGATGCTTTTGCGAAGCTGACGCATGGGCGGACGTCGTTTGTGATAGCTCACCGATTGTCGACGATTCGGAACTCGGACTTAATCTTAGTAATGAAAGATGGGAAGATTGTCGAGCAAGGGAAGCACGATGAACTATTAGAGCAGAATGGATTTTACGCGGAGCTGTATAATTCGCAGTTTGCAGAGGAAGCGGTAGAAGCGTAGCGGGGGTAAAGTCTGCTCTCTTGGCCTGACGCGTTTTTGGATGTGCGGTTTACTGCTGGCTTGGCGCTTTATTGGAAGTGGTGGAAGGCTGAGCACTCGACGATAGGGAAATGTTTTGCAGAGTGACATTGTTAATATTGTCGATCTTGAAGGCAGCGTTATTGATGAGCTGATCGTAGCCGGTAGTCATGAGCTCGGAGGCGAGGCCAAAAACTTGAGCATAAGATAGGTAGCGATCCCAGAGGATGACGGCTTCGGGATCTTGATCGACGAAGGTGGGGAATTGAGCGAGAAAAGCGCGGAAAGCTTGGAGTTTCTGAAATTCTACATCGCCTTGGCTGGTACGCCGGAGATGTTTCTCGAGAGCGGATTTGTAATTTTCGGCGGCAGAGGCACGGAAGAGTATGACGGAATTGCGAATAGTATTGAAAATACCATAGCCGATGAGGGTAAGAGCGGTTACTGTAATGAGAACGCTAAAAACAACACCAAATGCTTCGGCGGGGAGAAAAATAGGGCCGATAAAAGCAGTGAGGATGGTGAGGGCGAAAAAGGCAAAAATGAGGATCTGGGCTTTTTGGGATTGGACTTTCTTAGGTGGAAAGTCGAGATTGATAGTAGTGGAAGATTTAAGAGGATGGAAAAGTCCGAGCTTGACGCCATCGTTAACGCAAAGTTGATACCATTTGTGATAATCTATGCTTGTGAGGTGATTGGTGCGAATGAGCTCAAGTAGGTAAGCTTCGTTGGAAAGAGGAGTCTTGCCAGGGTGGGGCAAAGGGCGGATGACATAATGATCGCTGTGTTTGGAAAGGTGGAGATAACCCTGGGCACAGAGGTCGAGAATGGCGGCGATGATGTCTTTTTCGTTCTCAATGGTGGAGTCACCGAGTAGAGTAGCGATGCCGATGCCGTAATTATTGGGGAGCTCTTTGTAATATTGATAAGGGTTGGTTTGCTTGATGTAACGGTTGGTTTGAGCGATTTTGTGCCGGGCGCGGAGTTTGCCGACAAGGATGCCAACAGGGATGGCAACCATAGAAAGGAGAACGGCACTAAGGAGGATGGCGTAGAGATAGCCAAAGGGAGTAGGTTCGGTTTCGATGGCTTCGGCGATGGAAGCTATCATGGGGAGAATGAAGAAACAGATGAAAAAGACGCAGATAGTGATGATAATAGGGCGGGGAGCGATGGGCTGACTACTACGGGTGGTTTTGGTGGAGGGTTTGTGCGATGTTTTCTTCATATGTTTATTATAACATAGATAAAAGCCGCCCGGGAGGGGCGGCTAGGGAAAGTTAGTTGCTATGATTGTCGTGCTGGCTGTCTTCAAAACGCTGGATGACGGCGGGAATGCGTCTGATGGTAAGGTAGAGAGTGAGAAGGGTAACATAGAGGAAGGTTAGGAGGACGTGATGATAGATGGCGATGATGAGTGGCACCACAAGGGGCGCAACGGTGCTGAGCATAATCCAGTGGATAATGGCCTGCCGGCAGGTTTTGAACTTACGATTCTGTACTTTGGGCTTTTGAAGAATGATGAGGCTGATGAGCATGGCAAGCATCCAGGCTGTGGCGCAAGGGTATTGCGCAAGAATAGCTTCTTCGGATGAGCCATAACTCTGGCACTTGATAATGAGCACCAGCATGGCGGCGGTGTAGCAGGTGAAGGAAACGAGGTCGAAACAGTACTTGCTGCAGAAATCCATAAAGGTGCTAAAATGGTTGTGCAAATCATCGAGCATATTTAATCACTAACTTTCTAT
>CAYUDH010000007.1:12094-27028 GCA_964443595.1 uncultured Candidatus Saccharibacteria bacterium
AGGTGCTAAAATGGTTGTGCAAATCATCGAGCATATTTAATCACTAACTTTCTATATAGAATGTGCGAACCCGCGTTAGAGTTGCTATTCTATATTAGCATAAAAGCGTTGGGAAGTCAAGAGGGAAATAGGACCATGTTCCATAAATATACTTTTTCTTGGGCCGTTCCGGGGCGCTCGCCCAAGTCTTAGGCCCTTCGAAAAAGATATTTGTGGAACAAATCTTCTGGTTGTATGAAATTACTGGAAAACTACCTTGAGTTGTTGTGCGGATATGCTACGCAATCCGCTGAGGGCGAATCGATATGGCAATGATTTTCACCTAAAGCGCCTTAGTGCGGACACGCTGACGCGGTCCGCAGCACGTCGAATCGGCGGTAGAAAACAGTAGTTTCTGATTTTAAGATTGGAATACCGCTAAAAAGCGTGAGCAAGCTCCCGTTTTTTAGGGTATATCCATCTTAAAATTGAGAAAAACTTGGCAGTTTTTCTCCCCGCTTAATTCTCGTGCTGTTCGGGTTGTGTTCGGGTGGATGGGTAAGAGGGGGGTTGTGGTTGGGGCTGGCTGATGGCGGCGGTGTGGGTGGCGCGCTAGTGAGTTAGCAATTAAAAGAGGGGAAATAGGGAATTTTGGAATTGAAAAATGGCTAACAGAGGCGGAGGTCGGGCGGGCTGGCGGAGCCGCGGCGCTAACAGAGGTGACCCCTATATAAGCATAACCGTAATGTCGTAAAATCTGCATTGTGCGACATTAAGCTTATGCTAAAAAGACGATTGTCTATGCGTCTTCCCCAGCTAGTTTTGCGGGTATATGCTGCGAGGTTTTTGGCTGGATGTCTAATTATCAGTTTAATGATGTTGGAGGTTGGGTTGTGGCTATGGTTATGCGCCAGTTGTTAGGCATATTTATACTTCTAAGGCGGATTTCTTTAATGTCGCAAAAGCTAGAAAAGCCGAAATGCGCCTATAATACTCTGGCTAATAATTATTTACGAGTGGGCTTTTTAGCCGTGATAGGCTTACGGGTGGCGCGGCGGGTTTGGTCTGGTAGAGTCATCATGCAGACATAAGTGATTAGCATGAGCGCGGAGGTAGTGAGGCCGATGTAGAACTCTGGGAAGGCGTTTTCGAAGCTATATTTGAGGTTGATGACGTCTTGGTAGGTGGGGATGGGCCAGGTCAGGAAGACGAAGATTTCGGAGGCAATGACGCCAACTAGACCAATAATACTGAGGATTTTGTTGGTCATGGCGTTCTTGAACGGGACCCAGAGCCCGAGTAGAAAGAGGGCGACGGCGATGAGGCCGATGGGATTCCAGAGGTTGTTTAGGCCGGTGATTTCGCGGACGCCACGGACGCCGCCGTATTGGTTTGCAAACATTGGCACGAGGCTGACGATGAACGCAATCGTTAAGAAGATTTTTCTTTTCATAAGTTACCTTTTAGTGTTTATGTTAATGTTTATAGCTTTATTTTAGCATCTTTTAGGAAAAACTGGTAGAGCTTTTCGGCCAGGTTGACTGTTAGGGATTATTTTTTGGGCTTTTCGAGGGCTTTGAGGGCGGCGCGGCCGGTGGTTTTGAGCTTAGGATTGGCGACTTTGCCGATGAACTTTTCTTCGGCGCGGCGAGCGGTTTCCCGGGCGACAATCTGATAGCTGCGCTCGAGATTAGGGTTAGTTTTGCTGGATTTGGCAGGTTGGGCAGAGGAGGAAACAGGGGAACTGTGCTTCCCTTGCGGCGGTTTAGGTGCGGTTTTGGCGGGTTCGCGGGTGGAGTTTTCGGCTCTAGGGCTGTTTTGAAGCTCATTAGGGCGCTTTTGGCTAAAAGCTGGCTTAGATACTGCTTCTGGTTTGCGCGGGGCTTCTGGGCGCTCTACGCGCTTAGTAGAGTTGTCGACAGAGGTGGGCCTCGGCTGAGTAGAATTACTGACAGGGGTGGACTTGGTTTGTTTGGCGTGTGCTTCCCTTTCTTTGACGAGATTACCGAGGTCTTTGAGCCCTAGGCTGTTCTTCCCTTCGGCGCTGTTGGGGGATAATTTCATTTTACGGAAGTCGTCTTGCGGGGTGGGGACGTACTGGAAGGCGGGTTTGCGGCTAGCGGGGTGGTTCTGTTCGGTGTTTGTACGGTTTTCATAGAGGTAAGGACGTGATTCCCCGCTGATTCTAGACTCGGAACTGCGGGTAGTGTAACTATTGCTGATTTGCTCGTCGACCATACGGCCACTGTCGGAAAGCTCCTTTTTGTATTTCTCGGACTGCTCGATGGTTTCGCGGATTTCGGCTTCGACTTCGGCGCGGTTGCGGGCGTAGCCACGGCGAGAGGATTCGACGATTTGGTCAAAGTTGTCTTTGGGTGTGGTAGGTAGCGATAGGGTAGTGGCAGAGAAAGCGGGGACTTTTTCGCCATTGATAATCATGGAAATGACGAAATGGCGGTTGTTGAGCTGAAGCAGGTCGCCGGCTTCGAAGGTGGGTTCGAACTGTTTGGCGAGGACTGGGGCGTCGTCGGCGGAAACGCGGAAGGAAATAGTAGTACCGACGTTGCCAAAGACGGCGTCGCGGACAGAGTCGGTCATTTGGGAGGTGTATTGGTTGGCGACAGTGAGATTGAGGCCGTATTTGCGAGCTTCGGAGAGAATGACGGCGAAGGAATCGGTGGCGAAGTTTTGGAACTCATCGACATAGAGGTAGAAGGGGCGGCGGTCGGCAACGTCGGGAATGTCGGAGCGGCTCATGGCAGCGAGCTGGATTTTGGTGACGAGGAAGGCGCCGAGAATGCCGGCGTTGTCTTCGCCGATTAAACCTTTGGAGAGATTGACGACGAGGATTTTGCCTTCATCCATGATCTTGCGCACGTCGAAGCTGGATTTGGGCTGGCCGATGATGTTGCGAATGATAGGGTTGGCGGTGAAGGCGCCGACCTTGTTGAGTACTGGGGCGATGCTTTCGTTGACTTGCTTTTCGTTCCACTGGCCAAACTCATGTTTCCAGAATTGTAGAACGGTGACGTCGGTACAGTAGTCGAGGGTTTCTTTGCGGAAATCTTTGTCGGTGAGAAGGCGGGAGATGTCGAGCAGAGTGGTTTCGGGGCGGTCAAGCAAGGCTAGAATGGTGTGGCGTAAAATGTGCTCAAGGCGCGGGCCCCAAGAGTCGCCGAACATGCGTTTGAGTACGCCGATGACTTCGGAACAGACATTGGGCTTGCGGCTAGGGTCACTGACTTCGAGTGGGTTAAAGGCGATGGGGTAGGCGGTGTCGGCAGGATTGAAATAAATCACATCTTTGATACGGTTTTCTGGCACGAAGCGTAGATTATTGATGGCGAAATCGCCGTGCGGGTCGATGATACAGTAGCCTTGATTATAAAAGATGTCACTAAGCGCAAAGAGCTCGAGCATACCGGATTTGCCGGCACCGGTCTGACCGATGATATAGACGTGGCGGGAGCGGTCGCGGCGGAGCATGCCGAACTGATGATTAATGCCGCGGAAGTTGGTGAGGCCAAAGGCCGAGATGTTTTCGTCATGGGCGGCGTTGCCGGTGATGAGCGGTAAGGTAGAAGGTGGCTCGGCGGTCTTAGATGTGGCCCAGACGATGTTTGGCGTTTCGACGGAAGTGTGCGGTAAGTGGTAAACAGAGGCGAGCTCAGAAATATTGAGAATAAAACCATGGTCGGCGAACTGACGGAGCTTGAACTGGTCAAGATCTTCTTGCTTGAAACTGCCGCCGGTAAGCTTGAAGCCGTTGAGATTGGTAGAGTTAAACTGCTTGAAGGTGCCGACTAGGGCCTGCATGTTGAGCCGGGCGTTGGTCTGATCGTGGCCGAGGTAGGCTAGACGGATTTTCACTTCGTAGCCGAGCTTGGTGGCCTTTTCTTCGGCTTTGGCGATGCGAGTTTTGTCGCGCTCGGATAGCTCGACTTTGGCGGCGTCGCCAGTGCCACCCTCGGGCGGTTTGAAGAAGGCCCAGATTGCTTGTGATAGCCAGACCCAGTCGATGACACCACCGCCTTTTTTGCCGGCTTTGACCTGTTTGACCCATTTGTCGGTGGTTTCTTTGTGCCAATCATCGGGGATAGGGCGGGTGAGAATCTGGACCCAAAGTTCCTCGGAGGCGTCGGGGTTCAGTTTGGCAAGGGTGCCAGTAATACCGGCGAGCGGGTCGACGTCGAAAGTGTCGAAAGTTTTAATTGGCAGGGCTTCGTTCTCGGTCAGGGTAAGGTCGGCGGTATATATAACGGGGTATTTGTCGCGGTTGTCGGTGTAATCTTCGTTCATTTTGTAAATCTGGACGGTGGGGTACTGGGCGTAAATTTGCCCCTCCACGAAACTCTGTAGAATCTTTGGTACCCAGACGTAGAAGCGGATTTGCCCGCTGGTCGAGGCAATCTCGAAGCTGAGGTGCTCCTGTACGCCGCCGGAATTTTTAAGTTCTTCGCTGTCGCGCAAGATACCGTGCAAGCTAGCGAAAAGCTGCTCGGCGGCAAGTTCACGTTTGTCATTGGTGCGAGGGATCTCGAGCATTAATAGTACTGAGTCGACGTTGAGGACTTTAAGGCGGTTAAGTTTTTTGTAATTAAGATAAGTCAAGACGCCCAGTATTCCGACGATCGGAAGCCAGACATATGGTTGCAAAATAAAATGGATAATTTGCGCAAGCATGATAGATTTATTATAGCACATTTTTGGCAGTAGCTGGCAATATAGTGGGCGGTGGGGAGGAAAATGTAGAAATGCGTAGAGTTTTGGCGCGATTGGGAGCCATTGACATTTCATGAAGAATTTGCTAATATAAAGCTACAGGGGCTGTATGCCTCACCCTCGGGGATGGTCGCCGCGCATTTATGCACCGAGCTGTCCCTATTTTTGTTTGTTGGATTTTATTTTTTCTTGAATGGCGCTAATGTAGTTGAGGCTGTATTTTTCTTTGGGCAGCTCATTCAGTAAGTTCTTTAACCGTATCGAGAGCGTATTTTTAGCCATATTCCTCACTGGTGGCGTGGCGAGCACTGCTATTGATATATGATTGTTCAGATTGATGGCGGTCTTGATAGCTTCAGTATAATCGCCGTCACATGATATGAGGATTAAGCGTGTAGGCTGAGTGGTAATGCTGGCTTGTGCTATCATGTCGGAGGCAAGGTATACATCAACATTGGACTTTAGTGATTTATGTTCTTTGGTGAATTTGGTTGTCCATTTATGGTTGCATTTTGGGCATTTTACATCTTTCTCTTCGATCTCAATGGAGCTGTATGATTTGCGTTCCAATGAGCAAATTGTATAGCCCTTACGCTTGAGGAACTTAAACATGCGGAGCTTTTTCTGGTCATTGGCGGCGATACCCTCGTAATAGCGGACTTCTTTGAGATTGGGGTATTTTTGTTTGAGATAATCCATCAGTTTGGTAAAGTTGATTAGGAAGTCTAGTGTTTTGAGGCATGACGAGCGGATATTGCTTACATCAATGTAGACATAAGTATCCTGATTTTTGCGTGCGATTTTAGGTTGTTGTTCTCCCATGATTTTTGATTATATCATATTTATCAGTGAAAGTGATATAATGTGGCTAGTTTTGTAGGGGGTGAGTATGATTCCCTGTGCGGGGAGTATGATTTATCGTCCTGAGAGTACGATTTGGTGAGGGTGAATTTTGGCGAAAATAACAGGGGCGCAGCAAAACTCCGGCCTGGGAGTATGATTGCTCGGGGCCGGAGTATGTTTTGTAATTATGTTGGTAAGATTTTGAAGTTCTGAGGAGTGTTCTGGCATCTAACTTTCGTATCTAGTTAGAGATTATAGTAGTATGATGTAGACGTGAGCTAAGCGATTCCGTATTTTCTCGGTCCGGTGCGCCTCTGCTTATTGCGAGCGGGTTGCATATGGGGTATAAGAACGTTCGCGCAATGCGCACCCGGCGCAGCCTAACTAAGACCTCGAAAATAGAAATCGCTTGGCTAAATAAGTTAGCTTATCAAGACCTCGACATGATGTCAAGGTCTTGATATAACCATCGCCCAGCCTGGTTAATGTTCACGAGGCGTCAGATAGAAAGCTAGATACGGCTATTTAGCGACACAGCGGACAGAGAAACCATAATATCTATAATCATAGGAGTCCGGGTTGACTCTATTTTCAAGCGTGAGATAGTAAGCTCCAGCATTCCTATAATTTTCTAATCTAGGAGTGGACGACCAATAACGGCCATAGGCTCCGGCATAGAGATTGCCATTATTAATGTGGCCGGCATAAGTTAAATATAGTGGATCTCCATAGATACCGCCCTTGCCAATTGCATCTATTGGGGACGAATTAATATTCTTCCAGCCATAGGCTTTTAGTAATGCTTCAAATCCCTTAGAGCTCGTACTAGTCGGCAATGTCCAGCCGTCTGGACAAATGTTATTCATGGCTGCAGGCCAAGAATAATAGTTGCCGACTAAGTAATGATCGTCGCTTCCAGTTCTTGAAAACCCTTGTGCTTCGCCTGTGCCTACGCAGTCGTATAATCCAGTAGTATTATGACATACTTCTTGCCGAGTATGATTATTGTCTGGACCATTATAATAAAAGACTCCAGGATTGTAATATGCTTGGGTACTGAGTAATACATTGCCTTCTGCGGTATCGATAGTATTAGTCCATTCTTGTATAGAGGAAATCTTAATTCCTCCGCCATCATAATCCAGGTTCTGGGTCATCCAGCAGTTGTTATCCTTGAGCTTAGTGACCCAGTAGAGTTTGCCGTCACGCTCATCGCGGAGCTGACTGGTGGCGTTCTCGGGGGCGCTTTTGCAAAGGGTACTGTTCATCTGCTGCATGGTAGTAATACCAGCATTACGGAACCAGTTCTCTACCGTTTCTGTAGCACTGGCTACGGCGGAGATATAGATATTAGTGGTATATTTGTCGCTCGGCATAGTGTTACCTAGTTTGGCGGCAAATACTAGCTTATAAGTATTATTAATAGTACCAGATAAATCTTTTTGGTAGTCGAGAAAAGCAGAGTTATTACTATCAGTGCCGGGCACGGGATTGTAAGTTAAACCAGCTTTATCGGGAGTGGTATTAACTGCGCTGATAGCATAGCCCCAAGTATTATCGGGAAAGTTAGCGGGAGAAGTATTATTGCCCACTTTACCTACGGTAGCATAGGAATTGGTTTCTCCAACCAGATTGCCATTACTGCCGCTAGCAGTATTGAGGGTTAAAGAATAATTTGATATATGGTTGCCGCCTACAGTGATAGTACTACTAAAGTAAGCTGGTTCACCTATAGTAATGCTGCTATTAGTGCTATCATCTTTGTTTGGTGCGACTATTAATTTGATACAAGCTGCAGTATTAGAGCTATCCGTAGAACAGCCTGCAGGGTTATCTATCGCAGTATTATCTGTCACGGCATAGGCTTTATTATCTAAAGTTGGGTTAAATATTACTATTCCACCAAATAGGAGAGCCAAAGTGCAAATACTAGGTATACCCCATCGGTAGAAATAAGTACTTTTACTATGAAGCGTTTTTCTAGTGGAATGAGGATTTCCGCTAGAATTAGTTGTAAAAGTTGATGAAGTTCTAGAGTTTGATGCACTTTTTGAAGCATCAAAAATTCTAGGTTTGCCTTTGTGTAGCATCTTGGCTCTCCTTTTGGTTATATGTGGTTTGAGTATAATGCCCCTTGGCACCAAGTTTATCTACACTGCGTCACTGATGTAAACAAAAATGGTGCCGTAGGCTCGACACAATAACATAAGGTTTGACCAGAGCTACTGTACCTATGGCACCATTCAAGCGTTCTCGCCAAACTCAAATTGAATTGTTTTATATTATTGTGTCGAATTTATACATTTTCATTATATATCACATTTTGGGAGTTGGCAAGGATTTTGTTGCAGCAAAAACTCCGACCTCGGAGTATAATCTCTTCTGGTTGGAGTATTTAATGCTATTTTTATTGTAAAAAGTATTGACTTTTTCGGATATGTTTGCTATAATGAAGTTAAATCACGACAGAGGGAAAAGCGAACGGTTAATTACCTAAGCCAGCCCCTCTTTTTTGATTCTTGTTGAGGTATCCGATTTTCTTTATAACTTCTGGTCGATCCAAAAACATGCGATAGCGTCGTTCGATTCTTTGATATAATGATGACCAGTTGTTACTGGATGGAAAGATGATTTTACCGAGTTTGCCTTCATCGCAGAGGAACTTTACCATTCGGTAATAGTCGCCGTCACCAGAAACTAGGATTACCTTATCTATATCTTCGTGCTTGTAGAGCTTGTACATGACGTAGAATACCAAATCTGTATCTACGTTGCCCTTTTTGTGTGAAACTACTTCGCGCTGATGTTTGCGGAAAACCAGGGTGTATCCAGCGTCTTGCAGCCCGGTATACATTGCCTGCTGGTTGTCATCGAAACATCCTAGGAAGTAATATGCTCGTTCTACTCCGAATTTTCTACGCAGATACTCGCGGAATTTGACGACGTCTATTTTCCAAGACGGACCGGAATGAGTGGTGCCGAGGTACAAGTTTTGTCCGTCGATAAAGGCTTCGTTGTGCATGATCGTGGCAGCCTATTCTGCTAACTTATAAGAATCTTTGCCAACTTTGGTGAAGAGGTCTTTGTTTTGGAGATTTAATAGGACGGTGGTTTCTTTGACTTTGCGGGCGTGGAGGACGCGTTTGACGATTTCCTCGCGGGTGAGCGGCTCGCCGGCTTTTTTGAGAACGTCGGTGATGATGTCGGCGACGGTGCCGCGGGCGTAGCCCCAAGTATTGAGTGCGTAGATACCGCGGCCAATCAGGACGAAGCGTGGGTCTTTGATTAGCTCGTTGTGAATGGCCTGGATAGTGACGTTTTTGCGACGGAAGTCGGAGTGGGAGATGGCTTCGGCAATCTCGGAGAAGTGCATGGGCTCCTTCTTGGCCTCGAGGACGACGAAGATTTTGTCGCGAATGTTGCGAGGGTTAACGGTAGGCCATTTGGTGAGGCCCCAGACGCCGTTGAGTGAGGCGAGCTGCTTAGAAATAGAAGCAATGGCTTGGATGTAGCTGGGGTGCTCGTAGTCGAGGACTTTGTCGAGCTCGTCGATGGTCATTGGGGCTTTGTTCTGCTTAATAGTAGTGACAACTTCGTCGACTTTGTCGTGGATGACTTGGGCGTCACCGTACTCGGCAATGCCGACGGCGGAATAGTAAGAATCGTTTTCGTCGATGGAGGTGAGATTGCTGGAGATAGCGCTAATGAAAACCAGTCGTGCGCGTTCGGCTGGTGTGGTGGTGCGATGGTAAATCTGATCAGCGAGGGCGGTAGTGCGAGCGACGCGACCAAGCTCGGTCAAGTTGCGAATGATCAGCTTTTCGGCTGGCGCGAGATCATAGATTTGTCCCTCTTCGGCCCCAATGCGAAGGCGCACAAGGATTGCTTTTTCTAGCTGACGCACGCGTTCGCGAGTGATATTCAAAAGCTCACCGATCTGTTCGAGCGTTTCTTTTTGACCGGTTAATCCAAAACGGCGCGAAATAATTTCGCGTTCACGTTCCTGCTCGATGATCTGTAAACTACCCGAAATGGCGTTTTCTATAATGCTGGCGTTTTGGTCCATCAGGTTCCCTTCGTTCCCCACCCCGAACTTATAAATTTAATATTAACATTTAACTTATGATAGCATATTTTTATGGTGCTGTCAACAGTTTTTGGCTTGATTTTGACTTTTGCTCCATAAATATATTTTTTCTTGGGCCGCTCCGGGGCGCTCGCCCAAGTCTTAGGCCCTGCGAAAAAGGTATTTATGGAGCAGTTAATACCGATTGTGTAAAACTTACGGCGCAAGCCCTTGATTTTCTTCCAAAATGTTCATTTTCTATAATTTATTATATCACTTTTTGGGAAAATTTGAGGATTTTTTAATGAAAATTTTCACAATTTGGCAAAAAATTTCAATCTTGAGCGGTTTGTGACGAGCTATGTCTAGGTGGGCTATAAATAGATAATAATGGCTTAAAATCTTCGCGAAAACGAGAATTGATGATATTATTTAAGCATAAAAATGCCCCTCCGGAGAGGGGTGAGATTGGCGCTTAGGTGGGATTGGTGGTCGTGGAGATGTGGGCGGGCGTGCAATGGAGCGGCTGCCTGAGCGTGCGGGATTGCAGGTCGCGGTTGCCGTCCAGACGCTGTTCAAAAGGAATGGTCGGGTCGGCGTTTTGGCGGACGATGTCGCGTAAGTCGTTGGTGATGATTGATAGGGCAGCCATTTTGGCGGGCGCGATGGAATCTAGCTGGGACGGCCTGATGGCGGGAATGAAGCAGAAGTAAGTGAGGTCCTCAATGAACGTCGGCACGGCCACATGAATGACGTAGTTGCGGCGATCGTCGTCGGTGAGCGGCATATCTTCGCCGACAAACAGTTTATCCTCGTCGGTGAGTGACATATCTTCGTCGGTGAGGAATTTGCTCTCGTCGGCGATGGCCCATTCCGGTTTGCCGGTGAGGTCGTCGTATAGCAGGATGGCGCCTTGCTTGATCTCGCTGAGGTCGTTGGGCAGGAGTGCGTCGTAGTTGCCGGCTTTGATGTTGTGGACGGTGCTGGCCAGCCAACCGATAGTGCTGTCGTCGACGGCTCCAAACAGGCCTTGATTGCAGATGGTGAGATAGTGTTTAGTGAACTCCTCACTAATGAATGGTATTGTCTGGGCGTGGATTGCTTGGGGCTCGCTATGCTCCAGAGGCTGGGTATCGGTCTGGGGATTGTTGCTGGAAATGATTTTTTTGGGGTTCTCCATGATTAATTTCCCTCCTCATTGTAGTCAGGCTCACCTAGAGTTAGGTGGGCCATTTCTACAATGAGAAAAGCGTGAATTTGATAAGGGGCTTAGTCTATCTAAGGCTATGCTTTTATTGTAGCACAGATTATTAGAAATGTCAAGCCCTCAAGAGGTAGAGGTGAAGATGTGCTAGGTTGTTTTGGTAATAAAAATGCCCCTCCGGAGAGGGGCGAGATTGGCGCTTAGGCAGCTTTGGTGGGTTTGGCGGCAGAGCGCCGTGTAGTGGCGGTTTTGGCTCTGGTGGCCTTAGAAGCTGTTTTTGGGGCCTTAGACGCGGTTTTGGCGGTCTTTATAGTGGATTTTCGCGTGGTTTTGGTAGATTTGGCGGTAGTTTTGCGGGTGGTTGTGGTGGTCTTAGAGGTGGTTTTAGCTGTCCTAGAAGCTGATTTTGAGGTCTTGGCTGTGGTTTTGCGGGCAAAGCGGCCGCGAGCGGGAGTTTTGGCTTCGAGCATTTTTTTGGCTTCTTCGAGGGTGATTTTTTTGGGGTCTTGATCTTTGGGGATTTTGACATTGTTGAAGCGGCCGGGGCCTTTGACGTAGGGACCGTAAGCGCCGTTGATAATCATGATGTCGCCCCAGTCGGCGATGATGGAGTCGACTCTGGCCTGGTAGAGCTTCTCGGCGGTGGCGAAGTCGATGGTATAGGGGTCGTAATCTTTGATCTGAACGTTGTACTTCCCAGCTTTGAGATAGGGGCCAAAGGGACCGCTGGCGGCGATGATAGTAGTGCCGTCTTTGGTGGTGCCGAGCTCGCGCGGGAGGGCGGGCATGGCGAGCTGTTTCAAAGCTTCGGCGAAGGTGACGGTTTTCTCGGTTTTGCCCTTGGGAAGCGGAGCGAAACGGGGTTTCTCGCCGCTGGCTTTTTCGCTATTGCCGAGCTGGATGAACCCGCCATGGCGACCGATTTTGGCATAGACGGGTAGACCGGTCTTGGGGTCGGTGCCGAGCTCACGCGCATTATTATAGCGGGCGGCGTCGTCGGACTTGATAACTTCTTTCTCGAACGGGCCGTAGAAATCGCGCAGCATCTTGACACGCTCGAGCTTGTGGTCGGCGATTTTGTCGAGGTCTTCTTCAATATTGGCGGTGAACTTGTAGTCGACGATGTTATTAAAATTCTCAGTCAGGAAGCCGGCCAGTAGTTCCCCGATAGGGGTGGGGAGCAATTTGCCCTTGGTAGAGCCGGTTTTTTCGGTGACGAGGTTGCGCTTGACGGTGTTTTTATCGAGAATTAGCTCAACGACTTCGCGTGGCTCGCCTTCGGAATCGCCCTTGACGACGTAGCCGCGAGCCTGGATGGCCGACATGATGGTAGCATAAGTAGACGGGCGGCCAATGCCGAGCTCTTCAAGCTTTTTGACGAGCGAACCTTCGGTGTAGCGAGCGGGGGGCTTAGAGAAGTTTTGACGGGCGGTAACGGTGATGCGCTTCAGCTTTTCTCCAATTTCGACCGCGGGAAGCTCGTCCTCTTTGGTGCGACCGGTGACTTTGAGAAAGCCGTCAAAGACGATGACTTCACCTTTGGCCTCAAAAGTGCATTTGCTCTCGGCGTCATTGACAATCTTGACGACGGTTTTCTCGGTCTGGGCGTCGGCCATCTGGGTGGCGAGGGTACGGTTGCGGATTAGTTTATATAGTTTGCGCTCGTAATCATTCTTGCCGGCGACTTCTTGCTCGATGTGAGTGGGGCGGATGGCTTCGTGGGCCTCTTGGGCGCTGGCGGATTTGGTCTTAAAATTGCGAGCTTTGAGGTACTTGGCGCCGTATTTCTCCTGAACGAAGTGGCAGGTCATGGCGATGGCTTGCTTGGAAAGGTTAAGACTATCGGTGCGGTGATAAGTGATAAGGCCAGCCTGGTAGAGGGCTTGGGCGGCGTTCATGGTAGTTTTGGTAGAGAAACCGAGGCGGGAGTTAGCTTCGATTTGCATAGAAGCGGTAGTAAAAGGTGGCGCGGGATGGCGGACGCCAGGAGCTTTGGTGACGTCGTCGACGGTAAAAGTGGCTGGGGTGATTTTCTCGAGGTAATTCGTGGCGGTTTTCTCGGTGTCAAAAGCGTGGTCGAGAGTGGCGGTGAGCTGGTCGTGGTCCTGATTCTCGAAGATACCGGTGACTTTGAACTTGGCCTTGCCCTCAAATTTCTCGATTTCCTGCTCGCGTTCGACGATCAGGCGCAGAGCGGGTGACTGGACGCGCCCGGCGGAGATAGCGCCGGGGACTTTGCGCCGGACCACGCCAGAAAGGTCGTAGCCGACTAGCATGTCGAGGGTCTGGCGAGCCTGCTGAGAGGCGACCATATCCATATCAATCGTGCGCGGGTTCTGAATGGCGGCCTCGAGAGCGGGCTTGGTAATCTCGTGGAAAGTGATGCGCTTGGTAGTCTTAGGCAAACCTAAGACCTCGGTCAAATGCCAAGAAATGGCTTCACCTTCGCGGTCTTCATCGGTCGCGAGCCAGACGGTTTTGGCGGCTTTGGCGGCTTTTTTGAGCTCAGAGATGATTTTAGTGTGACCGGGGTCAATTTCGTAAGTGACGTTAAAAGTAGCTTTGTCGACTTTGGTATCCTTGCGAATGTGCCCAACAGAGGCGAGGACATGAAAATCCTTGCCCAAGTATTTTTCGATAGTGTGGGCTTTGGCCGGGGACTCGACGATCACTAAATTCTGAGGCATATATTTAATACATTACATGATTGTGCGCGAAAAATCAAGCGGGAGATGTGGAAAATTGTGGAAAGTGAGGTAAGCATGGAAAAGCGCCCCTATTGGGGCGCTTGGTCGGAAGCTTTAGCTATATAAGGGGGCTTGGGGATGGCACGGGCGATGACTATCACAACACAGATGATAACGACGAGTGACATAGGCGTGAAATTAAGATTGGCGTATATATTGTCACTATACTTGAAGCTGTAAGTGAACTGAATAGGGCTAAGGAACCGGCGGATAAGGTTGTATCCTATTATGGCGGCTGCATGGAAAATGAGGGAGGTAAGGCTGAGCCATTCGCTAAAGTGCTTAACAGCTATATGAACCCATTGCAAAGCTGCTAAAATAACGAGCCCGCCTGCGCAGACGGTGATGATATTCTTGATGAGAAAAAGGCTATTTAGAGTAGGAGCAAGAAAATCTCTTATGGCGGGGCTGATAGTGGCTAGGGGAAAGTCCCAGTGTATTACGGCGCAGAACAGGTCGGTGAGCGCGATGCAGGGCAAAAAGAAAGAGATTACCTGCAGCACAGGCGAAAGCGGCTTTTTCATTGGTTTTACCTCCTTAAGATGTAGGACTAGCTAAAGCTGTAAGTTGCGCTAGTTTCGGTCTAGATACTCTTATTGTAGCATAGATTGCCGTAAATGTCAATACCTTTTGTGCTTGTTTGAGAGAAAAGCAAGAATGTTGATAAAAATGCCCCGCTCGGTGGAGCGGGGGCGGCGGAGGATGGCTGAGGTTCCTCGGTTAGATGTTGGTGGTGTCGCCGTGGAAGGCGATTTCGCCGTCGATCTGGTAATTGGGGTCCTCGGCCATGCCGTTGATAAGCCATTCAGTGCGCTCGTCTTGGTCGACGGTGCGTTCATAGATGAGGTTGTAGTCGCGGATGATCCGAAGGCTGTGGCGTCCGGGATGCTCGGGGTCGTCAGGGTAGAGCTCCATGTAGATGAGCTGGTCGTCGTAAGAAAGGCAAACCTCGACGTAGGCGTGGCCACCGGCGTCGGTGAGGCTGTAGGCTTCCCAATCGTCGAGTCCGTCTTCCTCGGGGCCGTTGTAGAGCTCGCGGTTGAAGCCGTCGATGAAGACAGTTTCTACCAGGAATGGCGTGCTTTCGTCGGCGCCAAGGACATCGATGAGGTCGGTGTCGCCGTCCTCGCTCTGCTCTTTAAGGAACTGGAAAAACTCTGCGCGGTTGATAAACATCATAAACCCTCCCAAAATAATGTACTACTAGGTAGTCTATTGTATTATAACATGGGATTGCGCATCTGTGTATATCGGTGGGATAAGCAGTGTTATTCCAATTACGTGGAATTATGAAGATAATAGCAGCATACCGTAAAGACAATCAAAACCACCCCTCTAAGGGGTGGTTTGCTCAGCCCTATAAGGGCATAATA
>CAYUDH010000008.1:0-26815 GCA_964443595.1 uncultured Candidatus Saccharibacteria bacterium
TGGAACGCTGCCACGGCTGGTACGGGCAAAACGACTGAGTCTAATGCTGATGCTGTAAACAGTGTATGCCCAAAGGGGTGGAAATTGCCTACTGGAGGGTATGATCTGGAGAAGGATTTCACCAAATTAATGGCATCTTACGGAATACGCAGCTATAGTTCTACGGACGCTAATGATAGTGTCTATAGTAAGGTTCGTCAAGATCCGCTATTCTTTATTCCAGCCGGGTATGTCTACAATACTGGATTGATAAATGCAGGAGGTAGTGGCCACTATTGGTCCTCTACGCGCGGCAGCAGGCTGACTGACGGCGTTCAGCTATATTTTGATCCGTATGAGTCTGGTCGTATTCGCGAGGGTAGCGTAACTTCGCTTTATAGCGGTGATTTGATTCGCTGTATTAACAATCCATTAATATTGCAGTCTAGTTTACCTGACACCTCTGATACTTCCAATCTTTCCATCACCGTTTCCCCTACCATCAGTCTCGACGTCACCGCCGATGCGATTATGGAAGATGCTACTTTTACCAAAGTTTCCACTAGTAACATCGTCGCTAACGTCAGTTCTAACTACCAATATACCGTATCACTTAGTACTAACCAACCAAACCTAGAATCAGATGACTCTACTATAGAGCAGAACATCCCCATGATTACAACTAATCAAGACATCACTGCTGGTACTAATCATTGGGGAATCAAAAAGAAACTCTCCGCCACCGGTGGCGTGCTCGGCAGCACGGTCGATGCCGATGTTTATAGCCCGGTCGGCACTGGCGCCGAGCAGATCGTCTTCTACAAATCCGCCGGCCCCGAAGCTTTGACCAGTCAAACCGCCGCCAACAACCCACTCACCCTCAAAGTCGGTGTAGGTATCAGCCCACAACTTCCGCGGGGGACTTATTCTACTACCGTCACCCTCACCGCCAGCACTTACTAGAATTCCAAAAAGTTCCCTATCCTCATGGTGGGGAACTTTTGCCACAAAATTAGCAAAACTTCCTGCTAGTGCTTGTACCTTTCAACCCAAATGTGCTACGCTAGAAAAATGAAAAACTATCAGAAAAAGTTTGCCGAGTGGGCAAAAGTTGCATCAGAGGTTCAAAAAGGAACTCGCATAGAACTGCTTAAATCAGGAGCCATTCACTGGGTATATGCCGGGGTTAATATCGGCTCAGAGGAAGACGGAAAGGGTGCCCATTTCACTAGACCTGCATTAGTACTAAAGTCATATGGTGATAAGCTTGTGCTTATCGCATTTACTACTTCTCAAAAGAAAACCGGGCAATATTACTGCCCCATCATGGTATCTGGCAGTGTAGTTTACGTTATCTTAAATCAATTTCGCATCGTCGACCGACTACGCATCAGAGATTATATAGACGAAATTTCCGAACATGATCTCAAAAAGATCAGATCCGCAGTTGCGAATCTGATCATGTAACACGCCCTCACTACCTGCACGCTCCAGTTAACGCAATGAGGGAATATCTTGAACCAAGATTCTGGCCTTTATCAAGTACGAGTCTTCTCTGACGCACCGCGTGAGTGGACATCGCCAGAAGGCTGACATTGCAGTGAGAATCTTCAGCTACAAGCACCCAGATGACCTTCATCTATTTTAAGTATAACAATAATATTCCCGAAAATCAACCACTTTCTCGCGCTTTTCACTTCCATTTCCAGATATTTGTGCTATAATAAAAGATATCTGTGGTACCGTAGCGCAGCTGGCTGTTCGAGGCGCATGCCGAGTTAGATCAAAGATCGCGCGGGACGCTCCAACCAGCATGGTATCACCGATATTTTGGCTAATTCTGCTATCAGGGTTAGCGTTTGACAGTGTGGTACCGTAGCTCAGCTGGTTAGAGCGTGGGACTCATAAGCCCGAGGTCACTGGTTCAAGTCCAGTCGGTACTACCAAAATACAAAGTCCACTCGGACTTTTATTTTTATCCAGTTTGATATGCTATAATATAGATATATGAAGTCGCAAAAAGGTTTTACATTGATTGAGATAATGGTGGTGGGGGCTTTCGCCACGCTGCTAGTAGTGCTATTTTTCATCCAAAAGGCCAACGTCGACGCCATGAACCGCGACGACCAGCGCAAGACCGCCATTAACGCCATGTATTACGCCCTCGAAGAATACTATTCTCCCAGCCACGACGGTTACTACCCGGCCGAGATTTCCGAGGAAAACTTGCCCGTGATTGATCCGCAGCTGTTTACCGATCCGTTTGGTACTAATTTGGGTATCGACGGCAGCTCTTATAGCTACGAACCAGCCAATTGCGATGCTGATAACAATTGCAAAGAGTACATTCTGCGCGCACAGCTAGAAAAAGAAGACGTTTACATCAAAAAGGGCAAAAAATAGCATGATTAAGTTCCAGACCAACCAACCGATTGCAGTCAACCTCAATCAGGTTGAGGTTGCATTATCTAATATCCGCAACCACGCCATGAGCGGCTGGCTAGAACTACCAGACAATTACAGTCGCGACGAGCTATCCGCCATCAAACAAGCCGCCGCGCAGATCGCTAGCGATTCTAAGTTTCTCGTCTGCATTGGTATTGGCGGCTCTTACCTTGGCCATCGCGCCATTATCGAAGCTCTGAGCCCCAAAAGCCCCACCAAAGTTCTATACGCTGGTAATTCTCTTAGTCCTCGCGCTCTAGGGAAGTTATTTGCCGAGATTGGTGAGGCAGATTTTTCCGTCAACGTCATCTCTAAGTCCGGCACCACCACCGAGCCCGCTATTGCTTTCCGGTTTTTCAAAGAAAAGTTATTCAAGAAATACGGCCATGAGGCTGCCGTGAAGCGTATTTATGCTACTACCGATGCCAACAAAGGCGCCCTGCATGGCGAAGCCGTCCAAGAAGGTTACACGCGTTTCGTCGTGCCGGATAATATCGGCGGGCGCTATTCGGTCTTGACGGCGGTAGGACTCTTGCCGCTGGCGGTAGCCGGCGTCAATATTGATGAGCTGCTCGCTGGCGCTGGGGAAGAAAAGTCTAGCTATACCGCTGAGTCTAACCTTGGCAACGTCACCGCCGTGCAGTACGCCGCCATGCGCTCCGAGCTTTTGCGTCAGAAATACAATCTCGAGATTCTCGCCACGTTCGAGCCAGATTTGCAGTATCTCGAAGAATGGTGGAAGCAACTTTTCGGCGAATCCGAAGGGAAGAATCACCAAGGCATTTTCCCGGCCTCTGTGGTCTATACGACCGACCTACACTCGCTCGGCCAGTACATCCAGGAGGGAAGACGCGACATTTTTGAAACGGTCTTAGAAGTCGCCAAAGCTAGTGCAACTGATTATGCTATACCTATTCTGCCTGGTGCCGATGTTGATGGCCTGAAATATCTCGAAGACCGTATGCTGAGCGACATTAACCGTACGGCCTGCGAAGCCACCATTACCGCGCACCGCGCCGGTGACATCCCGGTTTCCGAAGTAATCATGCCCGATTTATCAGAGCGCAGCCTTGGCGCCTTGATCTACTTCTTTGAGTATGCTTGCGCTCTGTCGGCGCAATTATCTGGTGTCGACCCCTTCGACCAGCCTGGCGTAGAAATGTATAAGAACAACATGTTTAGGCTTCTTGGCAAGCCTGGCTTCTAGAGTAGGGGATTAGCTCCAGCCAACAAAATCCCAGCCGATTGTAATCGGATTGCCTACATTGTAGCACAGGTTCGCGCTTTTGTCAAGCATAACCGTAATACATAAGGTTGCCAAAAACCACTTTTTAACATATACTTTTTATATGAACAAGTTGCGTGTAGTCATTGCTTTAGGCGGAAATGCTTTGCAGAAAAACGGCGAAGTTACTGCCGAGGCGCAAAAGTCAGTCGCCGAGAAAATCGGTAAGATTATCGCAAAACTTTCTCGGAAGTACGATATTATCGTCACGCACGGTAACGGCCCGCAGGTCGGGAATATTTTGATTCACGAAGAGTCGGCCGCCACGACCGCCGCTCCCGCGATGCCACTCGAAACCGCCGTGGCCATGAGCCAGGGGCAAATCGGCTATTGGCTATCGCAAGCCATGGAGAATGCTTTCGCCGCCGAGAACCGCCGCAAACAGGTAGCTAGTATTATTACTCAAGTCATCGTCGATCGGCACGACCCGGCTTTCCAGCACCCATCCAAGCCCATTGGACAGTTTTATAGCGCTCAAGCCGCCGTGAAGCTAGCCAAGTCCAAAGGTTGGGCCATGCGTGAGGATGCCGGCCGCGGTTATCGCCGAGTTGTGCCATCTCCGCAACCCATAGATATTGTTGAGAAAAAGCAAATTCTAACTCTCGTCGAGTCTGGCGCCATTGTCATCGCGGTTGGTGGCGGTGGCATTCCAGTCGTCCGCACCAAGGTCCTGAAGAAGCTCAAAGGCGTCGACGCCGTTATCGACAAAGATCTCGCCTCCGCCAAACTAGCCGAGCTCGTCAAAGCCGACATTTTCGTGTCCGTCACAGCCGTCCCAAACGCTTATATTAATTACGGTAAACCTGATCAGCTCGCCCTCGGCCTGCTCAGCCCCAAAGAAGTCGAGAGCTACATCGCTGCTGGGCACTTTGCCGCCGGCTCCATGCTGCCCAAGATTCAGGCTATCACCCAGTTCGCCAAAAAAGGTGGCATCGGTATTATCGCCGCCCCGTCCAATCTCGAAGCCGCTCTCGCGCGCCAGTCCGGCACTATTGTACAATAATATATATTGCAACTCCGCTTATCACACTTGTCAGCAATACGCACGCTCCAAAATTCCCCGAGTCCTAGACCCAGGGAATTAGTCACCCTACCAAGCCATCGGCTAGACCAGCGGATAATTATTAGCTTAACTCGCGCGCTGCGATCCGAATCGCTTCATTCCAGCTCGTCGCCACATGCGGCGCTGCTGCAATTTCCGCCACCCGCATACCCGTGCGAATACAAAGAGAAATCTCCTGAATCATCAAATCCGCGTGCGGTGCTACAATCGTAGCCCCAATAATCTGCCCTTTGGTATCCGCCGACATTTTTACGAATCCATCCCGGAAATCACTTGTATTAGCCGCGCTCACCGTATCAATCGGAATGATAGAAACCTTACGCTTCTCAGCCTCTGGGCCCAGCTCGACTTCATTATAGCCCACCTTTGCCACCTGCGGGAAAGTATCCGTCATCCGTACGAACCCAGTATAGTTCACTAGATTGCCTGCCTTTTTCAGTGCATTAGACGTGGCGAGCTTCGCTTCATAAGCTGCCTTTTCGGTCGAGCTTTCTCCGCCAATCACATCACCAGCCGCCCAAATATGATTACAACTAGTCTTTAGGCCTTTGTCTACCTTAATCCCCGTGTAACTGTATTTCACGTCAGCGTTTTCTAGACCCAGGTCGATCGCTGGCTCTGGCGTCACCGCTAGCACAATTGCGTCAATTCGCACTGACTTTTCCTGACCATCACGGATAAAGATAACTTGCTTGCCCTTCAGATCTTGCTCCAGAGCCACTACGCGCGAATTAGTCAAAATCTCCACTTGGAAACGCTTGTGCAGGAAATCCTCAATCACTACGCTTACTTCTGGGTCTTCCTTTGGCAACAAACGCTCATCTGCCTCCGCTATCAAAACTTGCACGCCCAGCGCTCCGAAATATTCCGCTATCTCGCAGCCGGTCGATCCGCCGCCCACAATTAGCATATTTTTTGGTAATTTTGGCATCCTCAGCACGGTATCCGGTGTCCAGCAGCTCACCGTATCTACCCCCGCAATTCCTCGTGGGATTAAGTTGCTTCCCGTCGCAATCAAAAACTTTTCGCTGCTAATCTGCGTATCATCTATTACTACTTCATGCGGGCTAATAAAAGTTGCAAAGCCATTATAGCAATCAATCCCCGCATTCTCAAAAGTCTTATGGTTGCCGCCACCCGCTCGGCGCACAGCGGTTGCTTGCCAGTTCAGCACCGTGGGATAATTATAACGCAAAGTCGAGCTCGACATACCAAAACGCGATCCATATACTGCATTGGCATAACGCTCCGCGAAATTCATCGCCGCACCATAGGCCACATCGCGGTAATTCAAAGTCGAGCCGCCCCACTTATCCGACTCAATAATTGCTGTATGCACCCCCAGTCCCGCTGCCGCTAATGCCGCTGCGCTCCCAGCTGCGCCACTTCCAATCACTACATACTCGTAATCATATTTTTTACTCATTTTTTCAACCCACTACTTTTATATTATTTTACCACGATTTTTATAAACATAAGCCAAATCCTTGCTATATTTTTCTGCTTCGGTGGCGATAAACCGGTTCAGATCATCCATCGTGACGGCCGCGCGCTTCGATAATCGTTCTGCAACTTTCTTTGCAATTTTTATACTAATCGCTTCCGCCACCGCCACCGATATGCCCAGCGCCTTTGCACTATGAATCAAATCTTGCTGTAGCTCTTTTTCGTTAAAAACAATTGGCTTTGGTGCAGTTTTCTTCATCATGCTAATACCTCAAATGCGAATAAGAAAAATCCTAATACTAAGAATCCCACTCCAGAAATCACTCGCATAAAAGTCTTGTGTTTTACCCGCCAACGCTGGATATTGGCGATTGTTTCGCCTTTGCGCACTGCCATCCGCAGTAGTATTGGCGGAATAATTGCAATAAGCGTATAGATTAGAACCGCTGCAATCTGCCAAAGCCCCGGTAGTTTGAGAATGCTGTTTGCCGCCACGATAAATAGCACCAGCGTAAATGGCATTTCCGCCAGACTCGTCAAAACTCCCAGCGAGAACGCTTCCGTATTACTATTAGTTTCTTTCGCGCGCTTATCAATAAACCTTGCTATCGTCCGCGGTAGCCATAGCTCGGTACTTTTACCTCGTTTATAATAAAATCCCCACACTATTACCGCCAGCGCCACCAGCATTCCCACTACAATTATAATCTCCTCCGGAAACAATGCCTTGCCAAAGAACCGATCAAAGATAAAACAGATCGCCGCTACACTTAAGAATATTAACGTCGCAATTCCAGCAATATAGCAACTCACAATAGTTTTAGTCTTGCGTCGCACATGTTTGCCCAAACTAGAGTGATATAGCAGCAGCAAACTACCCAGCTGCAGCTGCAAACTCGCATGTACTAGCGCCGCCAACAACACTTCACTCATCGGAATAAGCATATCCATAATTAAATTATAGCATGTTTCGTGTGCCTTGTTTCATAAAAATCTCGCTCGTGCTTGTTATTCTGGGCCAAAATGTGCTACGCTAAAAGGGGGCCATTTTTCTAGAAAATTCCCTTTTTCGCCCAAAATCAATTTTTTTACCAAAAAGATCATGCTAGTGCTTGTTGTTTTTTATCACTTTGTGCTATGCTGTGAGCTATGAAGAAACTTATACCCCATTTACCGCACTACATATCAACCGGAATCTTGCTGCTCAGCAGTTTTGGTGTCGCGCCAAACTCAGTCGTCAGTCCACTTTCCGCGGAAACTGATTCCACGACTACTACGACCACGAATGATAACTTATCAGAAACTCCCAGCGCACCATTGCCAGATTCTGGTGATGAGCCTCCTCTTTACGATTTCACTTCCGATTTGATTATCAAAGCATTCAATCCCGGCTACAGTGTCGGGACCGACTCTGACGTTGGGGAGTTTATTGAACTGCTGAACCTTACCAACGCTCCATTTGCGCTTGCCGGTTATCGGTTAGTATATACGGGTAGTGGAAAGCCCAGTACTATCTTTACTTTTCCAGAAAATAGTTTTCTGACCGGCAAGCATCTCCTTTTCCGCTTCGATAAATCTCCCGAAACCGATTTTGACCTTAGTTATAAACTCGGCACTCACGGTCTAGCGCAAGATTATGGTAAACTAGAATTATTCTCTAGTGATAGTGCAGAGCCAGTCGACCAAGTTTGCTGGACCACCGCGAAAGATTCTGGCGATTGCATCAGGAGAATCAAAGACGAAGGCCAGACTATTGTCCGCGATTTAACTAAAGGCACTTTCAAACTCGTCATAGCGGACGAGTACGAAACTCCCGCCATTGACCCCGATCAGCCTAACCTAGATTTACCCGAGCCTCCAACCGACGAGCCTTCGCCCGATGATGAGCTCTCCGAGCCGCAGTGTCTTGGCCTTGAGTTTTCCGAGTTGCTCACTTATTACGCTACAGATAAATCCGAGCAATTTATCGAACTTTTTAACCCCACTGATGCCGATATTCCTTTGGATGGCTGCAAAATTAGTTATAAGAATAAGTCATATCAGCTCACCGGCCAAGTTCTGTCTGGCGGCTACTATGCCTACCACCCCAACGGTCAATTTGCTTTAACTAAAAATCCTACTAAGCCACTTATCCTCGGCCTCATTGATGTAAATGGCGAAGTCATCGACGAGATTGCTTATCCTAAAGGTCAAAAATCCTCTACTAGCTTCGCTAAGTTTGTCGATGTCGATGGCAACGAATCTTGGGAAATTACTTATTCTATCACGCCCGGTCAAGCCAATCAGTTCCAAAAGTTCCGGAACTGCGAAGCAGGGAAGATTATTAACGAAGCCACTGGCAACTGCGTCAAAGCTCCCGTCATTTCGGACGAAGCGGCAGAAGAATCTACTACCAAAACCAAAACTCTAGCCGAGTGCCCTGCCGGTCAATATCGTAACCCTCTCACTAATCGTTGTAAAAAGATTGCAACCGCCACGTCAACTACTCTGGCCGCTTGTCCGGCCGGTCAGTATCGTAATCCCTTGACTAATCGTTGTAAGAAAATCACCACTACTTCCGCCACCACCAAAGAATGCGCCGCCGGTTACGAAAGAAATCCCGAAACCAACCGCTGTCGCAAAATCAAATCCACCAGCGGCAATGACGGCACCGATTATGCCGTAACCCCAACCGTCAAAAGTGACAAGACCAGCTTCGTTGGCCTGGGAATTGTCCTGCTCATTGCACTACTCGGATTAGTCTATGTAGTTTTACAATTCCGGCGAGAAATTCTGCGTGCGGCTCGCAAAGCTGGCCAGCGCCTCAATCACATTCGCCAGCACCTGTTCACGCGGAAAGTTCGCCGCCACCGGAATCAAAAGCCCTAACTCTTGATAATGTTTCAGCACTGGTAAAGTCTTCTCATGATATTCACGAATCCTCGTCTGGAAAACTTCCGGGTCAGCATCATCCTGGCGCAGCCCCCGATCCCCCAGGATTTTCGCTGCTTCCCATCGCTCTACTACATCTTGGTCAGAAAGTTGCAGCTCAATCGCCGCCCGAATTGTGTGGCCGCTATTCTTCGCTACTGTCATTACTTCGGTTTCTTCGCCACTCCACCGCCCGATGGATGACAAAATCAGCGGATATTTCCATAGCTCTTCGCGTTCAAAATACGGCAAGACCCAGTCATAAAAGATATTTGATGGCATCAGCTCGCCCTTGCCAGTTAAGTTCTGCCCAGTCGCTTGCTCCATCGCCCGCACAATCATGCCCGAAGACAAGAACTTCGCCCCCAGCTTTTCCGCCAGCTGCACACCTACGGTATCTTTACCGCTCATCGGCAGCCCGAAAATATTAATACTACCAATACCAAGCCAAGCTTTGATTTGTTGAATCTGGGTGTCCATGTCTATATTATATCAGTTATTTGCAACAGTGGCTATATCTAAATCTCGCCCTGTAGTGCCGTACGAGTAAGACGGTCATTCCATAAATACCTTTTTCGCAGGGCCTAAGACTTGGGCGAGCGCCCCGGAGCGGCCCAAGAAAAAGTGTATTTATGGAATCAGTCCATCGGCACCTCTTAGCACTATTGCATAATGAGTGCTAATTTGTTACAATATAGTTATGAACTTAACGCAGCGACAAGAAGCCATCCTCTTCGCTATTATCGAAGAATATGCCGAGGTTGCCACGCCAGTCGGCAGTGTTACTTTGGCCAAACTTTTTCAGGTATCTTCTGCCACCATCCGGGCCGAGATGGCGCAGCTAGAATCTTTGGGCTACATCGCGCAGCCGCACACTTCGGCCGGTCGTGTCCCCACCGATGCCGGGTATCGTTATTATGTCAATACTATCGCCGAGCGCCCCGAGGCCCTAGAGAACCAAGCTCTCCTATCTGCCGGTACTGGCCGTGACGTTAGCTCCTCTACTCGTGAGAACCGTGTCCTCGAGGCCCGCGTGAACTCCGAGATGCGGGCGGATTTCGCCATCCGCACCGTGGTCGATTCTCTAGTCGAGCTCACTGGCAATCTCGGCCTTGCCACCATCGGCGAGCAGCTCTATATCTCTGGCATCTCTCGGCTTTTCACTCAGCCCGAGTTTATGGATAATGAGCGCGTCCGCGCCGTTGCCAAGCTACTTGACAACCTCGAGCCTTGGCTTCGCGAAGCCGCTCCTGGTCAGCCACTCAATATTTTCATCGGCCAGGAGAACCCCATCGGCAAGACCTCTCAGGTCGCCCTGATTATCAGCCGTTTCCGCTCGCCCTATTCTGACCGCAGCTACATCGGCGTGCTCGGCCCTACCCGTCAGAATTACGGCCGCGTCATGTCGCTCGTGCGTCACGCCGGGAACGTTTTAGAAGAAACTTTGGCATTAAAATAAAGGAGTTATATGAAAGAAAAGAAAGTTGATGAACAAGAAATGGCCGAGCTCGTAGAGGATGTGTTGGAGCCTACCGCCGACGAGAAAATTAACGAGCTTACGAACGATCTGCAGCGCACCCGCGCCGATTTCGAGAACTTCCGCAAGCAAGTCGAAGCCCAGAAGCTCCAAGCCATGGCTGCCGCCAAGTATGTCACCGTGGAGAAATTTCTCCCCATGCTTGACGACATCGACCGCGCCATCGCCGCTTATCCCGACGAGCTGAAACCACTAGAAAAGAACCTCCAAAAGACCCTCAAATCCCTTGGCTTGGTCAAGATTGACTCTAGAGTCGGTACCGAGTTTAATCCTGACTTCCACGAAGCCATTTCCGTCGAAGACGAAGGCGGCGACCTCGAAGTCATCGCCGAAACCTTACGCCCCGGCTATCTCTACGACAATAACGTCGTCCGCGCCGCCATGGTCAAGGTCAAAAAAACCGCCAAGAAATAACCAACTAGTCAAGTACGCCGTTTCTATTCCATATTTACCAAAAAATGTCAAATTTCAGCGATTTTTGGTGAGTTTAGGGCGATTTTGGGATAATTTTTAAGTTTATTTTCGCGTCTAAAGCCTGTTTTTGAGCTTTTAACGCGTTTTTGATAAAAGCTTGGTTGAAGCAAGGCCTAGAGCGAGAATGGCCTTCTCAGGCTTCTCCGCGGCTCATTTTCTCGCCAAATTTCCCATCAGCCAGCACAAAACTCTACCCGCAGGTAGAGTCTTGCGTGCGCCCCTAAAATATGTCAGCGAGTCTATTTCGCTACGCAGCGGACAGACGTGCCATACATTGGAGTAGAGTCTGTGATGCGTACTGATGTATCAAAGGTGAGAGTACCAGCTGAAAAGGCGAGAGAGCGATAGAAACCAGAAAGAGCAGCATTATATATCTGACCGCTAGTAATTGCTCCGCCGTACACAAAGTAGAGTGGGGCATCATAAATTGAATAACCGCTCACCGAAACCTGTTGAGATAGGCCGTATGCATTTAATAAACGCGCAAATGAACCGCTAACACCAGCATTATTATCACTCTTCGGCAGTTGCCAATTTTTTGGACAGATGCTAGAAGTAACGTCACCAGACATTGCCGTAGCAGTATAGAACGTATAGTAATTTCCAATATGGTAATGTTTATCGGCGTAGGAGGTCGCAAAGCCTGCATCAAGACACTGAGCAAAGCCTACGGTGCTACGACATTCCACACTGCCGCGGGATTTATTCGTATAATAATAATTCCCCGGATCATAATAAGCGCCATAAGTGTAGGCATTATTGGATGGCGGTGTCCAATTTGATACTGAAAGTATCTTAGTAGCCCCACTATTTTTGATTGTTGGTACATCGGTTGTTGAGGGATCAAGCACCTCCGTAACATCGAAGTCCAAGTTTTGTGTCATCCAACAATTGCCATCCTTGAGCTTTGCCACCCAATAAACCTTACTGTCCCGCACGTCAATAAGCTGATGCTGTGTATCTGTATCGGTAGCTCCCCGACATATTTCGGTAGTCATATCTTGCATGGTATAAATCGTCTTACCTGCCCCAGTAAAACCAAGCCCGGCTACGGTTTCCGCATTGCCTACCGCGGATATATAAACATCTGCTCTATAGTGATCTACCGGCATATTACTACCGAGTTTCGCGGCAAAGACTAGCTTGTAGCTGTCATTCACTGTGCCGGAAAGACCTGTTCTGAAAGCGAGATGGCTAGCAGCGCCTCCATTATTTCCAGATGGCACTGGACTATAACTCATGGCAGTTTTATTGGTATTGACGGTATTACTTACAGCATAGCCCCAGGTATTATCACTAAAATTAGACGGGGCAGTACCGGCATTCACCTTACCGACCATAACCGAAGGATTAGTCTGGCCTACGAGATTGCCACTACTTCCACTGGGCGTACTTAATGATAAGGAATACTGAGCTATATTACTACCTCCTACAGTAACGGTACTACTAAAATAAGCTACCTCGCCAGCGGTAACATTGGAGTTCGTGCTATCATTGGTATTTGGGGCAATGGTCAGATTAATAGCGGGGCTATTGGCAGTTGGCATGATGCCGAAATCGGCATTAGTACTATTGGTATTGGTAGTGTTGAAGTCTAATTCTTCAGCATATACCTTGCTATTATCTAAAGTTGGGTTGATACAGATTATTCCACCAATCAGGAGAGCCAAAGCGCAGACACTGGGCACAAGATAAGTTAATCGAGAGGCTTTCCCTAAGTTCTTCCGTCGGCAATCTTTCCGTAAGGCATCGTCTTCCGGCTGGGCCGGGTGCGCATTGCGCAAGTAGGTGTCTTGCGATTTGCAATTTGCTCGCAATAAGCAGAGGCCCACCGGATGTCGTTGGAAAGATGCCAAGGAAGAACCTGAAGCATCCCCACTATCACATTTCCTAGAACCCCATCGGTAGAAATAAGTACTTTTACTATGAAGCTTATGCTTGGCAAGACGAGGATTCTTACCGATTGTAAAAGTTGATGAAGATCTAGATTTTTGCGGAGATTTCTTCCCATCAAAAACCTTACGTTGTAGCCTGTGACGCATATTTGGCTCTCCTTTTGGTTTGATAAGTATATACATTTCCTCAGAAGGCAGCCTATTTTTGATTCACAAAACAACACACATACTGCATATATAATATATGTGTATTTTCTATCAAAAATGGCACCACGAGGAGTGCACAACAGTCCACAAAGCGAATTTAGAGAATTCAACCGTGCTTCCTGGCCCCTACATGGTGCCATTTCTAAGCGCGACTGAATTATCTAATAAAAACTAAATCGCTTTTTTGGACTGTGTGCACCTCCATTATACCAATTAACCTATGCTTACACAAGTCTAGTTTTTCCGCCAGAATATGTTATAATGAACTATATGGAAAAAGAATTTGTTAAAGACTTTGATGGCTGGATTAATCTAAAAAAGAAAATGGATAAATTTAACAAATACCCCACGATTAATGAGGGCGAAGTTTGGTGGTGCGGAGTGGGAACCAATGTCGGCGTAGAAATCAGTGGGAAGGGTAAGCGGTATTCTCGCCCCGTTTTAGTTCTGAAGAAGCTCAGCAAATTTGGCTTTATGGCAGTTCCGCTCACTTCAAAGCAGAAGGAAGGTTCATGGTACATCAACTTTGAATTCCAAAATAAGATACAAACGGCGGTAGTTGGCCAGGCTAGAGTGATTAGCGTGCTCAGGCTAAACGAGAAAATGGGTCAAGTGCCAAAATCCGATCTCGATAAGGTGAAGGCTGGCTTTCTAAACCTCTACAAATAGTACTCCCCTAACCTTGCGATTAGGGGTATTGTGGGTATTCCCAAATATACCCTCATTATACGCCATAGAGCGGCAAAAGTCAAGGGCTATTCATCGAATAGCCAAGTTTTTCTTCCCCAATTCCCCAACTCTATGCTATAATTAAACCATGAACGGTGACGGAGGTATTGATTTCAAGCAGATTAGTCGGCGCGTGCGCGCGTGCGATTATCTCGTGGTGGCGCAGCTTTTCCTGCAGCGCAACTTCTTGCTTGAGCAAAAATTAAGCCCCGACGACATCAAGCCACGCCTGCTTGGTCACTGGGGTACTTGCCATGGTATCAATGTCGCCTACGCCAATCTCCGAGCCTATTTCTGCCCCGAGCCCAAAGACAACTCATCCGAGCAAAAAGCCAGCAAATTCCAAGATGTCATCGACAGCCTGAACAAGAGCGCTGCCGCCAAGGTCGACACTGGTTTCGTCCCCGAGAAGAGCCAGCGCGAGCGCGAGAATTTTCACTTCATCCTCGGCCCCGGGCACGGTTTCCCGGCCCTCCAGGCCAATTTATTCATTGACGGCGACCTCGAGAAAGTCGACCCTCAGGCCACTCGCGACATGCAGGGTATCGAGTACATCTGCAAGAACTTTTCCTGGCCGGGCGGCTTTCCTTCGCACGCCAACCCTATTACACCCGGCGTCATCTGCGAAGGTGGCGAGCTAGGCTATGCGCTCGGCGCCGCTTACGGCCTTGCTCTTGGGCACCCCGAGAAGACCATTGCCGTCCTGCTCGGCGACGGGGAACTAGAGACTGCCACCGCCCTTGCTTCGCTTAACCTCGTCAAGACTGTCGGCAGCAATATCTATAATGGCAAAGTCATCCCGATCTTACATCTCAATGGTTACAAGATTTCTGGCCCCACTCTGTATGGCCGCAAATCCGAGCGCGAGCTCAAGGAACTGATCCGTGGCTTCGGCTATACGCCACTCTGGATTGCGGGCGATTCACCCGAAGTCTTCCAGGGGCGCCTAAGGGAAGCAGAGCAGGTCAAGCATCCCTTCCTCATCCTCCAGACCGAGAAAGGCGCTACCGGTCCGAAAGAGGTCAATGGCAAAAAAGTCGCTGGCAACTACCTCGCCCACCAGATTCCGCTCCCTGATGTCAAGACCGACCCCATCGAGCTGGGCCAGCTATCGGACTGGCTGAAGAGCTATCAGTTTGCAGAATTATTCAGTCCAGAGAAAGGGTTTACAATATGATTGATGTAGTAGAAAATCCCGGTAGCGAAAAGTTTTCTCCCGCCAAGCGCATTGGTGCCGCTATGGCTAGCTATATGATGCGCCATCCAGACTTTTACCTCTTTTCTCCCGACGAAACCACCAGCAACAAGCTCGACGCAGTCTTCGAAGTTTCCAGCCGCGCCTGGGAACTACCGCAGGAAAGTTGGGATTTGCCCGAGAGCGCCAATGGCCGCATAGTCGAGATGCTTTCCGAGAACACCTTATTTGCTTGTATGGCTGGGCACCTGATGAACGGCGAGCCGGCCGCCATGACCAGCTACGAGGCTTTCTTTACTATCATCGCCGCCCAAGTGATGCAGCATATCAAATTCTTGCAGCAGTCCGATAAAGTCAGCTGGCGCCCCGATATTCCTGCTGCAAATCTTTTATCCACTAGCACTTGTTGGCGCCAGGATCATAATGGCTTCACCCATCAGTCGCCTTCGCTCATCTCTCTGCTCCTCGCTAATCCCAGCAACAAAGCCAACTGCTTCTTCCCAATCGACGACGTTGCTGCCGAGTCTGCCTTCATCTACATGATGGAAAGCCAAAATGTCGTGAATCTTACAACGTTTAACAAGACCGACCAGCCGCGCTGGATTGATTCGCATCAGGCCGATGCTCTATACCATGATGGCGGTGCTAGCATTCTTAATTTCATCTCCGAGGATAATCCAGATTATATCTTTGCCGGCGCTGGCGACATCGTTTCTTGCGAAGCTATCGAAGCTATCAAGATTCTGCAAAAAGACTTGCCGGGCAAGAAGTTCCGTTTTGTCAATATCATGGCTCTGTCCTACGGCGCCATCGGCACCACCGATCGCAAGCTCAAGCAATCCGAGTTCGACAGCCTATTTACTAAGAATAAGCCCATTATCGCCAATTTCCACGGCTACCCCGACGCCCTGCGCGGCATCCTGAGCCGCTATGCCGACCGCAACCGCGTCCGCGTCCACGGCTTTTTGGAGCGCGGCAGTACTACTACGCCTTTTGAGATGCTCAGCCTCAACGAAGCTTCGCGCTATCACTTGGCTATGGATGTCGCCCGGCTCGAGAAGAATGAAGAGCTGGTCCAGAAATACCAAAAAATCATCGACGACAATCATACCTATGCCGTAGAGCACGGCGTTGATCAGATCGCCTAAGCCGTAAAAAGTGGCCTCACGGCGAGGCCACTGGCTGGGTGAAAGAAGTTCCGTATAGTCTTGTGACTCCATTGACTAGAATGTTTTTGGCTAATCCCGATTGGACTGCATTGTGCTACGCGGCCGCTTGAATTTACCGGCTAGACAGTTTTGCGCTAATCCTGGTTCACGATGCCGCCCATGTAGCTGGCCTCGTAGAGAGTTTTCTTGCCGTCCTGGCTCATGATGCGCTCGTCGCCAGAAAACCTGCGGACGCTACCACTCCATTTGTTGTAGTAACGTAGGCCGTGTGTTGTCACACATTCGTGCGGCCCCCGCCAGGGCGCCGCCGGGTTCGGATGTTGCAGCGCCTCCATCAGGTCCTGCAGTACCAGCTCCTTCTCGGCGTAGGGCATCACGCGCCCAAAGTAGACCATGGTAAAACAATCGACTCCATCTCTGGCGATGGTAGTGATGCCACCGTAGGGCTCACCACCATGCCAGACGTCGCTGTAGCGCCAAATCCCATTCTCGTAAACGATCATGGAGCTACCGCCTTCTGTGGTCGCCGGCCGAATCTCGCCACTGGCGTACTTAATCTGCGCTTCACCCAGGAAATCGCAGATCTGCTGGCCGTATTGTCCGGCAAACTGATGGCTACCGCTTTTAAGTTTGGCCATTTCCATTCCTTCTTTCCTCAAAATAAGGTGCAATTTCTCACGGGCTAGGATTTTTAAGCATCAAAATCCAACCCCATTACCCTAATTGTAGCACAGAAAGCCAATTTTGTCAACAGCAAACTTGGCTTCTCGGGCAAGCTGTGTTATAATATGAGCATGGAATTATTTATTTTAATAGTTTCGCTATGTATTTTGGCAGAAACTACAGTGGTTTTCCTCCGCACCAGGCAAAAACCACTCTTAAACTCAAATCAAAAGCGCAAAGTCTACGTTGATACCTCCGCTCTGATGGATCCGCGGCTCTTGGCCGTGGCTCAGACCGGGTTCATCGGCGATGATATTATTATCCCTCGCAGCGTGACCAGGGAATTACAACTTCTGGCCGATGGCAAAGATTCGGAAAAACGCCTCCGTGCCCGCGCTGGGCTGGAGCGAGTCCGCGAGCTGGAGCGGGTTGTGTATTTCGATACTACTATCCTCAGCGACGACCTCAATCATGTCCAGGTCGATAACCGGCTGCTCGAGCTGGCGAAGGCTAATCATGGCCTGATTCTCACCAACGATTATAATTTGCAAAAAGTCGCCGAAACCGAGCAGATCGACGTGCTTAATCTCAATGTCTTAGCCCTAGCCCTCCGTGCCGAGTATCTGCCCGGCGAGCGCACCCAGGTCAAGATTGTCACCACCGGCAGCAACCCCCATCAGGGCGTAGCCTATCTGCGCGACGGCACCATGGTCGTGGTCGACAATGCCAGCGATAAAATCGGCAAGGATGTAGACGTCGAGTTCGTCAAGCTCAACCAAACCGCCTCTGGCGTGATGATGTTCGCGCGCCTAGTTCGCTACCAAAATAGCAAATCCACTAAGCATACTACTTCCGGCCGCCGTCAGTTTATCAAGAAACAGAAATAGCCGCACCGTTTGTCATTATTGCAAAGCGGCCGAGCTCATCTCTCTCCCCCCGAGAAACGAGAATTACCACATTGCTTCATCTAAAATCCCCGACCGTAGCCGGGGATTTCGCTAGTAATCGTAATCGTCACTATCTAGAGCGGAGCTGGCGTGCAGAGGAGTATAAGTACCCGTGTAGACGTTGCCATCCTTATCCGTGATTTCCAGAGTGACCCTTTGCTCCGTGCCCGTCAAAGCTTGATTCACGCCCAGATCTAGCACGCTTGAATTTACTGAGCCAGTTCGCTTGAGCGACCCGTCAAAGTACAAATCGTAATCCCGGAGGTCGCTAGCCATCGACCGCGAGAAGTTCACTGTAATCATGCCTGGAGTGCGCTCCTGAATTGTCGCCAATCCACCACCTACTGTCACAATTTCGCCACTCACCCCCGAGCCACTACAGTCATCTTCCGTATCATAATTATACGGGCTAGCTACCGTGGCGACTTCCGATTTATCCCTGCCAAACTTCTTTGCTACCGGGTCCACCGTGAAGGAAACTTCTACCTCCTCGCGTAAACTTTGTGGCGTACAAGCCGCAGCACGCTTGTGATTGATTTTATTAAATTCTACTTTTTCTTTGCGGGTACCAGATTTCTCTGGGCTGTACCAACTCGGCCAGAGGTCGGTTGTGCCAGCAATTGTCAGCTCCTGAATCCCGGCTGGGCGCACTGGCTCATCGCCCGACTTCCATTTGCCCTCATTGGCATAGAGATTCTTATGTACATTTTCCATGTAGTCATTCACCACCCGCCGCACGATTTGGTTAGTGCTGCTCGTCAGGCCCGAACCATCATGGTTACCATTCCAGACCACGGTCGAAATTGCTGTCGAGTAGCTCGCCATCCAGGAGTCCTTTGTCACCGCGCTATTCGTCGTAGTGGTAGTACCGGTCTTGCTTGCCGTCCAGACCCCTGGCACGATGAACCCAAACGAATACGATTGTGACAAGAAGTTAATCTCTGAGCGGGATTTTGCATCGCTTAGGATGCTGGATAGTAGGTAAGCTACCTGCTCATCAATCGCTCGCGTGCCAGCCGTATCCTGCCAGCTCTCGACAATCTTACCATTATTATCCTTAACCTCTAGTATATAGGCCAAATCTTTATAAGTGCCACCGCGCGCAATCGAAGCGTAAGCATTCGCGTGCTCAATCGCCTTCACGCCGCAACCGCTACCGATCGCCACTGAGAGCCCCGGCGCCCCATTCGGGCAGTAAGACACATCACCCAGCGCATGCGCCGTCGCAATTCCGTTATCAATTCCCGCCAGATATAGCGCTTTCACCGCGCCAATATTTAGCGAGTTCGAGAGCGACTGCCGCAAAGTAATATTACCGTGGAACCGCCCCGTCGCGTTCGTCATCGCGCACGGCCCAGTGTTGCCGTTACAGTAAACGTAATCAATATTTTCATCGGCTAAGCGCGAACCTGGACCATATAATATATCCCCTTCTTTAATCGAGAACAGCGTCGAATAGTCTAGAATCGGCTTAATCGTCGAGCCCGGCTCTAGCACGGAAGTCGTTGCGTTCACCTCGCCATAGATTGGCGTATTCCAGTCCACCGAGCCCACCATCGCTATCACTTGACTTGTTTCTACGTCCACCGACGCCAGCGCGATATTATCGCTACCATTAGTATAGCGTAGCGCATCGCCAGTCTTCACCGCCGCCTCGGCCATCTCTTGTGCGCGATAGTCTAGCGTGGTCTTAATGACATAACCACCCTGGCGCATAGTCTGGATGCCGTATTTTTCCTCTAGCTGCGCCTTCACCTCCATCACGAAATGCGGCGCTTTGATATCTGTGTATTGATGGCTTTCTGGTAAAATCTGGTCTAGGATTGGCACGGCTTTGGCTTCGTCTGCCTCTTCTTGAGAAATATATCCCATCTCCACCATCACATCGAGCGCTTTGTGCTGGCGCGCAATCAGACTTTCATTTCCATAAGTATTATAAGGATCTAGCACGGCTGGGTTATTTGGAATCCCCGCCAGCAAGGCTGACTCCGCCAGTGTCAAATCTTTCGCGCTCTTGCCAAAATACGTCTGCGCTGCACTTTCAATCCCATTCCGTCGCCCACCGTATGGCGATTGATTGAGGTACATGGTAATAATCTGCTCTTTGCTGTACATCTTCTCTAGCTCGACCGCCAGGATTAGTTCCTTAATCTTACGCGAAAGCCCACCACGGTTCGCCGAAGCTGCTTCGTCCGAGAAATAGACTTGCTTAATCAGCTGCTGCGTCAACGTCGAGCCACCTTGCACACCTTTGCCCGTCAAGGTGGACACTGCTGCCCGCATCAGGCCCATAATATCAATTCCCGGGTGTGTATAGAAATGCCGGTCTTCCAGCGCCACCGTCGCCTGGCGCACATACGGCGAAATTTGGTCCTCCGCCACCACCAAGCGGTAGTCAGAAGTACCCTTATCCTCCCAGAGCACCACTCCATTCCGGTCCAGATAAGTATTAATCGTTTCCGAAATCGTCAAATCATTCAGCTGAATCTCCTTCAGCTGGCTCTTGTAGTAAACAAACAGCGCCCCCACAAAAATAATTCCAATCAAGATACAGGCCGCAAAAATCTTGCCAATCCGCTTCAACCCCGCCTTCGAGAACCAGTAGGCCTTAATCCGTTCCCACCGAAAATGCGCAAAAAACCGCGCTGGCTGTTCCTTTGGCAGCGGCGCGAGCTTCGGCTCCGACTTAGAAGACTTTTTGCTCGCCTTCTTCTGCCCCACTAAACTAGAATACGCCCCAAAACTTGTCCGTTTGTTCGAGCGATTTCGTGAATCATTCGCAGTTTTCATACCTCTATTATACCATGTTTATTATGGATATAAAATAACATTTTTGTCACCTCGATGCCCCCGCCAAAGGGGAGATTAGCCTGAACGCCGTCATTTTTAAGTCAATTCTAAACTTGCCGCCAACCCCAGAGCTAGGCCCTTTCGCAGTCTCATACTGATTGCGGCAGTCGTTTCACGAATATGCACCCCCGGAGCGACCCCAGGAAAGAGCTGAGTGCCCAACCACCACAACCCATTCCGCTATTGACAAAATCAAGTAACTGTGCTAATATAGTAGTAAGCCTAGCCAGAGGCGTTGATTTTGAGGTACCAGGTCTAGAATCCTGCCCTCAACCATCGTCAAAAGCTAGACCCACAGTTCTTTAATTTTGTGGAATTTGAAGGAGGGGTATGTTTGAACACCACGATCACGCTTAGTTTCAGGCAAGGGCTCAGCATCACTCTGCGCCCGCCCAGGTCGGCAACGAGCTTGACCAACGCTCCGCGATTAGATCTTAACCTCGAGCGCATCAGACTCGGCACTCAAATCGTCCCAGATAAGCTCTGGCGACACACGGTTAGTGAAATCGGCATCTATGTCGCCGATAATCCCCTGGAGATTTTGGAAAATGCCTCCATTTTTCGCGCGGAGAACGTCCAGGCGCTGCTTAGCGGCGATTATGCCAAAGATGGCTGGCTTCCATATGGGCTTACGGTCACCCCAGTAGCTCTGTGTATCAACTACTACTACATCCGGGACCCCAATAAGCGTGGCCTGATTGAGCTGGGCAAGAATTTTAGCCAGCTTTGGTTCAAGGCCGAAGCCTCCGGTGGCCAGGTTGATACTATGCTACGCTCTGATTGTCGAGTAGTCGGCAACTGGACGCATTCTGGCTGGACGGCTCGCCCCGCGCAGCCTTGTCGCTGGGACATCAGCATCCTGCGCATCATGACTGCCGAGCCCAAGTTTTGGCACCTCGGCAAGCGCCAGTTCGTTAGCGGTGATGCTAATATCGACTGCCGTTCTCACGAAGACGGCGAGATTCACGCCATTTACAGCTATACTCTTGCAGGCCGCAGTACCGAACCGAGCCATTTCAATGACCTCGATCCTGACGCCATCGGTTCGGCCTATCAAACCGACTAATTTCACCCAAACAGTCGCCCAAACCGGGCGGCTGTTTTCCATTATGCTCTAGGGTTCTTCGTATGGAGCATTAGATTGCAAGGCTATTTTACCACGGCAAACTTATTCTTACCACGCTTCAGCAGGGCAATCTGCTTAATCTCGGTATCTTCAGCCACCTTCTGGCCGTTTACCGTGATTGCGCCCGCCGCAGCCAACTTGCGCGCTTCACTCCTGCTCGAAGCCAGGCCGGTCGCCACCAGCGCATCAAACAGCTTCACTCCCTGCTCAGCGCCAGCCAAAAACTCACCAAATTCCGCAATTTCTTCACCACTCAGGCTGCTCAAATCCTCACCGAATAGCCTCTCTGTCAAGGCCGCTACCGCCTCGGCATTCTCGTGACCATGTACTACCTCTGTCGCGCCGTAAGCTAGAGCCTTCTGCGCCGCTCGCCGCTCTGGGTGCTCGGCCTGCTCAGCTAGAATTTTTTCCACCTCTTCCTTCTCGTAAGTGGTGTAAACCTTTAGCAGGTATTCCACGGCGCTATCCGCTTGATTCAGCCAGAACTGATAAAACTCAAAAATCGAAGTCTTCTTCGGGTCTAGCCAGATCGCATTACCTTCTGACTTGCCAAACTTGCGCCCCGTCACTGGGTCAATAATCAATGGCGTCGACCAAGCATCCGCCGTGCCGTTCTCTAACCGCTTAATCAGATGAATCCCGCTCGAGCAGTTGCCGAACTGATCCGCTCCACAGAGCTGCAAATCAATACCATATTTACGATACAGGTACAAGAAATCGTACCCCTGAATCAAAGTGTAGGAAAACTCCGCATAACTAATCCCGCTACCACCTTCGCCAATCCGATTCTGCACAAACTGCCGGTCTAGCAGCTGTGTCATTGAGAAGGCTTTGCCTACCTCGCGCAAGAAGCTTAGATAATTAATATTTTTGAACCAGTCATAATTATCCACCATGACGGCTGCATCATCTCTGATCACTCGGGCCACCTGCTTCTTGATGCAGGCCTTATTATGCTCAACTTCGTCTAGGCTCTTGAGGTCGCGCTCGCCGTTATCCTTCGGGTCACCAATCTGGCCCGTTGCCCCGCCTACCAAGAGATACGGCTGATAGCCGTGCCGCACGAAACATGCGCACATCATTAGCGCTGCTAGATTGCCAATCGTCAGGGAATCAGCTGATGGATCGGCACCCCAATAGAATTTCTTTGAAGCCCGCGTATCGAGCTCGCTGGGGTCTTTGATAGTGGTTTCGGCGTGAAAGCCACGCCAGAGCAATTCTTCAGATAACTTCATAGCTTATATTATATCTTATTTTCTAAAATCAGGCGAAAGGTTGACAACTTTTGCTTAATTTGCTAGAATAGCCTCATATTGGTTTGTTACTCCTCGTTTACTATTACGAGGGTAACTTTTTCTTTGTAAACAGTTTTTGTTTTATATAACTCCACTGTTTCCTCCGAAGTGATTAACCGCATACGTGGCCTCTCTACTAGGATTAATTGCTATTGGTATCGACCTTTAGCTGTGCTAGCCTTTCGCCATATCTCTATCCTATCAGATGATGTGCGGAATGTAAACCCAGTGTGGTATACTAAGAGTAACTAACTGGAGATTTTATGCACCAAGCACCCCAAATTATCAAAAAAGTCCTCGCCTTTGACATCGACCAGACGCTCAATGTCGCCAAGACCCCGATTCCGCCCGAGATGGCTAGCGTCTTGACAAAGTGCCTAGATTATTTTGAAGTCTGTCCCATTTCTGGGCAAAAGTTCGAGCAGTTTCTGATTCAGATTGTCAACCGGCTAAAAGAGGCTGGCGCTACCGACGCGCAGCTGGCGCACTTACACCTCTTTGTTGCTCAGGGTACTCAATATTACAAATATCAGGATGGTGACTGGCAAGAAATCTATAACTATCCTCTCCAGCCTGAAGATGTTGTAAAAATCACAACAGTCCTCGAAGCATCCGCCCGTGAATTAGGCTACTGGGAAGCCGACAAATTAGCTCCTGGCGATGAAATTATTGAGAATCGCCTCTCCCAGGTCACTTTTTCTGCCCTTGGCCAGAAGGCTAGTACTGATGTCAAATATTCTTGGGATCCAGACACCAAAAAACGCCAGGCCATCGTGGCCAAATGTCAAGAAAAATTGCCTAATTTCCTCTACGAAATCGGCGGCACCACCTCTATTAACGTCGCCGCGCCCGGCATGAACAAAGAATTCGGCATGACTCATCTCCTCGAGGAGCTAAAAGTTGACAAGTCCGAAGTTCTATATTTTGGCGACATGACGCAGCCGGGAGGGAACGACTACCCTGTCGTCCAAATGGGATTCGATACTGTTACCGTGCGCTCGCATGAGGATACGCTCTACTCCTTGCGCGGAATTTTAGGAGTAATTGGCGCTAAATAGGTCTATCTTTCCATTATACCACACTTTTGCAATTTTGTCCAGGGCGACTATGCTAGAGGGGTTATCCCGTCATTCTATATAGCTAGAATGACTGTTCCATAAATATCTTTTTCGAAGAGCCTAAGACTTGGGCGAGCGCCCCGGAGCGGCTCGAGAAAAAGTATGTTTATGGAACAAGCCCGAATTTAGCCAAAAATAAGTCTTACAACACAAACTTATTATGATATAATTGATGTATGAGATCGTATATTGTGGGCAATTGGAAGATGAACTTTTCCGTTGGAGAATCTTCCGTCTATCTTCATAAACTTTCCCAGCGGATTCGCGCGTATCGCGACGTGGAGGTAATCGTGGCGCCGTCTTTCGTTGCCCTGCAACCATTATCTTTGCAGGTCGATCGTAAAAAAATCCGCTTAGCTGCCCAGACCGCTAATCCGCACGATTTTGGTGCCTACACGGGGGAAGTTTCTTGTACTCAGCTCCGTGGCATTGTCGATTACTGTCTGGTTGGTCATGCCGACCGCCGGCAGCTCTTCTGCGAGAGCGATCGCCGCATCCGTGCTACTGTCGCCGCCGCCATTCGCAATCAAATCCGCCCCATCCTCTGCATTGGCGAAACTAATACAGAGAAAGCCTTTGGCGAAGCTCGCGAAGTTTTGCGCGACCAGCTCCTCGGCGGCCTGTCCGAAGTTTCACGCGAAGATTTAGACAAAATCATCATCGCTTACGACCCAGTCTGGGCTATCAGCACTACCAAGGAAGCGCACCTAGCCAGCCCCGAAGAAGTTTCCGACACCGTGAAGTTCCTCCGCCGGAATCTATCCGAAGTCTATGGTTCGGAGATCGCTGACAATATGCCAATTCTCTTCGGTGGTAGCATCAACCCGTCTAACGCCGGTGCCTACTTGACTATCCCAGGAGTAAATGGTTTAGCCATGAGCGGAGCCAGCTTAATTGCTGATCAATTTGTCGAAATTGTCGAAATTGCAAAAAAGGTGCAATCATAACCCATGGGTGACAATGCGGATTCGAGGTCAAAATTAGAAGCAGCCCGCGAGCAGGCTGTAGCTGAGCAGGCCCTCAGTACATCCGCCAAGGTCACCCCAGTGCGCTCAGCCAAAGATGCCATTAACGCCATGTACGCCCAAGACGCCGATAAGCGGTTAAGCAGCTATTTGGCCAAATCCGCCAAAGAAATCATCAATTCTAACGCCGCAGCTGGCGGCGACCAGAAATCAGCCGCCAATCTCCATCAACACGCCAGCAAGCGTCGCATCGAGATGGAGCGGCCATCAGCCTCTGGAGTGCTAAGAGCGGCCCCAGCTGAGCAGCCCACCATGCCAGAAGATTTGAGCCAAGCCATGGATCCGCTCGCCCAGAAGCTCGCCCCTACCATGCAGCCACGCACCCCCAAAGCCCCCGCCCAGGTCCCCCCTTCCGTCATCAAGACTTCTCTCAAGCTTGGTCCTAAAAAAGTCCCTGCCGCTTCCGCGCCTCACACTATCAAGCCCGCCGCCCGTGGCAAAAGCCTGAACGGTCAAAAGGGTAGCACTGCATTATCTCAGCTCTTAACTAGTCGCAAGTCAGCTCAGTCAGCCCCAGCTGCCGCCCAACCCCAGATGAATGCCGAAACCGCCGAAACTTTGCGCGTCATGCAGCAAGCTGTCAAGCAGACCACTCACCAGAACACTACCATTCCGCCCAAAACCGTGCCACGCCCCAAAATGCGCGCTCCGCGTGGTTTAATGCAAGATATCATTCGCCCTACCGCACCTAGCCGGCCCGCACCGAAGCCTCGGCCAACTAAAACCGCCGATGGTCTACCCCTAGACTCTGTCAAGCGGCGCTTCCGGGCTGCCCCTAAGGGCTTTACCGCTGCGCCAGAAGTCCAGCCCGTGAGTTATAGCGCTTTCGAGAGCTCCACGCCCAGCAAAAAGCCGCCAGTCGAGATCTACGGCCTAATGGACGACGAACCGGTAGCTACCAAGCCCAAAGACCTGCCGGTTATTGAAGATTACCAGCCCAAGACCGCCGCTTCTCAGCCTAATGATGCAGAAACCAAAGCTCCCGATAATAACAAATACGCTCTCAAGGGTCAGTCGCCTTTCTTCCTCAAATCTGTCACCGTCGAGAAACGGCCGCTATCTGGCTCGTTCGGCAGCAAAAAAGCCCCCTCTGAGGGTACTTTATACGAGCGCCCAGCTAGCACTCCGATCGGCGGCAAGAACGTCTACGACCGCAAAGAAGAGCGCAAAAAACTCCCCACTAAGCCCACCGTCATTATCCCGGCCAGCCGCCGTTCGCGCGTGCCTCTGGTCATGTTGTTAATCCTAACGGTGATTCTCGGTGCGGCTATGGGCGCCTTCATCTACCTCTGCTTCTTCAAATATATGGAATAGCCGTCCTTTCGGCAGCCTTAGTTCATAAATATACTTTTTCTGGTAGAAATACCTTCCGATTTCCTGAAATTGTGATATAATCAATATATCTGGTGGGATTAGCTCAGATGGTTAGAGCGTCTGATTGTGGTCCAGAAGGTCGC